>CBDUOT010000033.1:0-32702 GCA_965368915.1 uncultured Rhodobacterales bacterium | reverse complement strand
GTGCGCTCGGAGTCGCTGCGCTGAGAAATGCGCTTCCTTCTTCGCAAGCTGCCTTAGCCGACCCGGGAACTAGCGCCTTCGTTGCCGCTTGAAACGGACGCTTGATTCCAACACCAACGACCACCCGCTATAAGAGAAGTGCCTCTTTCGAACACCTCGTCGCCCCGCCGGTGACCGTCGTCCACGGGCCGACCTCTGCGGTGAGCTGATGCCGTGCGTTCAGGCCTCAGTCTTTCAAATGAGCGCCATAGTTTTCGCGGACCAGCTGTCGTGGCGAGTTCGCAAAAATTCCTGGTCGCAGCCAGGCCGAGACATTGCGCATCAAGGCGGGGTCGCCATCAAGCAATAGATCGCCTGCCTCGATCGCGTCGCGATAGGTGAGGTCACCCATCCAGATCTCTGACAGAGTCCGGACGGTGCAGTTGAAGAAGACATCGACATCGCGACCGGGGTCCTTCAGGCAGACCTCGGCGTTTTCGGGTTTGACGACCAGCCACCAGTCGCGTTGCTCGGACAGGTCAGTGAAGCGGAACTTGATGACCGTTTCCTGCCCCTTGATCTTGTCGCGGTCGATGCTGCGTTCCAGGTAGAGCATTAGAAACTCGGCGTCGAAATCCTGATCGAGGATCGAGTTTTTCGCCCAGATGATCCCCCATTCCCCGAGAGAGAACAGAACCGGCAGAAGCGCCTCGCAGGCGTCGGACGGGTAGTACTCATAGCCCTTTTGCCCGGGGATCTTGCGCCGGATCAGCATGTTTTGCTCTTCCAGCTGCTTTAGTCGCTTGGTCAGCAAGGCCGGGGAAATGTCGCCGAGGCCGCGCTGAAGGGCATTGAACCGTCGCGCACCCATGAGGATTTCGCGAAGGATCAGGATCGTCCAGCGTTCGCCGAGAATCTCGGCCGCTTTGGAGATCGGACAAAATTGATTGTAGTTCATCGTTTCCCCCACCTGCGAATGACAAACTTCATATAGTGTAGCGGATTTCTTCGATTTCTGTAGCGCATTGCTTCCGTGCGTGAAGTATTTTCGCTGCCTTCTTCCCCGTATCCACTTGTTCGTCGGCAAACGAATGGCCCGACCGCTGAACCAGAGAGTGGATAAGACAATGACAATTCGCCAAAATCTGACCGCGCCCCACGAAAGCGCCGTGACGCCTTCGCCCCTCGTTGCGTTCTGGAATGACACGCTGGCGCCGAAGTTCGTGAAGTACCGTCACATCCTTGAAGGCGGACTGTCGCGGCACAGCGAAGCCGTGATGCCCATGCTGGATATCCGGCAGGGCGATCATGCCCTCGATGTCGGCTGCGGCTTTGGCGATACGGCGATGGCCATTGCGCGACGCGTCGGTCCGACCGGGTCCGTGGTGGGCATCGATTGCTGCGAGGCCTTCCTGAACATCGCGAGGGCCCGGCCGGAAAAGATGCTCGTGCCGAACCTGCGCTTCGCGGTCGGTGACGCGGAAGTGGGACTTGACGACTCGGCCTACGACTTCGTCTTTGCCCGCTTTGGCACGATGTTCTTTGCCAACCCCGTGGCCGGTTTGCGGTCGATGCGAAAGGCGCTCAAGCCCGGCGGGCGGATGGCGCATATCGTGTGGCGGCAGCGCGAGGACAATCCGTGGCTGATCGCGGCCCGCGATGTCGTGCGCCGGTTCCTGCCGCCCCCGGGCCCCGAGGCGCAAAGTTGCGGCCCCGGCCCGTTCTCGATGGCAGACGAAGCGACCACGCGCGCGCAGATGAAAGCTGCCGGTTTCACCGAGACCGCCTTTCACCGCATCGACGCGAAGGTCTGCGTGGGTCGCGATGTCGAAGACGCCGTGAATTTTCAACTCGCGATTGGCCCGGCCGGCGAAATCTACCGAGAGGCTGGCGCCCTTGGCGAGGAACGTCGTCCCGAGATCGTCGCCGCCCTGACTGACCTTTTCGCGGCTGTCGTTGCCCGCGAGGGCGGGCTCTGGATGGACAGCTCGTCCTGGCTGATCACCGCTCGCTCGCCGTCCTAGAGGACCGATTGCGAATACCCCGCACTTCGGCGGCGAAGCCGAAGATCCCGTTTCACCGCATGAACCCGACGCACTCAAAACCCAACGAAAGGAAAACCCATGAAGACCCATTCGAATGACCGCGTGCAGCCCAGCTTCGGCAATGGCTTCACCGGCATCTCCGGCCTCGTCAAACCCGGTACCTTTGAACGCTGGTACTCGGACCGAAACCGGCTTGGCCAAACCCTCGGCGTGTTCCAGCGCCGCCACTGAGCGCGGCAATGCCCACGCCTGACGAAGACCATGCGGTTCGACACGGATCGCAAACCCAAAACCAAACACGAGAAAGGAAATACCATGACCTACCAAACCACGATCAAAGCCGACAACGGTGTCGACACTGAAGCCCTGATCGGCGCCCGCGGTGCTTTCGAGCAGATGCCCGAAGCCGCATCCTTCACCTTCCGCAGCGATTGCAGCTGGATCCAGGGCACCTACAGCGCCAACAAGATCAACGGCTATTACGGGCTCGGGCAAGAGCACGAGCGCAGCCGGACCTTCGCGATCGAATCCGATCACCCGGAAGTCTTCCATGCCGCCGACCGCGCGCCGACACCGACCGAGATCGTGTTGGCCGCTCTGGCAAGCTGCCTGACCGGTGGTGTCGCTTCGGTGGCGCAGTATCGCGGGATCCAGCTCCGCTCGGTTCAGGTGATCGTCGAGGGCGACGTCGATGTGCGCGGCATCCTCGGCATGGACCCGGAGATCCGGAACGGCTTTTCGGCGATCCGGGCGACGTTCAAGATTGATGCCGATGCGAGCGATGCGGACATCGAGGCGCTTGTCGCCCAGTCGCAGAAGCGTTCGGCCGTCTTCGACATCGTGACCAACACCACCAACGTCGCGGTCAGCGTCGCCTGAGCCCCCTGCGCCTCAGCCAGCCAGCCTAGCACCCGCTGCCGGGCTGGCAGCATCTCTTCCGAAACTCCGCAGACCGCCCCGAGGAAAGGCCTGAACATGACAAGACGCATCCATACGATCGTGATCGGCGCGGGCCAGGCCGGCCTTGCGATGAGCAGATGCCTGTCCGAGGCGTCGGTTCCGCATGTCCTGCTTGAACGCGGCGACGTGGCAAATTCCTGGCGGAAAGAGCGCTGGGAAAGCCTGAAACTCCTGACCCCGAACTGGCAAAGCCGCCTTCCCGGCTGCCGATACGCCGGCGGCGACCCCGACGGGTTCATGAATATGAAGGAAGTCATCGCCTTCCTTGATGGCTACGCCCGGGCATCCTCCGCGCCGATCGAAACGCGGACGACCGTTCTTTCGGTCGACCACGGAAGCGTGGGCTACCGGGTGCGTACCGATCGCGGGGACTGGCAGTGCCGCAACCTGGTGATTGCCTCCGGCGCCTGCAACCTTCCGAACATACCGGCCTTCGCCGAGGCGCTACCGGCGAAGATCGATCAGCTGTCGCCTCTGGACTACCGCAATCCCGCCCAGCTTTGCCCCGGCGGCGTGCTTGTCGTCGGCGCATCGGCGACGGGGGTGCAGCTTGCCGGAGAAATCCGCGCGGCGGGCCACGATGTCGTGCTTGCTGCCGGCGAACATATCCGCATGCCACGGCATTATCGCGGCAGGGACATCCAGTGGTGGATGCACCAGACCGGCATCCATGCAATGGGCGCGGGCGAGGTCGACGACATTGACCGGGCACGTCGGGTTCCATCGCTGCAACTCGCCGGATCGCACGACCGGCAGTTCATGGACCTCAACGGCCTGCAGGAGCAGGGGGTGGAGATCGCGGGTCGTCTGGCAACGGTTCGCGACGGCAGGGCGCTATTCTCAGGCGCGCTGTCCAACATGTGCGCCTTGTCCGACCTGAAGATGAACCGCCTTCTGGCCCATATCGATCAATGGATCGAGGAAACCGGCTGTGCGGCCGAAGCGCCGGGCGAACCTTTCGCACCCACGCGCTGCCCCCGCCAGCCGCGGCTGACGATGTCGCTGACGGATGGCCGGATCAGGACGGTCATTTGGGCCACGGGATTCCGCCCCGATTACAGCTGGCTCAACCTGCCGGTCTTCGACCGCAAGGGTCGCCTGATGCACGAGGCAGGCCATGTCGCCCAGGGCCTCTACGTGCTGGGGCTGCCCTTCCTGCGCAGCCGAAACTCGGCGCTGATCGACGGGGTCGGCGCCGATGCCCGCCATATCTGCGACCACCTCATCCAATCCTCCCGCAAGGCCGCATGAGAAAGGAAAAAGCCATGCAAGTTGCAACCAAGATGTATCCAGCGCCCGGCGCTGACGACGCCAGTCAACCCGACCGCGACAAACGGATCCGGGCCGCGCAGGAACGCGCGAAAGCCAAGATGCAATCCGGGCCGGAAAAGGCGCGGAGCACCACTGCAACCACAGGCGTCGTCGCCGACGGGCTGACCTGCCAGATCACCCAAGGCCGGTTCACGGCGGTAACCGATCTCGGCCCCGGGATGGGGGGCGACGCTGCCGGACCTTCGCCCAGCTTCTTCGCCCGCGCCGCGGTTGCCGGTTGCATTGCGATCGCTGTCAAGATGCTGGCCGCAAGCATGGGAAAACGCTTTCGCCGGGTCGAGGTGAGTGTCGAAACCGACTTCGACGATCTGGCGCTGTTCGGCGTCGGACCGTCATCAGCCGCACCTCTGGAATCCCGCATCTCAATCCGCGTCGAGAGCGATGAAGCGCACGAAGACGTCGCAGCTATCGTTGATACCGCCTTGGAAAGAGACCCGTGGTTTCTCGCGCTCAAGGACGCGCAGAAGGTTGCAACCATGCTTGAGGTTGCCCGTCCGTCGGTTGAGTAGGCAGCCTGTGTAGCGTTTCCCGCAACCAAGCACCCATCGCCGGCATTGATTGAAGGGATTTTGCTTGTGCCGGGTTGGGACAGTCGAAAAAGCTATGACAGCTGCCGTAGGGAATACCTCCGTGCACATTGCGCTTCATGAGTTGTGCAGAGGTATCCTCTGGCAGTTTACTTCAAAGCACCGTCAAGCCTGTCTTGCGCCCCGACTATCGCTAAAAATGGCGCGCCGCGAACAAACGATTGCTTCCAGGATGCCGCCGCGGCGTCGAGGCAGTTGGCGAGCGACAAAGCAGCCTCCCGTCCACGGCTTCTAGAGGGAACAGCCAAGAAATCTTCCGTCAGACTCTATCTCAGCGGGGCGTGGAGCCCGCTTGGAAAGGCATACCGCGTCCTTTGAGAAGCCGCCGGTTGGGTTCGCTTGGTATGTAGCTGCCCTCTAGTGACCATTGCACTCAAAAGGGCAACAAGAACGCCCGCGTCATGCGCACGATTCCCTGCCCGGCGCCGAGGCGGCGGGTTTGACTGGTGTCGTAAATCACCGAATGGGTTGCGGCGCCCGCCTTGCGGATCGAATAGCCCGAAAAGAACATGTCCCAGATCGTGCGAGAGCTGATCACGTTGAATTCGGTGTCGCGTCGCCAGGCGACGAGGCTGGAAGCCTGCATCACGCTATCGGTGCCTTTGTCCGCCGCCGCCAGCGGCGCCGAGCGGGTGCGCAGGAATACGCGCCCCGGCCCGGCTATCGAATGATAGATCGCCCTACCGAAGATCAAAGAGGCGATGGAGAGCGAGATGTGACTGCCAAGCCGGCAGCTTTCGGAAAAGCCGATCACGGTCGCCATGTCGACATAGATCTCGTCGTCTTCTGTCAGGTCCCATTGCACGATTTCCGAGGGCGGATCGACAATCACGTCGCAGCAATCGATGTCGTTGTCGGCGCCAAGGTCCACAAGGCACATGACGTAATTCCGCGAAAACAGGCGCTTGAGCACGAGGCTGAGCGGCTGGGGAATGCGGCGTCGGTCGACGACGTTGTTGCCGCAGGAGCGAAAGGCCAGGTAGTAGCGGCTGTAGCCGTCATCGCGTGCGATCGTATGCTGGCTTTTCACCCGCTTCATCCGCCCGCTGCGTGCAGGCTTGCCGGGCGCCGCTGCCACGTCATCGCCTTCGGCGCGGTGGGCCGGCGTGGTGGAGACGCGCCAGTAGAATACCCGCGCAAAGACGATCATGTAGGACTTCACGAGGATCAGGATGGCGTAGAAGAACGTCGCCCAGCCAACGAAACGTAACCCCGTGGCCGTGTCGGAAATGCGGCGTTGCGACTGGTCAGTGAAAAGCATGAAGTTTTCGTCGACTGCGTTCTTCATGTCCTGGGCATTGCCCTTGCCGGCTCGTTCGAGTTCGTCCAGGTCGGCCTGCAAGTCAGCCAGCATCTTTTCGCGGGCCGAGACATAGCCGCTGTTGATCATCGACTTGACGCCGTTCTTGATGTGGCACGGTATGTTGAGGAAGAAGCAGGATTCAGTCTTGGTGCCGGGGAAGCGTTGCGGCATGGAACTGCGAACGCCATTCATTACGGCGGCTTTGTCAGCGCCTGCAGCTCCTACTTGAGCGTCGATCTGCGCTTTTATGCGAGCTGCCTGCGCACCGCTGAGACGGGCGACGGCGGCACTTGAGGCGCCCTCGACCGTCGTCGGCTGAGCATCGGCAACAGCCAACCCCTCGACCGGCTGCCCCGCGATCTCGACCGGTTCAGTCGTTCCCAGGCTGTTAAGGTGCTCTACCGCGGGTCGGTTGACATACCGGTCTTGAAGCAGGCTGTAAGCGATCGTGCAAACGAGGAATATAAGCGGCATCGGCCACCAAAGCGCCAGCGTCTTGCGCCGGACATAGCGGATGAACTTCGGGTCCATTTCGCGAATGCGGGCTCGGGTCTCGGCGTTCTCGGCATAGAATTTGCGGATCATGCGCAGGGTCAGCAGAACCATGAGGCAGACGAGTACGCTGATCTGCGAGGGGTAGTAGGCCAGAAAGAGCGGGCCGAGAATGGCGGTGTTTGGAGCGACCACCGACAGCAGCAGGTCGATCAGCAGTACCGCGACGATCAGGCGAAAAAGCCAGCGCGACATCGTGGGCTGCAGCAAGATGACGACGAAAGTCATCAATCCGGTAAGCGTGTAGAGCGTGTAGAGCACGACCCAGTCGATGCCGTCGAGAAAGCCGTTCATTGCATGTAATGCCCCTGCGGGCGGATCGGGCGGCAATTCGGGGTTCTGGGCGGCGGCCTCGGCAATGGCTTCCGCTTCCCAGATGTTACCTGCGTGTTTGAGCGCAATCGCCAGCAAGACAATCGAGGACAATACGCACATCACGAAGCGGAAATTCTGGCTGGCTGCAGCTGTAGCGATGCAGAGCACGAGCAGAACCGCCGCGACGGCGGGAGAGTAGACATAGGGCGTGGATGACGACAGCGCAGTTATCAGTTCCGTATTCCACGGCGCGAAGATGATGCCAGAGATCATGAAGGGCACCAGCGTCAACAGCGCTATGCCAGAAAGTTGGGCTGAGAGGATATCGGGAATCTTTGCGGCCTTACGCCAGAGACCTGCAGTATCGAAGTGCATCATGAAAGGTCCCCGGTTGAAATTCGAGATGTGAATTCAAACTATGCGCACCCTGACGCAGGGTAAACAAAAGGATTTCCGACGATTTCCTGTTCATTTGGCAGAGCGCCTGAATACCCATTTGTTCATGAGCTTTGCCGATGCACGATCAAAAATGGGGCACTGGCGTAGGCACTACAGCGAAGTTCGCCCCCACAGCACGATAGGGAACAACCCGCCGATAACGCTGATGAACAGCTCAGGCACGGTTCCGCCGTCCTGAGTCATATCTCCCGGAAGATCTCCAGCCGGGTGGTCCAAACGGCGGTAGAAGCTTACGGAGCCGAAGACTCCAGTCAGAGATGGCCTAGAGCTAAGGGGCTAGACAGTCGGGACCCTGAAGAGGACCGGCTAGCTTGGCTTCGGTTGTTGCACGATCTAGCGCGCCCAACTGATTCCATTCACGCGCCTTTCCGACACCTTTCGCGAACTCTTGCGGCCACAAAAGTTGATGCTCTGCCAATGGAGGGATTTGCGCTCTTTAACGCATCGGATGCTGTTTGAGCGTGCTCAACCGCAGACTTGGAATTTCACCTCGCCCGAACCCGAACCGAACCGCTGCATCGTATACTTCTCGATATCGATGAGGTGGCCATCAGCTCCCAAGTTGTTCGTGCAGCAGCCATTGCAGTCCGAATCGGAGCACAAATCGAGCACTTGCACGTTGATCGTGCGGCTACCCTTGCGCAGCCGCAGGATTTTTCCGCCGTATCGACTCCAGTCCTTCTCGTGGACCGCTGCAATGTTGGTTCGCGCCACCCAATCCTCGGTTTTCTTGCCCCGCACGCCGTAGAACTGCCCGGCCCACTTGCAGCCGTTATAGTTCACGCATTCGTCGCTGCCCGGGTCGGGGTAGCTTTCGTAGTTGGTCAGGTTCGCGCTCAGCCACTCACCTTCGCAGGTCTCCAGAGCCATCGCCGCGGGAGCAAAGAACAGTATTACAAACAAAAGGATATGCTTGGTCGATTTCAGTATCGTCATATTACTCTCCTCCATCCGAGGCATGTGCCCGTTCCCCTCTGTTCCAATGCTTGGAACTAGATCGAGCTCGTGCCGCTCCTTTGGTGAATTTCCGCTTCCGGACCATGTCGCTCAACGTGGTCAGGAATCTGGCCAGAGAAAAACCTCTGCAGACCAAACAACCGCCAAGGGCCGGGTGCTTCTAACTCGTTCCGCTGCATCAACCTCGTCAACTTTCCCGTCCAGCGAGTGCCATAGGCAAACCGTTGGCTTTCTACTTGGATTACTATTTTTGAATTTGTTCATTTATGTGACCGTTTGATGGATTCCAGATGCAGCGGCGGTTTAAGCGAAATCCCGCTCAGAGTGATCCGTCCTCACTGAAGTGATCCGGCGTTATGTTCAGGAAATCGGGGGTGTGGACTTGCCTCTAGCGCTTACCGGAAGGTTTCGAGAGTTTGATGAAGGCAAAGACCTACCTTCTGAACCAATGAATAATAACGAAAACAGAGTGTTGAGTGCCGTCTTCGGGCGGTTCGCGCGGTTTGGAGCTTGCGTTTCTGCACCGCGCTCGCAACGAGAGCAGGAAAACTTTTCTGATCGAAAGTGTTCGAAACCGAGAGACAATGCAAAATGCTTGGATGCCGAGACTTCCGTTGCGGGCGTTGCCATGGGCAGAGAGCGGTCATTTCTTGCGCGCTTCACGGATGACCGAGTTGCGCTTCGAAGCATGGTCGGTCGGGCGTTCGCAGCGGTCGCATCACAAAGGCAGCATCTTCACGCTGACGGGGCGAAGCAGCGGAACCTGGCGTTCGCCGAAGATGCAGAATATCCATACATCAGAACCGATTGCTGACAGTCGCGCGTCTGGCGAACAGACGATTTTTGAATGGTGTATTTGCGTTTACCTTTGTAACTCTCGGATTCTGATGCAGCTTCTGCTATGCCTGCGAACTACTTGGACCAAGAGCGACCGTGTCACTATTTATTATCGTTGCCTTACCCTTCTTCGGAGCATTGCTTCCTGGATTGATGAATTCCGCGGGCCGCGCGGCGTGTGCCGGTGTGACGTTTACTGTCTCGCTGGCCGCTTTTCTCGGCTTGCTCACAAACCTTCCATCGATTCTGGCGGGTGAGGTCGTTGCGGCGCGGGTCGACTGGATGCCGTCGCTGGGGCTGAACTTCACGCTGATGCTGGACGGGTTGGGCTTTTTCTTTGCCTTCTTGATCCTCGGCATCGGCCTTTTGATCATTGCCTATGCGCGGCATTACCTGAGCCGCGACGACAATATGGGCGAGTTTTTCACGTATCTGCTGCTCTTTCAGGGCGCGATGGTGGGAATCGTTCTAAGCGATAACATCCTGCTTTTGCTGGTGTTCTGGGAATTGACCTCGCTTTCGTCCTTCCTGCTGATCGGGTATTGGAAACACTTGCCCGAAGGCCGGCAGGGCGCGCGGATGGCCTTGACCGTCACCGGAATGGGCGGACTGTCGATGGTCGGCGGCATGCTGATTCTGGGCCAGATCGTGGGCAGCTATGACCTGAGCGTCATTCTGCAGCACCGGGACCTTATTCAGGCCGATCCCCTGTATGTTCCGGCGCTGATCCTGATCCTGCTTGGCTGCTTCACCAAATCGGCGCAATTTCCGTTCCATTTCTGGCTGCCGCACGCGATGGCGGCGCCGACGCCGGTCTCGGCCTATCTGCACTCGGCCACGATGGTGAAAGCTGGCATCTTTCTGATGGCGCGGATGTGGCCCGTCTTGTCGGGGACGCCCGAATGGTTCGCGATCGTGACGACCGCTGGCCTGATCACCATGGTGTTGGGTGCGGTCATCGCGCTCTTCAAGCATGACCTGAAGGCGCTTCTGGCGTTTTCGACAGTCAGCCATTTGGGCCTGATCACGATGCTCTTGGGCACCGGCACGGCGTTTGGCGTCATGGCGGCGGTGTTTCACATTCTGAACCATGCGACGTTCAAGGCGGCGCTTTTCATGTCCGCCGGGATTATCGATCACGGGGCGCACACGCGCGACATCCGCCGTCTGGGCGGGTTGCGCCGCCTGATGCCGGTCACATTCGTGATCGCGACCCTAGCGGCCTTGTCGATGGCGGGGATCCCGCTGCTGAATGGTTTCCTGTCCAAGGAAATGATGCTGGAAGAGGCAAACCATACCGTGCTTTTCGGCTCGCATTGGTTGGTGCCCGCGTTGGCGACCTTCGGTTCGCTCTTTTCAGCAGCTTATTGTTTTCGCTTGATCGGGCACGTCTTTCTTGGGCCGGAGCGCGACGACTATCCGGCCGAGCCGCACGATCCCGGCAAAGGCCTGTGGCTGCCGCCTGCGATCCTCGTGGTGTTGGTCGTGCTGATCGGGGTGGTCCCGTCCCTGGCCGAACCTTTCGTCAAGTTCGTGACAGCCGCCGTTCTGGGCGGCGAGGCCGAGGTCCCGGAGGCCCATTTCAAGATCTGGCACGGGCTTGTGCCCGCACTCTTCATGTCCATCGCGGCCGTGGCCGGGGGCTTGTTGATGATGGCCGTCTACAGTCCCGCCCTGCGCCTGTGGGACGCCGCACCGCGTCCCGAAGCCAAGGTGATCTTCGAAGGCATCGTCGAGGCGGCAGCGCGTTTAGCGAGAAAACTGATACTTCCGCTGCATGACGGTGCCTTCACCCGCTACGCGGCCATCGGGGCGGTTGTGATCATTGCCGCAGGTCTGCACGCCTGGATGACGGGCACCTTGGCCCCACCCACGCGTGAACCGCAACCCGCGGGCATCGTGCCCATCGCAGGCTGGCTGATGCTGGTGGCCGCGACGTGTGGACTGGTTATCACGCACCGCAACCGGTTCCTGTCGCTGATGCTGATCGGCATTGTCGGGCTGATGGTCTCGATCGGCTTCGTGTTTTTCAGCGCGCCGGATCTGGCGATGACGCAGTTCACGGTCGAGGTTGTGACGATTATCCTGCTGCTGCTCGCCCTGAACTTCTTGCCGAAACAGACGCCGGTGGAAAGCTCGGTCCTGCGCCGGGTGCGGGATGCGGGGATCGCTGTGGCCGGCGGGCTGGCGACCTTTGCGCTGGCGTATCATTACCTTCTGCGCGATGCCGTCGGCACGCCGATTTCAGAGTTCCACCTGGCCAATTCCTACAAGGGCGGCGGCGGCACCAATGTGGTCAATGTCATCCTGGTCGATTTCCGGGGCTTCGACACCTATGGCGAGATTATCGTTCTGGGCATCGCTGCGCTGCTGATTTTCGCGTTGACAGAGACCCTGCTTGACGGGCCGGTGCGTGCACGGCTTCTGAACCGCAAGCCCGATCAGGCGCGGGCCGGGGACATGCATCCGATGATGATGGTGGTTCTGACACGGGTCATCATGCCGCTCGTTCTGATGGTCGGTTTCTACATCTTCCTGCGCGGCCACAATGAGCCGGGCGGCGGCTTCATCGCCGGTCTCATCGTCTCAATCGCCGTGGTGATGCAGTATATGGCGAGCGGTTTTGCCTGGGCCTCTGCGCGGTTGAAATATCCCTATCACGGTGTGATCGGAGCGGGCGTTCTGGTGGCCGGCTTTACCGGTATCGGATCATGGTTTGTCGGCAAGCCCTTCCTGACCTCGGATTTCACCTATGTCCGCATACCGCCCTTCGAGAAATTCGAACTGGCAACGGCGGCGCTGTTCGACGTGGGTGTGTTTCTGGCTGTGGTGGGCGCCGTGATGCTGTCGCTCGAGAGCTTCTCGCGGCTTGCCAGACGCATGCTTCCGCCCGACATCGAACACCCGATGGACATTGATCCGTCCCGTGACGATCCGCCGTCTGACGCAGCCGGCACTGCAAAGCGGGGCGTGTGACATGGAAATGCTTGTCGCTTCCGCCATCGGGGTCCTGACCGCCGCAGGGCTATATCTGGTGCTGCGTTTGCGCACCTTCCCGGTGATCCTTGGGGTTTCGCTTCTGACCTATGCGGTAAATGTCTTTCTCTTTGCCTCGGGGCGGCTGACCGTGGGTGCCCCACCGGTTCTGCGCGACGACATGACACTCTATACCGATCCGTTGCCGCAGGCGCTGGTGCTGACGGCCATCGTGATTTCCTTCGGGATGACGGCCGTCGTGGTGATGATCGGTCTCGGGGCTTTCCTCGGGTCCAACGACGACCATGTCGATGACCAGCCCGATGGCTCTGAGGATAGGGTGGAGGGCAAGCAATGACCCATTGGATCATCGCCCCGGTCGTTCTGCCCGCCATGCTGGCGCCGTTCATCGTCCTGGCCGCGCGCTATCACATCGGCATTCAGCGCGCCTTCTCGGTCGCAGGGGTGCTGGCGTTGATTGCCATTGCGGCCGCTCTGGCATGGGAAGCATCGGACGGCACCGTCATGCTTTATCAACTCGGCGATTGGGCGGCGCCTTTCGGGATCGTCATCGTTGGCGACAGGTTGTCGACGCTGATGGTCCTTCTGACTGCGGTGCTGGCATTGTTCGTCCTGCTCTATGCCATCGGCTCGGGCTGGGACGATCGGGGGCGGCATTTCCACGCCCTGTTCCAGTTCCAGATCATGGGAATCATGGGGGCGTTCCTGACCGGCGACCTTTTCAACCTCTTCGTCTTTTTCGAAGTGCTGTTGATCGCCTCGTACGGATTGATGATTCACGCTGGTGGCAATGCGCGGCTTCGGGCGGGCGTGCAGTATGTGCTGTTCAACCTCATCGGCTCGACCCTGTTTCTCTTTGCGCTTGGGTCGATTTACGCCGAGACCGGCACGCTGAACATGGCAGACCTCGCAAATCGCGTTGCGTCGATCGGAGCGGACGAGACGGTCGGCATTCGCGTGGCCGCCGTGCTTTTGCTGCTGGTCTTTGCGATCAAGGCGGCGGTCGTACCGCTGCACTTCTGGTTGCCGTCAAGCTATGCCGAGGCACCCGCACCAGTGGCCGCGCTGTTCGCGATCATGACGAAGGTTGGCGCCTACGCGATCATCCGGGTCTACACATTGATCTTCCCGCCGGGATTGGAAGTCACCTCGGGCCTGCATGACTTGTGGCTATTGCCCGCAGCCCTGGTTTCACTGGCGATCGGCATGATCGGCGTCTTGGCCGCCAAGCGTCTGGACCGGCTTGTCGCATTTTCCGTCATCGGTTCGATGGGGATGGTGATGGTGGCGATCTCGCTCTTCAGCCCGGCCGGCATCGCGGCGGCGCTTTATTACATTGTGCACTCGACCCTTGCGGCCGGCGCGCTGTTCCTGATCTCGGATCTGGTACGTACCGGGCGCGCGGATCTGACCCTGACGCCGCAGCCTCCGATTGCCGGGTCCGCGCTGGCGGCAGGGTTTTTCTTCGTGGGGGCGATCGCCATGACGGGCTTGCCGCCCCTATCGGGCTTTCTGGGTAAGCTTCTGGTGCTGGACGCAGCGTTCGGCGAGCAATCCGTGGTCTGGATCTGGGCTATCGTCCTTTGCTCCAGTTTGATCAGCATCGTCGGTTTTTCGCGTGCGGGCAGCGTTATCTTCTGGAAGGCGCACGACCAGGGCACACCTGACGATGCGCCCGTCGCGATGCGCCCTACGCCACTGTCATATGCCGCTGTGGGCGGACTGATCGCGCTTCTGATCGCGCACACGGTCTTTGCCGGCCCGGTGCATCGCTACACCACCACGATGGCCGCCCAGCTTTTCGCGCCAGAGCCGTATATTTCGACCGTAATGGACACTCCCGGAAAGCTCAGCAAGCCGAAGGAGGGCAACTGACACAATGGAGCGCGCATTTCGCTGGCTGCTGCCGCATCCCTTTCTGACACTGCTGCTGGCGGTGGTCTGGACGATGCTTCAAAATGACGTCTCGGCGGGGATGGTGGTGTTCGGCATCATCCTTGGGATCATTATCCCCTGGGGAACGTCGATCTGGTGGCCCGATACGCCGAAGGGGTTCCGACTGGGCAAGATGGTCCCCTACATCGTTGTCGTGATGTGGGACATTCTGGTCGCCAACTTGCAGGTTGCTTGGATCGTCCTGACGGTTCCGAATTCGAAACTGAAATCGGCCTGGATCGTCGTTCCGCTTGATTTGCGTCAGCCCGAAGCGATTACGGTTCTGGCCGGGACGATCACCCTGACGCCCGGCACGGTCTCGGCTGACATGTCCGACGAAGGTCACAGCCTATTGGTACATGTCCTTCACACCGACAACCCCGACGCAGTCCGCGATGATATAAAAAACCGCTACGAGCGCCGCTTGAAGGAGATCTTTTCATGACAACCGCTCAAGGTGTTTTGGATATCGCCGTGATGCTCGTTTTCTTGGCGCTTACGCTCGGTCAGATCCTGTCCATGGTACGTGTGGTGTTCGGTCCAACGTCCGCGGACCGCATTTTGGCGCTTGATACGATGGTCATCAATTCACTGGGTCTGGTAGTGGTGCTGGGGATCCGTCAGGGCGTGCATATCTATTTCGAGATCTCGCTGCTGATTGCCATGTTGGGCTTCGTCTCGACGGTCGCCCTGGCGCGGTTCCTGCTGCGGGGGGACATCATCGAATGAGTGTCGAGATTATCGGAACATACGCCACTGCGATCTGCCTGTTGATAGGGTCGGGATTCGTGGTGGTGGGGGTGCTTGGGCTTTTGAAGTTCAACGACCCGATGGCACGCCTGCATGCCCCAACCAAAGTCGGCACAATCGGGATTGGAATGTTGCTTCTGGCCTCCATGATCCATTCGGTCGTCTTGGGCGAACCCTCGATGCATGAGTTGCTGATCATGGCGTTTCTGTTTGTCACGGCGCCGATTTCCGCGAACTTCATCGCGAAGGTCAATATTCATCGCCGTACGTGCCAAACACCGCCCTCACCACCGCGCGACGACACATGGTCAACGTTGAACTCTCCGGAGGAGACAACCTCGGAATAGTGAAGCAAGGCCAATCGTGGGTGTGTGTGCAGAAATGTGAAGCGCACGGCTGCATCTTTCGACACGCCAATATGCGCGCTTGCCGCCAGATGCCGATCGGATTCCGAGGGCTTCGTTGGCGGCCCGGGCGCTTTCGGATTTCGTCCCTGGTTTGCGCAGGGCGATCAGTGAGAAAAACGGTGCTATTCCTGATCATCGCATCCAAGTTGAATGCCTTTGTGCAAGACAGGCAGATGCACGGTAGGTTCATCGCCCGACGCATTGCTACGCTCCTCGGCGTTCGTGCGTCCGACTGGTGTTTCCTGCGCTCCGACGCGGCTAATCAGTAACGCCCTTGCCTGATACCGATCAGGCGCGCCTTTGACATTTGCGCTATAGAGCCGCCTTCACGATTGCTTCGTGGAAGTGAAACGAAAACGTCACGTGATCCAAATATCGCCCAGAGCAGTCTCGGGTAACCCAGTAACCCGGCATTCAAAGGAGCTGACCATGAAGATCGCCCTCATCCCCACTTTGCTTCTGTCCACGGCCATCGTCGCGCCTGCATCCGCGGAGACGCTGACGCGCGTTGCCACGGTGCCGCTTGGCGCCGAAATCACCGGCATGTTCCTTGAGGGTGGCGATCTGTTCTTCAACGTCCAGCACCCGTCCGATGACCTCGGCAACGATTTCGCGCGCGCCGCTGTCGGCGTCATCGCCAACGCCGATTTCGGGGCCTCTGAAATGGCCGTGCCGGATGGTGACGACAAGAAGGTGGTGAAGTCGGCGCTCGGTTCCTACCAGGTTCTGTTCCGCGAAGGCGACTTCGGCTCGATGGGTCAAATCACGGGCGCTGGAGGTGAGATCAAGGTCTCCAACGACCCGGACTTCAACGCGTTCGTCCGGACCGGCGACCATGAAGGCTATCTCTTCACCAACTGGGAAGATCGTCCGGGCGGCATGTCGCGCGTGAAGATGTCCCGCGACGAAGGCGGCATGTGGACTGTCGATGAAGCTGACGCGAAGATGCTGGACTTCTCTGGTGTCGAAGGCACTTGGGTGAACTGCTTCGGCACGCTGTCGCCGTGGGGCACACCGCTGACCTCGGAAGAGCTTTACTTCGACAACACGGCCGACTGGAACAACGCGGATTACGAACACAGCGGCGATGTCGCGTCGCTCGAAAGCTATCTCGGCCACTATCCCAACCCGTATCGCTACGGTTACATCGTGGAAATCACCAATCCGGCCGGATCCGCAACCCCGATCAAGCTGTTCACGCTCGGCCGCTTCTCGCACGAAAACGGCGTGGTCATGCCGGACCAGCGCACGGTCTATCTGTCGGATGACGGGACTGACGTGGTCTTCTACAAGTTCGTGGCGGACCGTGCGGGCGATCTGACCTCGGGCACGCTCTACGCCGCCAAGATGACCCAGATGGCCGAGCCGGGCACCGCTGCAGGCGACGCCGCCTTCCAGATCAGCTGGATCGAACTGGCCCGTGGCAACAATGCTGAAATCGCCGGCTGGATCGCCGAGTACGACGGGATCACGCAGGACGACTTCGAAGCGGACAAATCTTCATACATCTCGGACGAAGAGGTGGCGGTATGGGCCCGAGGCGAGGCCGCGGACAACCGCGTCGCCTTCATGGAAAGCCGCAAGGCTGCCGTCGCAAAGGGTGCGACCGCCGAATTCCGCAAGATGGAAGGCGTAAACATCAATCTCGACAAGGCGGCTGATGGTTCGGTCCCCTTCATGTACATGGCGATGTCGGAAGTCTCGAAGGGCATGTCGGATTCCGAGGGCGACATTCAGGTAGGCGAAAACAAGTGCGGCGTTGTTTACGAAATGCGACTCGACAGCACCTACAACGTTTCCATGATGACCCCGGTCGTTGCTGGCGGCGCCTACGACAAGAACGACGCAGTCAACGCGTGCGACGTGAACGCGATCTCCAACCCGGACAACATCGTGGTTCTGGACAATGGCGACGTGCTGATCGGTGAGGACACCGGCAGCCACGAAAACAACGCGATGTGGCTTTGGAAGCCTGAACGCACCGCAATGTAATTATCGGGCCTTTTGCAGACTTACAGGGGCGGGCATCGGCCCGCCCCCTCGCTATGCCGGAGATACTTGATGAAACGCCTCGCCATTCTTGCTCTGCTCGTTTGTCCCATGGACGCGTCGGCCCAAGAACTTTCCAACTTGACGGAAGCTGAGATGATGCAGCTTCGGCCCGCTTCGACCGCGCTCGCGGAAGCTGGCAGGCGATACAATCCCGAGGCGCCGGTTCCGCCGCAGTGTTACACCCGGATCGAGGGCCGCTATAACCCATGCTATGTCTGTCACCAGTCCAACGATGATCCCACGCGGCCCAACTTCATGCAGGATGGCGGGTTGCAGGCGGAATATGCGTTCTCCGACGCGGGGTTGATCAACCACCACGTCAATCTGTTTCAGGACCGGTCCAGCGAAGTCGCGGCGATTTCGGACGAAGAGATCCTCGAGTGGATCAACGGCGACAACTATTCCGACCTCTCGGCAAAGCTTGAAGCGCAGGGTTTCGAGGGATGGATTCCGGACCTTTCAGACTACGCGAACGCGGCTGAAGCTTTTGATGACAACGGATTGGCGAAGGACGGCTCGTGGTGGGTCGCGTTCAACTACAAGCCCCAGCCATCGACCTTCTGGCCAACCAACGGGTCGACTGACGATGTTCTGATCCGCTTGCCCGCTCCGTTCTACAAGACTGAGGCGGGCGACGAGAGCGCGGACGTCTACTTCGCCAATCTTGCGCTGGTCGAAATGGCGTTTCAGGACCTTGACCGCGTGTCGCTTCCCGAAGTGGACGAAACCGCAATCGGAGCCGACATCGACGGCGACGGTTCCCTTGGCCGTGCGACGGAAATTGCGAGGCGGACGCATTACCTTGGGGCTTCGTCCAACGCCGAAGTCGTGCGCATGTCCTATCCCGAGGGCACGGATTTTTTGCATTCCGTGCGCTACGTCGGAGTCGGCGAGAATGATGAAATCACCACTCCGCGCCGCATGAAGGAGCTGCGCTACATGGTGAAGACCCGCCAGCTGTCCATTGCGCAGGTTGCGTCCCGCTACGGCAATGAGCGTCAGGAGAAGGTGGATGAAAACCTGCCGCGCTACATCGACCTTGGCGACAAGGGCATGGATAACGGCCAAGGCTGGAGCCTTTTGGCCTGGATCGAGGATGATGAAGGGCGCCTGCGCCGCCAGACCAACGAAGAGCTTTTCTTCTGCCGTGGCTGCCACACGTCCGCCGGTGCGAATATCGATCAGACCTGGGCGTTCCCGCGCAAGGTAACCGGCGCTGAAGGCTGGGGATATCTGGATTTGAAGTCGCAGAAGGATGTGCCCAATCTCGGTGAGGAGATGGGAGAGATCGCGCTTTATCTGACGCGCGCAGGCGGCGGGGACGAGTTCCGCTCAAACGACGAGATGATCGCGCGGTGGTTCCATGAAGACGGGACCGTGAACCATGACGCGATGTCGGGAAAGTCGGTCTATGACCTGATCACGCCGACGCGTGAGCGCGCGCTGAAGCTGAACAAGGCATATCGCGTGCTGGTGTCAGAACAGAGTTTCCTCTTCGGGCGCGATGCGACGGTGACGCCGCCCCGAAACGTCCATGCATGGATCGATGAGGCGACCGCTCCGACGCTGCCGCCGGAATACCGATACGAGCATGACATCCGCCTGAGGTGGACCGACTAGCTCGCGGCCTGGGGCAGCAGATTGCCCTCAACGTGATGGAGTGATGGGGATTGGACCGGCCCCGCCGGCGATGCTGCCGGGCGGGCGAAAGTCCTGATGGCATGTCGAGCCACCGGGAGATGCGCCGCTCTGTTTCGGGATGCTTTAGCGGCAGCGAGTGCGCCCGGGTTTTATCGTAGAGGGTGTCTAAAAGACGGGTTCACGAATCGTTTTGGTTGCTGCAACACGGGTCGGCCAAACGAGTGCGAGTTGAAGAAAACCGGTGAATAGTAGACGCGAAAACGAGAGTTTGTTTCCCCGCATCGCGCCTATCGCGCGGCAGGCACTGCCTGTTGCAAAGCGCAGGACGCCGAAGTTGTCTGTCCAAACGGCCGGGCCGTGGGCAATGCACGTTGCGGGTCGGGCCGGGGCTGGCGCCTTCTATGTCCTGCAGCGCACTCTGTCGGTTTTGCCTGTGCTCGAACTGCTGGGGTTGGCCGCTCTTCTGTTCCTTATCGGTCGGTAAGGACGGCCGCACCTGCCCATTAGGGTCTCTCGGTCAGGGCGGCAAAGCATCCCGATCCCTGATTATTCGGCCGGGTTCACCGCAGTCTTTCTTCTCCATCCGAACCAGCGACGCTTCTCGGGCTTCTCGGCGCCCGGTTTCCCCATGCCGCGTGAGGTCAGCATCAGAAGGGAAGGCGTGACGACCAGCGTGAGCACGGTCGCGAAGGCCAGACCGAAAACGATGGCGGACGAAAGCGAGATCCACCACTGGGTAGAGGGCGCGCCGAAAGTCGTTTCGTGGCTGAGCAGTTCGAGGTTGAAGCCGAAGGCGATGGGAAGCACGCCGAGGATCGCTGTTACGGCGGTCAGCACGACGGGGCGGGCGCGTTCGTGGCATGTCTCGAGGATCGCCTCGACCTTTTCCATGCCGTCTCGGCGCAGGTTGTCGTAGGTATCGATCAGCACGATGTTGTTGTTCACGACGACGCCCGCCAGCGCGATGATCCCGATCCCGGTCATGACGATGCCGAAAGGCTGGCCCATGATCATCAGGCCGAGGAAAACGCCGATCGTCGACATGATCACGGCCGAGAAGATCAGCCAGACCGAGATGAAGCGGTTGAACTGCGCGAGGAGCACCACGAAAATCAGCGCGAGGGCGGCCATGAAGGCCTTGCCGAGGAAGGCGCTGGCCTCTGCCTGTTCTTCATCCTCACCGGCGAGTTCCCAACGAATGCCGTTCGCTTCCAGATCGGACTCGGCAAGTCGCGCGGCGATGGCCTGACGGATCGGGTCGGGCTGCACGCCTTCGCGGATATTGGCCTGGACCGTCACGGTACGGCGCCCGTCGATGCGGTTCAGCGTGCCGATCGTCGGCACGGCTTCGCGGGTCACGAAGTTGGCGATCGGAACGGGGCCTTGGGCGGTTTCGACGCGCAACTGGTCGAGATGCGATATCGTCCGCTGATCCGGCGGCAGGCGCAGCACGATGTCCACCGCATCGTCCGCACCGGCCGGGCGGAAGTCCGAAAGCTTCAGGCCGTCGGTGACGAGTTGCACGACCGAACCGACTGCGCCCGGCGAGATGCCGTAGCGGGACGCGGCGGCGCGATCTACCCTGATTTCCCAATCGATGCCGGGGGGCGGCAGGCCGCTGTCGATGTCGATGACATCAGCTGTATTCGCAAGTTCGTCGGCGATCAGCTGTGCCGCTTCGTTAAGGCCCGCTGGGTTTGACGCAGAGAGTCGGATCTGGATCGCCTTGCCTGTGGGCGGACCCGCATCCGGAACCGAAACCTCGACCTCAACGCCCGGGATGCCCTGCATCGCCACGCGCAGATCGGCGAGGATTCCGTTCGCGTTCTTGCGTTCGCGCCAGTCGATGAATTCGTACTGAATGACGCCCACAACGTCCGCGGCGACCTCGTTGCCGGGGCCGCCGGCGGTGCCGGACCGAGTGTAGACCGTCTTGATGCCGGGCCAGCCGAGGATCCGTTCTTCGGCCTGGGAAACGAGTGCGTCCTTTTCGTCGATGGACAGGTTGCCCCGCGCGTGAACGTAAAGCAGGCCGTAATCCGGCTCGACGTTCGGGAAGAATTCCACCCCTTTGCCGTACTTGCCATAGGCATAGGGCACCGCCACGAGCGTTGCGACCGCGGTCAGCGTGACCAGCCAGGGATGGCGGATCGCGCGGGCGACGAAGCGCATGTAGAGGTTGTCACGGCTGCGGTCCTCTTCGACCACCGGCTTGGCGATGATCGCGCCGATCGTCGGGGCGAAGTAGAGCGCGTAAAAGAGCGAGGCCGACAGCGTCGCGATCAGCGTGATTGGCATGTACTTCATGAACTCGCCGACGATGCCCGGCCAGAACAGCAGCGGCGAGAAGGCCGCCACCCGTGTCGCCGTGGCGGCGATCACCGGCCCGGTCATCCTGTGCGAGGCCAGCGCGAAAGCCTCGCGCTTGTCCATCCCTTCCGACATGCGCCTTTCGGCGTATTCGGTCACGATGATCGCATCGTCCACAAGCATCCCGACCGCAAGGATCAGGCTGAACAGCACGACGATGTTGACCGTCAGACCGGCAAGTTGAAGCCCGAGGATCCCGATGAGGAACGACGCCGGGATGGCGAGGCCGATCAGGATCGAGGCACGGCCCGAAAGCGCGTAGAGGATGACGATGAAAACAAGGATCACCGCCGTCAGGACCGAGTTCTGAAGGTCGGTCAGCATTTGCCGGATCGTCGTCGACTTGTCCTGGCTGAAAGAGATGATCGTGCCTTCTGGCAAGAGAGACGCGAACTCATCGGTCACTTCCTTCACGCGGTCGACGGTGTCCACAAGGTTGGCACCGGTACGCTTGGAAACCTCGATCGCGATGGCGGGCTTGCCGTCGAGACGCGTGATGGATTCGGGATCCTTGTGGGTCGCGCGGATCGCGGCCAGGTCCCGCGCGCGCACGATCGCGGTGCCGTTCGATATCACCGGAAGGTTCGCGACATCCTCGACCGTTTCGATGAGCGAGGGCACCTTGATCGCATAGCGCCCCTCAGCACCTTCGAGTGCGCCGGCGGCGATCAGCTGGTTGTTGGCGGCGACGCCTGCGATGAGCGTGTCGGCACGCAGTCCGTAGGAAGACAGCTTCGCGGGGTCGATGATGACTTCAACGAGATCGTCGCGCACGCCCTGAAGGGCTGCGTCGAGAACGCCCGGAACCTCTTCGATACGGTCGCGCAACTCTCGCGCGTGCTTTGATAGCACGCGTTCAGGCACGTCGCCCGCGAGCGTGACGACGAGGACCGGAAATTCCGAGATGTTGACTTCGTGCACGCTCGGCTCGTCAGCGCCTGATGGCAGGTCGCGCTTCGCCTCCGACACCTTTGAGCGGACGTCGTCGAGGGCCTTTTCGAGATTGGCCCCCGCCTGAAACTCGAGCAGGACGTTGCCGCCGCCCTGATAGGCCGTCGCGGTCATTTCCTTGACCCCGGCAATCGTCTTCAGCGACGTTTCCATCGGCCGCAGAAGCAGCCGCTCGCTATCCTCGGGGGAGATGCCTTGGTAGCTCAGGCTGACATAGATGATCGGGATCTGAATGTCGGGCTCTGCTTCCTTGGGAATGGTGATGTAGGCCTGAGCCCCCGCCAACATCAGGAAGATGAGCACCGAGATCGTCAGCCGCGCGTTGCGGATCGCACGTTCGACGAGACCCATGGCATCAATTCCTGTCGGCGCCTGCAGGCGCATCCTTGACGATCACCTTCTCGCCGTCGCGGACAAGGTCCTGACCCGAAACGATGATGCGCGCGCCTTCCGGCACGCCGGTCAGCACGAGGCCTTCGGGCGTGTCGTCGATCAGTTCGACGGAGGCGAAGTTCGCGATGTTGTCCGGGCCCACGATACGCAACCCAAGCTCTCCCTCGTCCGAAAGCGTGATGACGGAACGGGGAACCTTCACGGCGCGTTCGGGGCTGGTGTAGAGGCTCACCTCGGCGGTCATGCCCGAAGGCACGGCGCGGTCGGGATTGGGGATCGCTACCTCGACGGGGTAAGTGCGCGTGGTCGGCGACGCATCGCTGGCGACATGGCGGACCTTGCCCTCGACGACCTTGCCGGTGACGAGGCGCACCGCAGCCTCGTCGCCTTGCTTCACGAAGCCGATGTCGATTTCGCTGATCTCGGCGGTCACAACGATCGGGTCGAGCGCAAGAAGCGTGGCGATCGGGGTGCCGATCTGCACCCATTCGCCAAGTTCGACATCGACGGTATCAACGACCCCCGCGAACGGCGCACGCAGATTGAGCCGGTCTGCCGCGGCTTCTGCCTGACGCAGCATGGCCTCGGCGGCGGCCTTGTCGGCGCGTACCCGAATTAGCTGCAATTCTGCGGTGTTGCCGCTTTTGAAAAGCTTCTCGGCGACCTCGAGTTCTTGCTGGCGCTGGGCGAGTGTCGCCTGCGCCGTCATGACCGAAGCGGTCACATCGTCGCCTTCGACCGACATCACGATCTGATCGGCTTCGACTTGCTCGCCTTGGCTAATGGCCAATTCAGAGATAACTCCGCCCGCGCGTGCAGCGAGAACCGCACGCTTGTCCGCGCTTGTGACGCCCGAAACGCGGATCTCACGCGCATGTTCGGCGAAGATGGGGGTGATGGCGGCGACGGTGCGCAGTCCTTCATCGGTGGCCGCGGTGTCGCTATTCTGTTCAGCCTCGGGCGATGGTTGGGCGGCATGCGCCTCTTCGCTTCCGACAGAGGTGAACCTGCCGGTTCCAACCCAGAGTCCGGCCGCGATCAATACGATGATGGCCGCGATCTTGTGGCCTTTTATGCGCAAAGCCATGGAATTGAAGTCCCAATATCAAGCAACGAAAACTGGCCGTAGCAAAGGGCGAGGCCAATCGCCGTGCCTCCTATCTGTCGCGTTGTATTATCTGGCAACTGAACGGTAAAGTTCAATATGCGGGCGCGTGATTTGACCTGACGTCGCGTTCATCGCGATTGGACACAGTGCGAAGCGCCTCCAGGAACGCCGCGCTGGCGGGGCTCGGCGGGCGGTCGCGATGGGTCAGAACCAGCAGGCTGCGCTCTGCCACGGGGTCATCGGGTGCAACGAAACAAAGCCCCTGAGGGTCGCTCGCAAGCACCCTGCGGGGCAGGATCGTGGCGCCAAGCCCGTTTCGCACGAAGGACAGGAGCGTCATCGTGTTGCGTGCCGAAAGCGTGCTCGCGGCAGAAAGCGCACGGGCGGCCGGGTGGTCGATGAGGTCGCAGAGCGGATTGACGATGAGCGGTTCATCGCCAATCCGCGCCCAGCTTGGCGCGTTTGCAAGGATCGGACTGTCCGACCGGCAGACGATCCCGAGCCTGTCGGTGAACAGGGTTTCGGCCGTCAGTTCCGGGCTCGGCGCATCCTCCGGGGCGGCCGCGGAGGCGATGCCGATATCCGCTTCATCGAAGCGCAGGCGATGCAGCACCGAGGCACTTTCGAGATCCGAAATGTCCAGCCGCACGTCCGGGCGGGTGGCGCGGAATGCGGCGATGGCTTCCGGAAGGACGGTCATCGCAGCCGAAGGTACAGCCGCGATCCGCACGGTGCCCGCGGTGGAACGCGCATGGCGCTTGATCGCTTCGGCGCTGCGGTCGTACGCCTCCAGCGCGCGTTCGCATTCTTCGAGAACCCGCAGGCCGAGAGGGGTCAGCCGGTTCTTGCGTTCGCCCGCGAACAGTGGTGCGCCGATCTCGGCCTCGAATTGCGACAGCGTCATCGAGACCGCCGAAGGCGTCCGCCCCAAGGTCGTGGCCGCGCCCGCGAGCGTGCCGGCGTGGGCGACGGCACGAAAACAGCGCATCATGTCGGGTTTCAGGATCATCTTCAGATTATCTGAAGGTGGCTACAGAAATTCAAGATTGATTGAAGCGCTGTCGGCGACTAACCAGAACTGAAGCATGGGAGGATCAGGATGAGCGACAAGACGGGGCTGTTCATTGCGGGCCGCTGGCAGGCGGGCGCAGGTGAGATCGAGAACCGCAACCCTTCGGATGTCTCCGACCTGATCGGCAGCTACGCGCAGGCGAGCGGGGCTCAGCTTGACGAGGCTTTGGCGGCCGCGCGGAACGCTCAGCCGATCTGGTGGGCGGCGGGGATCCAAAAGCGGCATGACGTCCTCATGGCGATTGGCACCGAACTCATGGAGCGCGCCGCTGAAATCGGCGCGGTGCTGTCGCGAGAGGAAGGCAAGCCTCTGGCCGAAGGCAAGGGCGAGGTTTATCGCGCCGGGCAGTTCTTCACGTATTTCGCGGCGGAAGTGCTCCGCAATCAGGGCGATCTGGCCGAAAGCGTGCGGCCGGGGATCGAAATCGACGTGCGCCGAGAGCCGGTGGGTGTTGTCGCGATCGTCAGCCCGTGGAACTTCCCCGTGGCGACGCCGGCCTGGAAGATAGCCCCCGCGCTTGCCTTCGGGAACGCGGTCGTCTGGAAGCCCGCGAACCTGACCCCCGCCTCGGCAGTCCTGCTGACGGAAGTCATCGCCAAGCAGGACATCCCCGAGGGACTATTCAACCTCGTGATGGGGTCCGGGCGTGATGTCGGCCAGCGGCTGGTCGAAAGCCGCGACGTGGATGCGATCAGCTTCACCGGGTCGGTTCCCGTCGGGCGCGGCATTGCGGCGGCGGCTGTTTCCAACATGACCAAGGTCCAGATGGAGATGGGGTCGAAGAACCCGATGCTGATCATGGACGACTGCGATCTGGACCTTGCCGTCGCGCATGCTGCTAATGCGGCCTTTGGCGGCACCGGGCAGAAGTGCACCGCCGCGTCGCGCCTTATCGTCCATGAAAAGCTCCACGACGCGTTCGTTGACAAGCTTGTCGCCGCAGCCGAGGCGCTTAAGGTTGGCCACGCGCTAGAAGACGGCACCCAGATTGGCCCGGTCGTCAGCGAGGGGCAACTGGCACAGAACCTCGACTACATCGAGATCGGCAAAGCCGAGGGTGCAGAGCTTCTGACCGGCGGCGGTCGGCTGGAGCGCGCGACTGATGGATACTACATGACGCCCGCGGTCTTCGCGGCCACCCGCAACGACATGCGCGTGAACCGGGAGGAGATGTTCGCGCCGATCACCTGCGTGATGAAGGCGGGGTCATACGACGAGGCGCTTGCCATAGCGAATGACAGCGAGTTCGGTCTGACGGCGGGGATCATGACCCGGTCGCTCGCACGGGCAAGCCACTTCCGCGCCAACATGCGCGCGGGCTGCGTGATGGTGAACCTGGCGACCGCGGGCACCGACTACCATGTGCCGTTCGGCGGGCGCGGCTCATCCTCGTTCGGTCCGCGTGAGCAGGGTCGGTACGCGGCAGAGTTCTATACGACGGTGAAGACGGCCTATGTCGCGGCAGGGGCGCCGGAATGAACCCGCTGATCGACGGTCTGCAATACGCCAACTGGTCGGAGAAGATCTTCCGCCAGATGCGCGAAGGCGGCGTCGATGCGGTTCATGTAACAATCACTTACCACGAGAACTTCCGCGAGACGGTCCTGCAGATCGAGCGCTGGAACCGCTGGTTTGAGCGTTTCCCCGATCTGATCTTTCAAGGCTTTACCGCCGATGACGTCGCGAAGGCGCGCGATACGGGCCGCACCGCGATCTTCTTCGGGTCGCAGAACCCGTCCTGCATCGAAGACGATATCGGGCTGGTCGAGGTTCTGCATCGGCTCGGCCTGCGCTTCATGCAGTTGACCTACAACAACCAGTCGCTACTCGCGTCGGGCTGCTACGAAGAGGACGACACCGGCCTGACCCGCATGGGCCGCGAGGTCGTCGCCGAGATGAACCGGGTTGGTCTTGTCGTCGACATGAGCCATTCCGGCGAACGCTCAACGCTTGAGGCCATCGCGCATTCGACGCGGCCGATAGCGATTACGCATGCAAATCCGGCCAGTTGGCACTCGGCGCTGCGCAACAAGTCCGACACGGTGTTGAAGGCTTTGTCGGAAAGCGGCGGGATGCTGGGCTTTTCGGTTTATCCTCACCACCTGAAGGGAGGCAGCGGCTGCACGCTTGAAGGCTTCTGCGAGATGATCGCGCGCACCGCCGAGCTGATGGGGGTCGATCGGATCGGCATAGGAACCGATCTGTGTCAGGATCAGCCCGATAGCGTGGTCGAATGGATGCGCGTGGGGCGCTGGACGAAGAAGATGGACTTCGGCGAGGGCAGCGCAGCGGCGCCCGGCTTTCCTCCGATGCCCGAGTGGTTCCACGACAACCGGGACTTCGGACGGATCGCGCGCGGTTTGAAGGACGTCGGCATGTCAGAAGCAGAGGTTTCGGGCGTCATGGGGGGCAACTGGCTGCGGTTCATGGCGGAAGGTTTCGGCCCAGCGAACGGTGGGGGATAGCAATATGACGCACGCCGCACACCTGCACGACGACCTCGCCGCGTTCCGCCGGCCGGCGGACAGGGTGATGCGGCTTGCACGTATGGGTTCGGCGCATCCGACGCGACTGTCGTTCCTGCGCGTGCTTCTTCGCCGGATGCAGAATGAAAAGTGGCGCTTCGAGAGGCCCGTATGGGATATCGACGCGAAGGGTGTCGGTCGCGCCGTCTACAGCGCCCACGGGCCCGAGCGGACATACTCGCTTGTCGCATTCGCGCACGATCTGCCGGACCACATGCGCTCTGACCGAGTGATCGCCACGGCCTGGGATGCGACCTTCACGCTTTTCGATGGAACGCCGACTGCGGCAGATCTCGAGCGACTCAGCGCGAACGTGCCGTTGCAGGAGGCGGGGCGGATCAGTTCGTCCGAGCTTTCGCTGAGCCGGGCGAACCGGTCGGTCAGGTTGTTCGAGCACGTCGTCGCAAGCCTTGCGGAGGGCCGCCAGCCCGACGCGGAGGAGATCGACAAGGTCGGCTACCTCATGAGGACGACGGCCGTCTACGGATCGGGCAAGTTCGGCGCGGCGGACCGCTCGGTCCTCGCGTCGCGCCCCGAGATGAAGGGGCCGTTTCAGGCTGAGATGCTGTCGGTCTGGCTGACGCGCGCCTTCACGGCCGACCTCGCCGAACATCTGGCGCGCGCCCGCGGCGGCGACAAGGCGGTGGCGATGGAACCCGAGCTTCGTCGGCGGCTCGGCGTCGGCAACTCCACAGGCCTCGGCATGGCGCCTTTCCTAGTCCGGCACCCCGCGCTTCTGAACAATTGGATGGCCGCGCGGGAAGAGGCGCTCGCGCGGATCCGCGCCCAGAGCGGTGCGGCACCTGAAGCGGTCGAGGGTTTGCAGGCCGCCACTAAGGCCGCGCGGGAAAACCACGCGCATTGGCGCTCGGACCATCCCGTTCAGGTGGCCAAACTCGCCGACCTCGGTCGGGACCTTGGTCGGATCGAGGACCGACTTCAACGCTGGCCGGACGAGGCCCTACGCCCTTGGGATGCGCTGTGGCGCTGGGGTGAAGACACGCTGAGTCTGGAAGGGCAGGAGGCGCTTCTGTCGCTGATGCTCGAACCGCACGGTGCGCTTGTCGATGATCTCGCCGCGGCGATGGATGCCGACGAGGCGTCTGAGTTTCGTATCGACGGCACGTTGGCGGTCGCAGAGGTTCGACAGGCGCTGGAGCGTCACTACGACTGGGCTCTCGGCGTCGACTTCGATGATCGCGATGCGGTGGCGCGGTTCTGGTACGTCTCGGAGGAAAAGCTTGAGCCGCGTCTTGGAGAACGTTTCAGCGAGCTTGGCGCGGCGCTTGAGCTTCCGCTCGGCACCGGCCGGATGGCTGCCGAGATGCACGCGGCGCTAAACGACCGGGACGAGGCGGAAACGCTCGCCGCTTTCCTGCTCGCGTATCCCGAACATCGTTTCATGGCGCGCAGACTTCAGTTGGCGATGCGCCATCCTTATGCAGAGATACGCGACAACCTTCTTGCCGCCGACATGCTGCCGATCGACCTTCTGCGCTGCAAGCTCGCCTTCTTCGGGGCAACGCATTTCGATCCCCGGTCGGACCGTTGGGTCAGGATTTCGTTGTTCCAGAACGCGCCCTATCCGCACGAAATGGCCGGGGGCGTGGCGTGACAGACCTGCCGAACGATCCGACACGCGCTGGTGCTCCGGTGGCCGGGGCGGCTGTGCTGTCGTTGCCAGAGGTCCAGAGCCTGTGCACGAAGGCGGCGCGCGGGGCGGGAATGAGTTGGGGCATGGCCGAAGAGGCGGGACATGCCGCGGAATGGCTCGCCGGACGTGGGCTTTCAGGCCCGGAGCAGTTGCTGCTGTATCTTGAGGCTGCGGGTGAGACTTGGGATGGACGCGGTCCGTCGATCGGGACTTCTGTCTGGCGTGCGGCGGATGGCGCCGCGCTCTGTCCGCTGACCACGGGTGCGGCGTTCGCGGATCTGGCGGGTCCGCTGCCGCTTGCCATCGAACGGTTGTCGCAGCCCGGTCTCATATTACCTTCGCTTGCGCTTGTCGCTGGGGTGCTTGGTCACCCTATTCGGCTCGAATGGGGTGACAGTGAGGTTTTGGTGAATACCGACGCGCTTGGTCAGACGGAGGCGGCGGCGCGGCTGTTTGATGTGGAGGAAGCCGATGTGACGCTATCGGCCGCCGAGGTCGTCGTCACCGGCGCACCTCGGGAAAGCGGGCACGCGGTCTCTCGGGCGGTCTGGCAGTCGCTTGACCGGCTGGCATTGCTCACCACTGTTCCGGCAACGGAGCAGTCGAGGGCCGATGCAGGCGCAGGCGGCAGCGACAACGACTGACCGGCGTCGCCGCGCGGGTCGCATAGCCGCGCCTTGCGCCGCCGACTATCCCTTCCTGGCGAGATCCGGGTCGGCGGCGATACGGGCGAGGTAGCGACCGTATTGGGTTTTCAGGTAGGGCTGGGCAAGGGCGTTCAGTTGTGACTCGTCGATCCAGCCATTGAGGAAAGCTATCTCTTCGGGGCAACCGACTTTCAGATTTTGCCGGTCCTCGATCGTGCGGATGAACTCCGCCGCTTCCAGCAGGCTTTCGTGGGTGCCGGTGTCGAGCCAGGCGAACCCGCGCCCCAGAGTTTCGACGTTCAGCGTACCATCGCCGTGGTAGAGGTTGAGGAGATCGGTGATCTCCAGCTCTCCGCGCGGGGAAGGTTTGATGGTTTTGGCACGTTCCGACGCAGTTGCGTCTAGGAAGTAGATGCCGGTGACGGCGTAAGAGCTTTTGGGCGTCTCGGGCTTTTCTATGATCGAAAGCACCTTGCCGTCGCGATCGAACTCGACAACTCCATACCGCTCGGGGTCGGACACGCGGTAGCCGAAGACCGTGCCGCCGACCGTGCGGGCATCGGCAGCGCGGAGCTTGTGGGAAAGTCCTTCGCCGAAGAAGACGTTATCGCCCAGCACCATCGCGGAAGGCGCTCCTGCGAGGAAGTCCTCAGCCAGGAGATAAGCCTGTGCGAGCCCTTCGGGCGAGGGTTGGATGATGTACTCGAACCGCATTCCCCAAGCCGAACCATCGCCCAGAAGTGCCTGGAACTGAGGCAAGTCGCGCGGTGTCGAGATGATCGCAACTTCGCGGATATGGGCCAGCATGAGCGCGGACAGCGGATAGTAGATCATCGGCTTGTCGTAGAGAGGCAGCATCTGCTTCGACACCGAATGCGTGATCGGATAGAGCCGCGTGCCCGATCCGCCTGCCAGAACGATGCCCTTGCGGCCCGTGTCACTCATTGCGCCGTCTCCAGTTCGCGGATCACCTCCGACAGGCTTTTCCGCCAGTCGGGTTGTTCTATGCCATAGGCCGACTCGATGCGCGAGCAATCGAGCGTGGAATTCGCGGGCCGCTTGGCAGGCGTCGGATACTCTGCGGTCGTGATGCGATTGACCTTGGGCTTCGCGGGCAACGCGGCGCTTTCGAAGATCGCTTCGGCGAAGTCGGCCCAGCTGACGGCAGGTGCGCCTGCGTAATGGAATATGCCGGTTTCTCCGCGGCCTTTTTGAAACGCGCTGGCGATCGCCCAAAGCGCATCGGCGATATCGGCGGCGGCGGTCGGTCCGCCCCTTTGATCGCCGACAACGGAGAGCGCATCACGCTCCGCGCCGACACGCAACATCGTCTTCACGAAGTTCTTCCCATGCGCGGAAAACACCCAGGACGTGCGCAGGATCACGTGTGGTCCGCCGGCATCCGCGATGGCGCGTTCGCCGTCGAGCTTGGTCTGGCCATAGGCCCCGAGCGGCGCGACAGGATCATCCTCTCGCCAGGGCCGGTCACCGCTGCCGTCGAACACGTAGTCGGTCGAGACATGCAGGAAGGGCACGCCAAGCGCTGCCGCCGCGCGGGCCATTGCGCCCGGCGCCTTAGCGTTCACGACCTGCGCCGTATCTCGGTCGGTCTCCGCGGCATCCACGGCCGTGTAGGCGGCCGCGTTGATCACCACGTCGGCATCGGTCGACGAGACGAGTCTTGCGCAGGTTGCGGGATCAGTCAGATCTGCGGCCTCGCGTCCGAATGCGATGATCGCAATCCCACGCGGTGCGCGTCTCGCAAGCTCGATCCCGAGCTGGCCGGTGGTGCCGAAGACGAGCGCTTTCATCCTGTCCCGAGCCTTCTGCCAACGCCCTCACGGTCCTGCAGCGCGCGCCACCAGTCTTCGTTGTCGAGGAACCACTGAATGGACTTTTCAAGGCCCTCGTCGAGCGTAACCGAAGGCCGCCAGCCGAGTTCCTCGCGGATGCGGGTGGGGTCGATTGCGTAGCGCTGATCATGACCGGGCCGGTCTGCGACGAAGGTGATCTGATCAGCGTAGGGTTTGTTGCCGGGGCGCTTTTGATCGAGGATCGCGCAAATCTTTTGCACGAGGTCGAGGTTCGTCGCCTCGTTTTCACCGCCGATATTGTAGCTGCGGCCAAGGGAGCCCTTCTGCAACACGAGAAGAAGCGCCTCGGCATGATCCTCGACGTAGAGCCAGTCGCGGATGTTGTCGCCCTTGCCGTAGATCGGGATCGGCGCGCCTGAGAGCGCTTTGAGGATCACCACCGGGATCAGCTTCTCGGGGAAGTGATAGGGTCCGTAGTTGTTCGAGCAGTTCGTCAGGACGACCGGCAGCCCGTAGGTTTCGTGCCAGGCGCGGACGAGATGGTCGGACGAAGCCTTGGAGGCCGAGTAGGGCGAACGCGGATCGTAGGGCGTGTCTTCGGTGAACTTGCCTGTCGGGCCGAGCGAACCGAACACCTCGTCGGTCGAGATATGATGGAATCGGAAGCTGTCCGGCTTGCCCTGCGCGGTCCAGTATGAACGGGCCGCTTCCAGCATCGTGTAGGTGCCGGTGATGTTCGTTTCAATAAACGCGGCCGGGCCGTCTATGGAGCGGTCGACGTGGCTTTCGGCGGCCAGGTGCATGATCGCGTCTGGTTTGTGCGTCACGAGGATGCGGTCCACCGCCTTGCGATCACAGATATCGGCCTGTTCGAATGCGTAGAGCGGGCTGTCCGCGACCTCGGCCACATTCGACAGGCTTCCGGCGTAGGTCAGCTTGTCGAGATTCACGACCGAGAGACCGGCGCGCACGGCGTGGCGCACGACCGCCGAACCGATGAAGCCGGCACCACCTGTTACCAGAAGCTTCATAGTCACGCCTCGTAAACGAACGGAGTGGC
>CBDUOT010000032.1:0-32860 GCA_965368915.1 uncultured Rhodobacterales bacterium | reverse complement strand
AACTACCTCGAGTCCGTCACCATCTCGACGAACTAAGGTTACCACCGATCGGGCGCTTCGCGCGCCTGGCTCAGACCGCGCCCCTCAAGGGCGCGGTTTTGCTTTTAGGGGAACGCACACGTTGGCGTCTCCAGACTCGCTCAGCCTGAACGAGCTGCCGCACTGGGGCCGAGCTCAGGCAATCCTCTGTTCCCACTCTCTATATATGTACCCCTGCAACCAGAAGTCGGCCGCGCCACGAATGCAAACGGCCTCGGGAAAGCGTTGCCGCTGATTTCAACAGCCTCACACTTGTACGGCCCGTTTCGAAGCTGGGGGCTCTGGCTCCTTAACAAATCCTTAACGATGCCACTTGGGAGGCCCGGTCGATCCGCACCCATCAGGTCCCGAGAGGCGAAGGGCAATTGGCAAGCTTGAGGAAACAGACGCGAATATCCGTTTCCAAAACCGATGCAAAACACATGAAAATGCACAGAGGCCGCCCTAGTTGGGTCACGATTCGGGGGCAAAACGTATCCATGCCGCGACGGAGACGGGGCCTGGACAAGACCAGGTGTAACGGTTCGCGGATGAAACTGATGCGAACCAAATGGAGAGTGACATGCAATTTTTCAAGCTTGCGAAGAAGTTCAACAACGAAGAAGACGGCGCTGTGACCGTTGACTGGGTCGTGCTGACCGCTGCTGTCGTTGGCCTCGGCGTTGCCGCACTGGCCGCTGTCAAGAAGGGCACCGGCTCGCTGAGCACGAAGATCAATAACTACCTCGAGTCCGTCACCATCTCGACGAACTGAGGCGGAACGCCTAGCGCGTTTCCCACCTGACAGGAGACCGCGCCCCCGGTGGGCGCGGTCTTCTTTTTGCGGCGATTGTTTCGCGTTTCGAACCACAGAGTTCCGCGCAGCAGAACGCCAACACGTAAAAAAGATCGACGGCTGCCCCAATCCTGCCATCTAAACCCTGTGAAGTCGTAGGTGGGCAAAGGGCGATGAGCTTGACCGGGGCCGACTGGCAAGGCTGTCGAGCCTCGAAAGAAATGGAGTTGGAAATGAAACTTTGGATGATGGCTAAGGGCTTCTCGGCCGAGGAAGATGGCGCCGTCACCGTGGACTGGGTGGTTCTCACGGCGGCGGTCTGCGGTCTGGTAGCGCTTGCAATGGCTGGACTGAAGGGCAACATGTCCTCGGTCGGACAGAAGGTCGAAAACTATCTCGACAGCGCGACGATCAACACGTCGTTCTGACGGACCGCCTGCTGATCCCAGCGGGAAAGAATTCAGGAAATGGGCGCTCCCGGCATCGGGGCGTCCATTGCCATTTTGGGCAGCTACTTGCCGAATGTTTCTAGTATTGGCAAAATTCCACCCGGCGGGCGCGCTTTGACCACCATTTCGCCGTATTCCCCAGCGACGTTCCGCGCTAAGGAGACCCGATTGCGAACAGTGGGTGGTCGAATCCCGGGTCTCGCGGACGAAAGGAAGTTAGATGCGTTTGGTATTTGGGTTGGTGCTGGTCTTGGGCGTCGCGCTGGCGGGGTTTGCCGTCTACATGGCGCAGGACTATATCGCCCAAACTCAGTTGGAGCGTGATCGCCTGGCAGCCGAAAGGGCGCGGGCGCCGCGTCTCGTCGAAGTCGTCGTGGCGAAGAGAGCGTTGAAGTACGGTGACCGGCTGACACGGAGCGATCTCGACATCGTCAGGGTCGAGGCGGGCAAGGTTCCCGCAGGGGTTTTCAATAAGATCGTTGCACCACAAGACGGCAACCAGAACATCGTGCCGGTCTTCTGGGAAGGTGAGACGCGCCCGCGCGCCGCTTTGCGGAGCTATGAGCCGTTCGAGCCGCTCCTGTCCGGCAAGGTCACCCAGCCCGGCGTCGATGCCGGCATCAATGCAAACCTCACGCCGGGTATGCGCGCCTTCGCTATCAACGTCGACGTGACGTCTGGCGTTTCGGGCTTCCTTCGGCCGGGTGATCGGGTCGACATCTATTGGTCCGGCAGGATCGGGAACCAGGAAGTGACCAAGCTGATCGATGAAAGTGTTCGCATCATCGCGATCAACCAAAGCGCAGACGCCGACCGCAGCGAAGAGACGATGATTGCGCGAACGGTCACGGTCGAGGCCGCTTCGGCGCAGATCGCCGCGCTTGAACTTGCGCAGCGAACCGGTCGGATCACTCTTGCGCTTGTGGGCACCGGCGACCTCGAACAGGTCGGCTCGGTCGAGATCGATCGCAACAGCCTGCTTGGCATCGTCGAGGCTGCGCCCGAACCGGTGGCCGCGCCCGAGAAGATCTGCACGATCCGCACCAACAAGGGTGGCGAGATCATCGAGACGGTCATTCCCTGCACGAACTGACCTGACAGGTATTCAGAGATCGAGCACCGGCCACCGGATATGGTGGCCGGTGCTTCTTTTTTCGCTAGCCCTGCGCCAGTGTTGCCTCAGCCCCACATAAAGAGAACGCCGCAAACGGTTGATTCTTGCAAAAAATCCTCGCCTCCCGCATTGTGACGGCAATCTGGGCAAAAAAGACCCATCAACGAGGCGTGATCGGAGAGGCAGGTCACATGAGCATTAAATCAGTAGTTGCGGCAGGATTCGTGGGCCTCACACTCACGATGACGGCCATCCCCTCCGCTCAGGCGGAAACCCTTAGGATCGTTACCGGATCGGCGTCGAGCGCATTGAACGTGCCGATGAACCGGGCCGTTATCGTTGAAAGCGAAACGCCGTTCGCGGAACTTTCGATCGCCAATCCGGGCATCGCCGATATCTCTACACTGTCGGATCGGTCGATCTACGTCCTCGGCAAGGCGCCGGGGCGTACGACTTTGACGCTGCTGGCCCCGGATGGCCAGCTCATCACCAATGTTGACGTTCAGGTCTCGCTCGACGTGGCCGAGTTCAAGGAACGTCTGCAGCAGATCATTCCGGGCGAGCAGATTGAAGTCCGCACCGCCAACGACGGGATCGTGCTTTCGGGCATCGTGTCTTCTGCCGCGAAACTCGATCGCGCGCTCGACCTTGCGGAGCGCTATGCCCCGGGCCGCGTGTCGAACCTTATGAATGTCGGCGGCGTGCAGCAGGTCATGCTGAAGGTCCGCTTCGCGGAAATGCAGCGCGCGGTGACCAAAGAGCTCAGCGGTTCGGTCGGTTTCCTGAACGTGAACTCTTCGGGTGACTTCATCACGAGTGCCGCTAACAACATCAGCGGCATCAACAACCTGATCAGCGGCGGCACCGTCACCACGTCCGCAACCGGCGCCATCGGCGCACGGATCGGAAGCGGCAACTGGCAGCTTGCAGTTCTGCTTGAAGCGCTCGAGAGCAAGGGCCTTGTCCGCACTCTGTCGGAGCCGAACCTCACTGCCCTTTCCGGGCAGGAAGCGAAGTTCCTCGCCGGCGGCGAATACCCGATCCCGGTTTCGAACACGAACGACACCGTTACGGTTGAATACAAGCCTTTCGGCGTCGAACTGGCCTTCACGCCGCGTGTTGTCGATGGCGACATCATCAACCTGGCACTGAACGCCGCCGTTTCCGGCCTGGATCCGACCATCACGGTCGAAGCGGACGGAATCACGCTGAACGCCTTCAGCCGTCGCGAAGCAGAGACGACGGTCGAGATTCGTGACGGCGAAAGCTTCGCGATCGCGGGCCTTCTGCAGGACGACTTCACCGACAGCAACAGTCAGGTTCCGTGGCTCGGCGACGTTCCGGTTCTGGGTGCATTGTTCCGCAGCGCAAACTATCAGCGCTCGCAGACAGAGCTCGTGATCATCGTGACGCCGCACCTTGTCAGCCCTGTTCGCGGTGAAGCGCTTGCGCTGCCCACCGACCGGGTCCGCCCGCCGACCGAGGCCGAGCTGTTCCTCTTCGGCAAGACGACATCCACGGGCAAATCGAGAAGTGGCGCAATTGGCGAAGTTGCCAAGCAGGACTTCTCGGGCTCCTACGGCTATGTGATGGAGTAAGACGATGCAAAAGCATATCAGCCTTCTCCTGCTTTCGACCGGACTCGCGGCGCTTGCAGGCTGCTCGAAAGAAACCAACATCGCCCGCTCCTTCTACTCGGAAGCAGGTTCGGATATCGAAACGGCCGATTTCGGCAATGCGACGATGTCGAACACCATGACCCAGTCGGGTGAGCGGTCCTATGCGATCGACCTGACCCGGCGTTTTGCAGCGGACGTGCCGAACGTGGTGAACTTCGCCTTCAACAGCGCGGCTCTCGATGGTCAGTCCCAGGCGGTTCTGCGCCGTCAGGCCGACTGGATCCGGCAATTCCCCGAAGTGCGCTTCCGCGTATTCGGCCACACCGATCTTGTGGGCAGCGAAGGCTACAACAAGCGGCTCGGACTGCGCCGCGCGCAAGCGGTTGTTTCCTATCTGTCCAGCCAAGGGATCAGCCGGTCGCGGCTCGAAGCGGTTGTTTCTCAGGGCGAAACCCAGCCTCTGGTCTTCGTTCAGTCGCCCGAGCGGCGCAACCGCCGCGCGGTGACCGAAGTTTCGGGCTTCGTCAGCAACCACCCGACGATCCTCAACGGCAAGTATGCGCAGGTTATCTGGCGCGAATACGTCACGAGCGCCCAGCCTGCGCACCAGCAGGAAGAGGTCTCAGGCGGCGGACAGGCAGCCGGCAGCGGCGGCTGACAGTCATTCACATTGTTTCGAGGACGGGGCGGGTTTGATCAACAAAACCCGCCCTTTTCTTTTTATCGTGTCCCAATACCGCATAATTTCGATCTTTTAGCCCCAATATTGCCAAGATTTTCACGGAGTTTCGGAACCTGGGAGTAATGGCGGGGCTAGAGAGTCGCGCCGGGTGGACGGAACATGGCCTGTAGCGATTCGTTTTCAGAACCGCATCCAGCAGGACACGAATCCGACGCCCCGTTGAAAGGACGTGTGGGAATGAGCAGTGTAGCAGCATTGCAGCCAGAGCCGGCGCCGATCGTCGCGTGCACGATCTCGCGTGACGTAAGCAACTTCGATCTCCTGATCGAGGACATGGAAGCTGAGCTCGGCGAGAGCTGGGGAGACCTCACCTTCGATGATGCGGTCCTGTTCCTCAATCAGCCCGACGCAGATGCGCTCGAATTCGTCGCCATCGCGGTCGATTCTGAAGACGAGAACGATCTGACGCGGATCTCGGGTATCATCGGGACGGCCAAGGAGAAGGGGATCAAGATTATCCTCATCGCCGAAGAGGTTAGCCCGATCGCCCTGCACCAGCTTCTGAAGCTGGGGGCGCACGATTTCGTCCCCTACCCGCTTCCCGAGAACGCGCTGCACGAAGCCATCGAGCGGCTCAATCAGGCCCCTGCGTCGGATCAGATTGTTTCCGACGGCGCGACGGGTGCGAACTTCAAGCCTTCGGGCGATCGCGACGGCGTAATTCTCGCGGTGCACGGCCTTGCCGGCGGCACCGGAGCGACGACGCTCGCGGTGAACCTCGCTTGGGAACTCGCGAACGTTCAGAAGGAAAAGGGACCGCGCGTCTGCCTTCTCGACTTCGATTTCCAGTACGGCTCGGTCTCGACCTATCTCGACCTGCCGCGCCGCGAGGCTGTCTATGAAATGCTGTCGGATACGGCATCTGTCGACAACGTCAGCTTTCTACAGGCGCTTCTAAGCTTCAACGACAAGATGCATGTCATGACCGCGCCGTCGGAAATGCTGCCTCTCGACATCGTGACATCCGAGGACATCAACCGCGTCCTCGACGTCGCACGTGCGAATTTCGACTTCGTCATCGTCGACATGCCATCGACCGTCGTTCAGTGGACGGAGGCGGTTCTGAACCACTCTCACGTCTATTTCGCGACCATGGAACTCGACATGCGGTCGGCTCAGAACACGCTGCGGATGATCCGTGCGCTCAAGGCCGAGGAACTGCCCTACGAAAAGCTGCGCTACGTGCTGAACAGGGCTCCGAAGTTCACCGATCTGTCGGGCAAGGGCCGCGTCAAGCGTCTGGCCGAAAGCCTTGATATCACGATCGAACTTCAGCTGCCCGACGGTGCCAAGCAGGTGACGCAGTCCAACGACCACGGACTTCCCTTGGCCGAGACGGCCGCGAAGAACCCGCTGCGTCGCGAAATCGCCAAGCTCGCCAAGTCGATCTACGATCTGAACAAAGCTGCCGAGGCGGCCACCGCTTAAACCGGGGGACAGAGATGTTTTCGCGTTACAAGAAGCCTGATTCTGCCAAGACCGCCGCCGCCGCCGCGCCCAAGCGCGAAGAGGCGGCGGCACCAGCCCAGTCCGCAGGCGTCGTTCGGCGCCAGCCACTCGCCGGGAAAGCACCTGGCGAGGTCGCGGCTCAAGACAAGGATCGCAAGCGCAAGGAACGCATCGGCGAACTCAAGGTCGAGCTTCACAAGCGGCTTCTTGATAACCTCAATCTCGGTGCGCTCGAACACGCCACCGAATCCGAACTTCGCCAAGAGATCGTCTCGATCTCCACCGAAGCCCTCGAAGAGTTGAGCGTCGTGCTCAACAAGGAGGAGCGCTCGGCGCTTTTCCAGGAACTTTATCACGAGGTGATGGGCCTCGGCCCGCTCGAGCCGCTGCTGCAGGACGACACCGTTAACGATATTCTCGTGAACGGGCCGCAGCAGGTCTTCGTCGAACGCGACGGCAAGCTCCAGCTGACCGACACAACGTTCAAGGACGAACGTCACCTTCTTCGCATCATCGACAAGATCGTGTCGGCCGTGGGTCGCCGCGTCGACGAATCGAACCCTTACGTTGACGCCCGTCTCGCTGACGGGTCGCGCTTCAACGCCATGGTTCCGCCGATCGCGGTGGACGGCTCTCTGGTTTCGATTCGTAAGTTCAAGAAGGAAAAGCTCGCCGTTGACGATCTCGTCCGCTTCGGCGCTTTCACCGAGGAAATGGCCGCCTATCTTCAGGCAGCTGTGTCCACGCGCCTGAACATCATCGTCTCGGGTGGTACGGGTTCTGGTAAGACGACGACGCTCAACGCGCTTTCTTCCTTCATCGACAATGCGGAACGCATCCTGACGATCGAGGACACGGCCGAACTTCAGCTCCAGCAGATTCACGTGGGCCGGATGGAAAGCCGCCCGGCGAACGTCGAAGGCAAGGGCGCTGTTACGCAGCGTGACTGTCTGAGGAACGCTCTGCGGATGCGTCCCGACCGCATCATCGTCGGCGAAACGCGCGGCGAGGAAGTTATCGACATGCTTCAGGCCATGAACACCGGCCACGACGGGTCGATGACCACGATCCACGCGAACTCTGCCCGTGATGGTATCAGCCGCCTTGAGAACATGATCTCGATGGCCGGTATCGAAATGCCGATCAAGGCGGTTCGTGCGCAGATCGCGTCGGCTGTGAACCTTATCGTTCAGGCTTCGCGCCTTCAGGACGGTTCGCGCCGCATGACGTCGATCACCGAGATCACGGGCATGGAAGGCGATGTGATTTCCATGCAGGAGATTTTCCGGTATGAACGCCTTGGGCTCGCGCCCGACGGCAAGATCATCGGCCGTTTCACAGCCACTGGCGTCCGTTCCGCCTATGCCGAACGCTTCCGCCAGTGGGGCTACGACCTGCCGCCTTCTATCTATGAACCCATTGCGGCGGAGTAACGCGCATGATCATTAGCCCAACGCCAATCATCTACGGCCTGATCTTCCTGGCGGTGCTGCTGCTGGTGGAGGGCATCTATCTTGTCGTTTTCGGCAAGTCGATCTCGCTGAATTCCAAGGTCAACCGTCGCCTCGATCTTCTTGAAAAGGGCGGACAGCGCGAACAGGTGCTTGAACAGCTTCGCAAGGAAGCCAGCCAGCACCTCAGGGCGAGAGGCATCCCTCTTTACTCGATACTTGCCGCCAAGGCGCAGAAAGCGAATATCGCGTTCTCGCCGCGTGCGCTCATCGGGATCATGGCGCTTCTCACCGTCGTCGCCTTCCTGGGGCTGAAGATCGGTACCTCCGCCTCAACACCCGTTCAGATGGCTGTCTCGGTCGTCATGGGCGTTGGTGCAGTCTACTTCTGGATCCAGCGCAAAGCGAAAAAGCGCATGGATCTGGTGGAAGAACAGCTGCCGGACGCCGTTGAACTCATGGTGCGTTCGCTTCGCGTCGGCCATCCGTTTGCCTCCGCCATCCAGATCGTTGCCAAGGAAGTTCCCGATCCGCTCGGGACCGAATTCGGGATGATCGCCGACGAAAGCGCCTATGGCCGCGAAGTGTCGGAGTCTCTCAAGGATCTGGCCGAACGCATGGACATGCAGGATCTTCGCTTCCTCGCGGTTGCCGTTACCATCCAGCAGCAGTCGGGCGGTAACCTCGCCGAGATCCTCGACGGCCTCGCCAAGGTTATCCGGGCACGCTTCCGGCTGTTCCGCCGGGTTCGTGCCATCACGGCCGAAGCGAAATGGTCCGGCATGTTCCTGTCGATGTTCCCGGTTGGCGTTCTGGCCGTGATCCAGATCGCGAAGCCCGACTATTTCGACACCGTTAAGGACACGGCCGCATTCGTACCTGCGGCGCTGATTGTCTTCACCTTCCTGTGTATCAACGTCATCTTCATGAAGATGATGGTGAACATCAAGGTCTAAGGGGCCCGGCCAAAATGCTGACAGCAATCAACGAGTTCCTGATTGAATCGATGGGGCCTCTCGGCCCGCTCTTCGCGGTCGCCATTCTCGGCATCGTCCTGATCGCCGTCACGCTGCCGACGATTCTGAAGAAGCGTGCCGACCCCTATTCGAAACTGGGCGAGACCAGCCGCCCGGGAGCTGCGAAGACCAACACGCGCGGGGCCACCAAGAAATCGCTGCGCGCGTCGAAGGGCTCGGACAAGCTCGACAAGTTCGCGACCTTCCTCGAACCCAAGAGCGAAGCGGAGATGAGCACCTCGCGGCTCAAGATGACCCGCGCCGGGTATCGAGGCAGGAATGCCGTGCGCACGTTCCATGCGGTTCAGTTCATTCTGGGTATCCTGTTCCTGCTGATCGGCGTGATCTACGCGATCGTTGCCTCGGCCACGGGCGAAGTGTCGACCACGACGCTGATCCTCGCGGTCGTGATTCCTGGCGCCGTGGGCTATTACCTTCCGAAATACTGGATCGAACGCCGCATCCAGTCGCGGCAGGGCGAAATCCAGAACGGCTTCCCGGACGCGCTCGACATGCTTCTGGTTTGCGTCGAGGCCGGCCAGTCGCTTGACCAAGGCATCATCCGCGTGTCGCGCGAATTGAAGAGCGGCTACCCGGCCCTCGCCGAGGAATTCGAAATCGTCTCGCAAGAGATCAAGGCAGGCAAGGACAAGGCCACGGTTCTGCGCGGCTTCTCCGATCGCTCGGGCGTTGGCGACGTTGCCTCGTTCGTGACGGTCATGATCCAGTCGCAGACCTTCGGCACCTCGATCGCCGACGCGCTCCGGGTCTACGCGTCCGAGATGCGGGACAAGCGCGTCATGCGCGCCGAAGAGGCGGCCAACAAGCTGCCCACGAAGATGACGCTGGGGACGATGATGTTCACCGTTCCGCCGCTGCTGATGATCCTTGTGGGTCCGTCCGTTTACGATATGCTGCAGCTCTTCGCGAACTTTAGCCCTTGAGAACATGATCTTCAGACTCGCGGGACTCCTGGCCGCGCTCGGCATTCTCACCGCCTGTCAGCAGACAGGCGGTTTTCCGTCGGCTGGCCCTTCCCCCTTCGCACCCAGCGGCCCCGTTCGCGGCGAACAGGCGGTCGACGGTCTGATCGTCGGCCACCGCCTGATGGAGGCGGGCGAATACGAGCTGGCGCTTAAGGCCTATCACCGCGGCGCGGCCGAACACGGGATCACTGTCGACGTGCTCTCGGCGATCGGATCGGCCAATCTCAAGCTCGGCCGGCTGGGTCAGGCCGAACAGATCCTGCGCCGCGCGGTCGAGGTTGACGAAACCTTCGTGCCTGCCTGGAACAACCTCGGTGTTGTGCTCATGGAACGCGGCGAGATCGGCGAGGCGAGCCGCGTGTTCCGCACCGCATTCGCGCTTGATAGTGGCCAATCGGACGCCATCCGCGAAAATCTGCGCCTCGCGCTCGCCAAGCTTGAAAAACCGACTTATGATGCTCCCAAAGAAGAAAAATTCTCGTTGGTGAGGCGCGGGCACGGGCAATTCCTGCTACTCACCACGCCTTGAGGCTCGAAGCAGAAAAGGACGCATAAACATGCGCCACCCTCTCCTGATTTCCCTCTGCATCGTGGGGACCGCAGGCCTGTCTGCCTGCCAGAAAAACTCCGACGCTGAAGTCAAACGCGCGATCGAAAGCGTGAACGTCATCGACGAGACCAATCTGAACGACGTGATGCTGACGGTCGCCGATCCGAACGAAGCGGTCGCCTATTTCGCTCGCGCCGCCGAACAGAACCCCGATCGCGTCGACCTCAAGCGCGGACTCGCCAAGTCGTTGATCCGCGCCAAGAAATCGAAAGAAGGCGCCAGGGTCTGGGAGGCCGTGGCCACCAGCCCAGAGGGCACGAACGACGACCGCGTAGCGCTTGCCGACGCCTATATCCGCGCGAATGAGTGGGGCAAGGCAGAGTCGACGCTCAACATGATCCCGCCGACCCATGAAACCTTCGACCGCTATCGGCTCGAGGCGATGGTGGCGGACGCCAACAAGAAGTGGGACAAGGCCGACAGCTTCTACGACACGGCCTTCGGACTGACCACGAAACCCTCTGGTGTTCTCAACAACTGGGGCTATTCGAAACTGACGCGTGGCGACTATGCCGGTGCCGAAAAGCTCTTCTCCGAGGCGTTGACCTATGACAGTTCGACCTTCACCACGAAGAACAACCTGATCCTCGCCCGTGCGGCGCAGCGTAAATACGACATGCCGATCGTGCCGATGACCCAGCAGGAGCGGGCCGAGCTTCTCTACACGGCCGCGCTGACGGCCATCAAGCAAGGCGACGTGACAATCGGCAAGGGCCTTCTGGAAGACGCGGTCGAGACAAGCCCGCGCTACTTCGAACAGGCGGCCCGTGCATTGGAAGCTTTGAACCGCACCGTAACGAGTGGCTGAAAACATGATCGACCTGACACCGCCCCAGATTTACCTGGTCCTTTTTCTGTTTACCCTTCCGGTTTGCGCCTGGGTGGCGTGGTCCGATCTGAAATGGATGAAGATCCCCAACAAGGCGGTCATCGCGATGTTGGTCATCTATGCCGTCGTCGGGTTCATCGTCATCCCGTTTGAGCCTTGGTTGTGGCGCTGGCTGAACTTCGCCGTCATTCTCGCGCTTGGGTTCGTTCTGAACGCGATCGCCGGTGTCGGGGCGGGCGACGCCAAGTTCGCGGCCGCTGCGGCGCCCTTTGTCTTCGTGGACCATATCGGGCTTGTCATCCCGCTTTTCGCGGCCTTCCTGCTTGGCGCCTTCGCCGCTCACCGGCTGCTGCGCGCCATTCCGGCAGTGCGCAGGTTGACGCCAGACTGGAAGTCATGGACGAGCAAGAAGTTCCCCATGGGCCTCGCGCTCGTCGGGACCTTCGTGACGTATATGGCGCTGATGGCGTTCCCGCCGCTCCTGCGTGGTATTCAGGGCCTGCTCGGTGCTGCCAGCACGTAAAGCTCGGTCCGCCGCTTTTCCTCGAGGACCCATCCCTCTTCGTCGAGCGCTTTCATCATCGCTTCCCTGAGGTTCAACGCCATAGGGCAAAGCGGGATCACGATGTAGTCCGCGTTCTCGACCCCCGCGATGCCGCCGTAATACCAGGGCGCGCCGCCCTCCACGTTGCGAAAGTCGCCGAACAGCCAGTAGGCGGAATAAAGGTCGGTGCCCAGAAGCGCCGACCCTGCGTACCCTGCCTCTTCCAGATCATCCGTCACGAGTTCGAACCATGCCTGCATCGCGCCTTCCAGCTCGCATTCCGGTAGCTCCTCGCCGTTCAGGAAGACCGGATCGGAACGCTTGGTAAGCTCGCGGTAGTCGGCGTAAGGATCGCCTGGCTGATCGTAGGGACGTATCAGATTTGCAGTGTAGGCGCGCGGCTGCACGGTCAGAACATCATCGTGCTCGGGCAGCCGGGTCAGAATCGGGATCGTGTCTTCCGTATCAGCGGCCAGGTGGCGCCACGGGCTGAAGGCGAGGTTGATAGCCGAAGGCGCCCCGAAGGCCAGCGCGAGGATCCCCGTGATCCGCAGCGCATCCCTCAAATCCCAGCCAAGGCCGTTCTTGATGTCCGCAGTCGGCATAAGGACGAATGCCAATAGGGCGATGAGGTAAAGCCACTGAGGATCGTTGCCGTAGTTCTGGTAGGCGACGTAAAAGCAGCCCGGCATGAGCACCAGAAGTGCCAGCCCTTCGACCGCGCGCCCCGCTTGACGCAAGAAGATCACCGCCGCGATCAGCGTCAGGCTGCCGCCCATGTAAAGCGGTGCGGCGATCACGTTGGCGAAGCTGTCGCCCGGGGCCTGCCGGCTGTCGCCCGTCGCCACGGTGAGAAGGTCCTTGAGATAGGCAAGCCAGAATTCCAGCCCGCCCAACAGGGTTACGACCGCGGCCACGGCAAGCCCGGCCAGAACGGTGGCCAAAATCATCCGTCCCTGCCGCCGCGCGAGCAACGCGACGAGGATGCCGGGTGCGAAGGCGACGAAGTAGGTCACTTTCATCAGCACGAGCACGGCCAGCCCCAGCCCGATCAGCGCACCGTCGATCCAAGGGCGCGGCTGCCCCATAGGGGCAAGCACCGCCAGCGGGATGATTACGTAGGCCACAGCCCACGCCCAACGATTGTAGTGCATCGAGATCGATATCGCGCTCTGCGCTTCGCCGTGAACCAGCGCGAGGCACAGGAGCATGACAAAGCCCCCGTAAAGGTACGGCCAGATGCCCGATAGCCGGCTCGTCGCGACCCTGACGACAGGCAGAACGAGCAAGGCCGCGACAAGGATCTGGCCATAAAAGATTGCGTGGCCCAGCCCCGCCCCGGCCTTGACGAAGATCGATATCGGCGCAAGCGCCAACAGACCGATCGGTGTCATGAAATCAAGATGCGGCCATTGCCCGTCCGCCATCCTCAGGACAAGCTCGGCAAGATGCATCGTATCGCCTTCGTGCTTGCCAACGTAGAAGGCTCCCTTCAGGATCGGCGCACCGCCCATCAAGAGGATCAAGAGGCCAAGGAAGGCCGTCAACAATAGCGTGCGCTGTCTGCTCATTTGTGCCTCGATGGCTAATTTGATCCATTTTTTGGCCACAATAGCCCGGCACATTGCTCCTGTGAATCCCATCGCGGGGTCAAAAGAGGATCGTTCTGCGGAATTTCTCTGTAACCACCGCGATTGAAAGCCTGTCGAGGAAGGTCTTAATCCATGAATATGCAGGTGCAGAACGTCATCGCGCCGACAGCGCCCCGTACGCTGGAAGATACCGGCCTTTCGCCCGTGATGATGCGCGACATCCTTCTCAAAACGATGTTCCGGACGAACATCGAAACCGTATCCGCAATTTCCCGCACCATATCGCTGCCGATTCCGGCCACGCAGGAACTGATCGACCTCGCGCGCGGCCAGAAGCTTCTTGAGGCGACCGGCACCCTGCATGCCAACTCCGGCGGTGAGATGGGCTACCAGCTTGCCGATGCGGGCAAGGCGCGCGCGCTCGATGCGCTGTCGCAGTCGGAATACTACGGCGCCATGCCGGTGCCGCTGGAACGGTACCGCGAACAGGTCAAGAAGCAGTCGATCCGCAACGTCCAGATGACGCGCCAGCAGCTGACGAACGCGATGGGCCACCTGATCCTGCCCGGTGAGCTACTTGACCATCTCGGCCCCGCGGTCGGTGCGGGTCGCTCGATCCTGATGTACGGCCCGCCGGGGAACGGTAAGTCCTCCATCTCGAACGGTATTCGCGATGCGATCGGCGACAAGATCTTCATTCCGAAGGCCATCGAGTATGCGGGTCAGGTCATCACGGTCTACGACCCGATCGTGCATTCCGCGGCCGAACAGTCAGAGGACGACCCGAACGTGCTGCGCCGCTCGTCGAACCGGTTCGACAACCGCTACGTGCTGTGTGAACGGCCGACGGTGATCACCGGTGGTGAGCTTTCGCTCGACATGCTTGACCTCACCTACAACCCGACGGCGCGGACCTACACGGCGTCGCTGCAGATGAAGGCCACCGGTGGCGTCTTCATCATCGACGACCTTGGTCGTCAGGCCGAACCGCCGCAAAAGATCGTTAACCGCTGGATTGTTCCCTTGGAAGAAAACCGCGACATCCTCGCGCTTCAGTCGGGCGAAAAGTTCGAGGTGCCGTTCGACACGCTCGTGATCTTCTCGACCAACTTCCACCCGAACGAGATCTTCGACAAAGCGGCCCTTCGCCGGATCTTCTTCAAGATCAAGATCGACGGTCCAAACCAGGAAATGTTCCTCAAGATCTTCGCGATGGTCGCGAAAAAGAAGAAGATGCCGCTCGAGGAAAAGGCGCTTCTGCACCTTCTCAAGGTGAAATACCCGACGATCGACAACGTGTACGCCAACTACCAGCCGGTGTTCCTGATCGACCAGATGATGGCGATCTGCGACTTCGAGGGCATCCCCTATCAGATGAGCCCCGAACTGATCGACCGCGCTTGGGCGAACATGTTCGTCCGCGACGAAAAGATCGTGCACTGATGGGCCGGGTTGGTATCGCCGGGCGCGGGCGCGCCGCTCGTCCGTTTCTCGAACATCTGATCAACGCTGGCGTCGCGGTTGCCGGTTATGGCTTCGCACAAGGTCGCGACGCGGGTGATATGTCGGCTGCCACGTTTGTCGACGGTCTCGACACGCTGATCCTTCTGCCGGTCGACATCGCCGAGGCCGAAGCGCTTCTTTTCGAAGAGGAAGCCTTCGCGAAGACGGCGCCTCATCTTTCCCGGATCGTAATCTCCGCCACGCTGTCGCCGCGCTATGTGCGGGCGCTCAGGGGCCGGATCGCGCCGGGGATTGCACTGATCGACGCGCCCTTCGTCGGTGGCCAACGCGCCATCGAAGAGGCGCGGGTGAACTTCTTCCTCGGCGGACCGGCCGACGACGTTCGGCGTGTCACGCCGATCTTCGAACTTCTCGGCCGGTGCGCGGCGCGAATGGGAGATTTCGGAACCGCGATGGCCGCGAAGGTGATGAACGACTTCCTCGCGGCATCGTCGAACGCCATGACCCGCATCGCGCTCGACTGGGCGCAGGCGCAGGGCATCGACGAGGCGCGCATGGTCGAAATGACCGGCGGCGTGTTCGCGCAGACGCCGGCCACGTTGAACCAGGAAATCATCGAGTTCATGCAACCGGGCTCTGGCGACGCAAGCTGCGTCAGCACTCTCGTCAAGGACGTTGAATGCGCGCTCGACACCGCGCTTGCCAGCGCGCACCTGACCCCGCCCGGCGCGTTCGAGACGCTTTTCGGCAGCATGAAATCGCGCGCCATCCACTGACTTTTCACCGCCCGGCGGCGGGCATAGACTGCGCCCATGCGCGTCCTGCCCGCCCCTTTCACCGACTGGTTCACCGCCCGGGGCTGGCAGATCCACCCCCATCAACAGGCGCTTTATGACCGCGCGAATGCGCCGGCACTTCTGCTCGTCGCGCCCACGGGCGGCGGCAAGACACTCGCGGGATTCCTGCCAAGCCTCGCCGAGCTGGCCGAGGGCGACCGGACCGGCCTTCATACGCTCTATATCTCTCCCCTGAAGGCACTTGCGGCTGACATCCGGCGCAACCTCACGACCCCCGTGACCGAGATGGACCTGCCGATCCGGATCGAGGACCGCACCGGCGACACGAGTTACACCAAGCGGCGCAGGCAGCGCGCCGATCCGCCGCATATCCTGCTGACAACGCCGGAAAGCCTTGCCCTGCTCCTTAGCTACGAGGACGCGCCGCGCATCTTTCGGGGCCTTTCGCGCGTGATCGTTGACGAGGTCCACGCGCTCGCCGAATCCAAGCGGGGTGATCAGCTCATGCTCTCGCTCGCCCGGCTCTCCCGTCTTTCCCCCGGTCTGCGCCGTGTCGGCCTGTCGGCAACGGTAGAAGATCCAGGCGCCATCGCCCGCTTCCTCGCCCGCCATCCCGACCCATGCGAGATCCTGCACGCCGATCCCGGCCCCGACCCGGACATCGCGATGCTGACGACCAAAACCCCGCCCCCTTGGGCCGGTGGTGGCGGCCGCTACGCGATCCCCGAAGTGCTGGCCGAGGTCCGCCGCCACCGGACAACGCTCATATTTCACAACACCCGCGCGCAGGCGGAGCTCTTTTTCCGCGACCTCTGGCTTGCGAACGAAGATGGTCTGCCCATCGGCATTCATCACGGCTCGCTCTCCCGCGAGGCGCGCGAGAAGGTCGAGGCGGCGATGGTGTCGGGCGATCTGCGCGCGGTCGTCTGCACCGGCTCGCTCGATCTTGGCATCGACTGGGGCGACGTGGACCTCGTGGTGCAGGTGGGCGCTCCGAAGAACGTCAAACGGCTCGTTCAGCGCATCGGGCGCGCGAACCACCGCTACAACGCGCCGTCAAAGGCGCTTCTCGTGCCCGCGAACCGGTGGGAGGTGGTCGAATGTCAGGCCGCGCTGCAGGCGGTCAAGGAACACGATCTCGACGGCGACCCGAGGGGACCGGGGCCGCGTGATGTGCTTTGCCAGCACATCCTGATTGCCGCCTGCTCCGGACCGTTCGACGCGGATGATCTTTTCGCCGAGGTCACCAGCGCCGGCCCCTATGCCAGCCTCTCGCGCGACGAATTCGACGCGTGTCTCGATTTCTGCGCGACCGGGGGCTACGCGCTGAAAGCCTATGACCGCTGGCAGCGCCTCATGTTGCGGGGCGGGCTCTGGACGCTTCGCGATCCGCGCGCCGCCAGCGATATCCGCATGAATATCGGCACGATCGTCGATTCCGAAATGGTGAAGGTCCGCTGGCAGAACCGTCTCGGCGGCCACCCATTGGGCGAGGTCGAAGAAGCGTTCGCCTCGACCCTGACACCGGGCGAAACCTTCCTGATCGGCGGCCAGGTCGTGCGCTATGTCGGCCTGCGAGAGATGGTGCTTGAGGTCTCGCCTGCCCCAGGCCGGGAACCCAAGATCGCGGTCTTCTCAGGCACGAAGTTTTCCACCTCCACCCAGTTGTCCGAACGCATCCTGCGCATGCTTGGGCAGGAGAGCTGGCCCGACCTGCCTATCCACACCGCCGAATGGCTTTCCCTTCAGCGCGAGATGTCGCGATTGCCTTCACCCGACCGGCTTCTGATCGAAACATTTCCATCCGAGGGCCGCGAACATCTATGCGCCTACGGTTTCGCCGGAAAGGCCGCCCAGCAGACGCTCGGACTGCTGCTGACCAAGCGAATGGAAGAAGAGGGCCTGAACCCCCTCGGATTCGTCGCCACCGATTACGCGACTTTGATATGGGGGCTCGACGCGGTCACCGACCCGGTTCCCCTCTTCGACCGCGATGCGTTGCGAGAGGGCCTCGAAACCTGGCTCGCGGGCAACGCGGTGATGAAACGCACCTTCCGCAACGTGGCTCTGGTTGCCGGGCTCATCGCCCGCAACCATCCCGGCAAACGCAAGTCGGGGCGGCAGGCGACGTTTTCCTCCGACATTCTCTACGACACGCTCCGCCGCTACGACCCCGATCACCTTCTCTTGCAGGTCACGCGGGAAGAGGCGATGCGCGGCCTCGTCAGCTTTGGCCGGATCGAGGCGATGCTCGACCGCGTCGGACCAAGGATCGACCACCTGTCCCTGCCCCGAGTCACGCCATTCGCAGCCCCCCTGTTCCTTGAACACGGCAAGATACCGGTCGAGGGCGCTGCGCGCGAAAGGCTGATGGACGAAGCCGCGCAGCGGCTGATGGAAGAGGCAGGCCTTGCCTGACCGGCGCCAATCGCCACGCAGCCCGGTGAAAGAACCGGTTGTCATTTCTCGCGCCGCCGTGCAGGAACAAGACATGAACGCGCACGCCTTCACCCTGTCCGGGGCCGATCTTCTCGCCCTGCCCTCGGGCGCGCTCTTCTGGCCGTCCGAAGGATGCCTTGCGGTCTCGGACCTGCATCTCGGCCGGTCTGAACGCTATGCCCGCCGTGCGGGTGCGCTCCTGCCTCCCTATGAGGTCGCCGAGACGCTTGGCCGGCTCCAGGCTGACATCGACGCCACCAACGCCAGAACGGTGATCTGCCTCGGCGACAGCTTCGACGACCTTCAGGCGGCGGAGCTTGACGAAAGCGATACCCTGTGGATTGCGCGGCTCATGGCGGGGCGGCGCTGGATCTGGATAGAGGGAAATCACGATCCCGGCCCCGTGGCGCTTGGCGGCGAACATCGGGTGGAACTTTCGCTTGGCCCGCTGATCTTCCGGCACATTGCCACGAATAGCGCGGTTGGCGAAGTTTCCGGCCACTACCACCCCAAGGCGCGGCTCGCCGGTCAGGCGCGGCGCTGCTTCCTTGTCGACCAATCGCGCATCATCATGCCCGCCTACGGAACCTATACCGGCGGCCTCCACTCGAACGAGGCTGTGCTTTGCGACCTCATGGCGCCCGGCGCTTTGGCGATCCTTACAGGGCGAGTCGCCCGGCCCGTTCCGATGCCACGACGAAAGGAATCCGCATGACCGAGACCATCGATCCGGTGCGCGAGGCCAAGGTTCGGGAAAGCTTCGCCGCGCAAAGCCTGATGACAACCTTCGGGGCAGAGATGGTGACGCTCGCGCCGGGGCACTGCGTCATCGCCGCGCCGATCCGCGAAAACGCGCGCCAGCAGCACGGCGCGGGCCATGCCGGCCTGACCTTCGCACTGGGCGATTCCGCCGCCGGCTACGCGGCGCTGACGATGATGGCGGGCGGGTCGGAGGTGATGACGGCCGAGATGAAGATCAACCTCATGGCCCCGGCCGTCGGGGACCGTCTGATCGCGACCGGCCGCGTCGTGCGCGCCGGGCGCAGGCTGACCGTCGTCACCGCCGAGGTAGAGGCGGAGACGGCGGGAAAACGCAAGCTCATCGCGCTTTTGCAGGGCACGATGGTGCCCGTCGATCCCGCCTGAGATCAGGCCGTCAGGCCCTCTGGCTCTGCCAGACCATTGGCGCGGCAGCAGGCGGTGACCGTATTCGCCAGCAGACAGGCGATTGTCATCGGTCCGACACCGCCCGGCACCGGCGTGATCGCGCCCGCGACTTTCGACGCGCTTTCGAATTCCACGTCGCCGACAAGCTTCGTCTTGCCGTCACGCTCGATCCGGTTGATGCCGACGTCGATCACGGTCGCGCCCGGCTTGATCCAGTCGCCCGGGATCATCTCGGGACGGCCCACGGCGGCGACGACAATGTCTGCCCTGCGGCACACCTCAGCCAGATCCTTTGTACGGCTATGTGCGATCGTCACCGTGCAGCTGTCGCCCAGAAGAAGCTGAGCCATCGGCTTGCCGACGATGTTGGACCGCCCGACGACGACAGCATCCAGCCCGGATAGCGAGCCGTGATGGTCGCGTAGCATCATCAGCGACCCCAGCGGCGTGCAGGGCACCATGGATTTCTGTCCCGTACCAAGCAGACCGACATTGGAGATGTGGAACCCGTCGACGTCCTTGGCCGGATCGATCGCGTTGATGACAAGATCGGAATTCAGATGTCCCGGCAACGGAAGCTGCACGAGAATGCCGTGCACGGCCGGATCGGTGTTGAGCTTGTCGATCAGCGAAAGCAGGTCGGCTTCCGATGTCTCCGCCGGCAGCTTGTGCTCGTAAGAGTTCATCCCGGCCTCGATCGTCGACTTGCCCTTGGAGCGGACATAGACCTCGCTCGCCGGGTCCTGACCGACCAGAACCACCGCTAGTCCCGGGGTGATCCCGTTCTCTTCCTTAAGCCGTGCGACATGCTCGGCCACCTTGGCCCGCACCTTGGCCGCAAATGCCTTGCCGTCGATGATTTTCGCAGTCATCCCCGTTCTCCTTCAGTCTCTTTGGCCGGACCCGGGTGCCCGGCGGATTGCGCCCCGTACTGGGTGCGCAAGACGCGCGCCGGGGCGGGTTCGATGCCGGCCCCGGCGCTACGCTTTATCAGAACAGACCTTCGACGTCGCCCACATCGTTGATGCGGATGACTTCAGCAGCAGGCGAACGCGGCAGGCCGGGCATCGTCATGATCTCACCGCAGATGACGACGATGAAGCCGGCACCTGCCGAAAGCCGCACTTCGCGCACCGGCACCGAATGGCCCGTGGGCGCGCCACGCCGGTTCGGATCGGTGGTAAAGCTGTACTGGGTCTTGGCCATGCAGACCGGCAGATTGCCGTAGCCCTGCTCTTCCCATGCCTTCAACTGGTCGCGGATCGACTTGTCGGCCAAAACCTCGTCCGCGTGGTAGATGCGCTTCGCGATCGTCTCGATCTTCTGGAAAAGCGGCATGTCGTCGGGGTAGAGCGGCGCGAAATTCGCCGCACCCGACTCGGCCATCTGCACCACTTTCTTGGCAAGCTCCTCGGTCCCTTCAGAGCCTTTCGCCCAGTGCTGACACAAGATCGCCTCTGACCCCTGCTCGGCCACGAAGTCCTTCACCGCCTGAACTTCGGCGTCGGTGTCGGTGACGAAGTGGTTGATCGCCACGACAACCGGCACACCGAAGCCCTTTACGTTGGCGATGTGGCGGCCAAGGTTGGCGCAGCCCTTCTTCACCGCCTCGACGTTCTCTGTGCCAAGGTCGGCCTTCGCGACGCCGCCGTTCATCTTCATCGCACGGACCGTCGCCACGATCACCGCCGCGGCAGGCTTCAGCCCGGCCTTGCGGCACTTGATGTCGAAGAACTTCTCCGCCCCGAGGTCGGCACCAAAGCCAGCCTCGGTCACGACATACTCGCCAAGCTTCAGCGCGGTCTTCGTCGCGATGACCGAGTTGCAGCCATGCGCGATGTTGGCGAACGGTCCGCCATGAACGAAGGCCGGGTTGTTTTCCAGAGTCTGCACGAGGTTCGGCTGCATCGCGTCCTTCAGAAGAACCGTCATCGCGCCGTCGGCCTTGATGTCGCGGCAATAGACCGGTGTCTTGTCGCGGCGATAGGCCACGACGATCCGGCCCAGCCGCTCTTGCAAGTCGTCCAGGTCTTTCGAAAGGCAAAGGATCGCCATGACTTCCGAGGCGACCGTGATGTCGAAGCCCGTTTGGCGCGGGAAGCCGTTCGCGACTCCGCCAAGGTTGACGACGATGTCGCGCAGCGCGCGGTCGTTCATGTCCATCACCCGCCGCCAGGTCACCCGGCGCGCGTCGATATCCAGCTCATTACCCCAGTAGATATGGTTGTCGAGCATCGCCGACAGCAGGTTATGCGCCGAGGTGATCGCGTGGAAGTCGCCGGTGAAATGAAGGTTCATCTCCTCCATCGGCACGACCTGCGCATAGCCGCCGCCTGCCGCGCCACCCTTCATCCCGAAGTTCGGCCCGAGCGAGGCTTCGCGGATACAGATGACCGCCTTCTTGCCGATGCGGTTCAGTCCGTCGCCAAGGCCGACCGTCGTCGTCGTCTTGCCCTCGCCCGCAGGGGTGGGGTTGATCGCGGTCACCAGGATCAGCTTGCCGTCCTTCTTGCCCTCGAGCGAAGTGATGAACTCCTGGCTGACCTTCGCCTTGTCATGGCCGTAGGGAAGTAGATGCTCGCTCGGAATACCAAGCTTGTCCCCGATCTCCTGGATCGGCTTCTTCTTCGCCTCGCGGGCAATTTCTATGTCCGTCTTGAAAGCCATGTCTTGCGTCTCCCTCAGGCATTGGCGCGTCGCACTTTTCCGGTCATATCCAAGCGGCGACAGTCGGCAATGCTGGATTGCGACATTTCCACCACCGGAACCGCCAGCGGCAGACGCGATCCGTTTCGCATCGGAAACACGAGTGCTTGATGAAGCGAGATGCCCCTCGGTCGGGGCGAATGCCGTCCGTCAGCGGTCAGACGACAAGCGTGAAGAACAGCCGCCGGATCGGGAACAGCACCGATCCGTCCTTCTCAAACGGATAGGCAGCTTCCAGCGCCTGATCGTAGCGATGCACGAACTCATCCGCCTCTGCCGCCGTGAGCTTTTCCAGAAATGGCAACATCGCCGTCGCTTCTGTGAAGCGGCGAACCGGATGCCCGCTTTCCGCAGGCTCAAGGCGTTGAACGTAGTCGGTCTCCCAAACGTTCGTGCGCCCGAACGGGGCCAACATTCGGTGGTATTCGACCGGCGTCGCGACAGGCGCCTTCCATGACGCAAGGTTGAACCGGTCAGGGAACATCTCGGCTGCGAAATCCCGCAGGAAGCGGTGCGACGGCGCGCCATACTGACGGGGCATCTGAACGGCAAGAACGCCACCGGGCGAGATATGACCGATGAGCCTGGGCAACAGCGCGGAGTGATCGGTCAACCAGTGCAAGGCGGCGTTCGAGAAGATCAGCGCGACCGGCGCTTCGGGCTGCCAATTCGCCGCGTCCTCTTGGCTCAGACTACCGTAGACACCGGTTTCCCTGGCCGCCTCGAGCATGGCGGAAGACGCATCGACGCCCGTGATCTCACGCCCCGCGAACCGCGCCGCAAGGGCCTTGCCCGCAGCGCCATTGCCACAACCGAGGTCGATAATTCCGCCATCGGGCAGCGGCCCCACCTGCGCGATGAGATCCAGCGCAGGCCGAAGCCGCAAGTCACCGAAACGCGCATAGGCCTCGGGATTCCAGTCGCTTCGACCCGGCATGGACGTTCCTTTCACGCGCCGCTCAGGCGGTGTCAGGCCGAAGGTTCGGGCTCCAACCCGCCGCCTTTCGGCGCCTTCGGCTTTTTCGTCTTCGGGATCGCGGTCATTGACGGGACGGCGCTGCCCTTGTCGGAATCGCTGTCGTCGTCGTCGCCGACCTTCGGCGCATCGCCACGGATGACCCGCATCATGTCTTCGCCAGTCAGCGTTTCGTATTCCAGAAGACCCTGGGCGAGGTTTTCCATCTCATCCCAGTTGTCCTTCAGGATGCCCTTCGCACGCTCATAGGCTTCATCGACAAGCCGCCGCACTTCCTGGTCGATCAGTTCGCGGCTCTCGTCCGAGGCGTTGAACTGCGACTGGCTGCCAAGGAAGCTTTCCTGCGTCGAGGTGTAGTTGATGTTGCCGAGTTTGTCGGACATCCCCCACTGGCTGACCATCGCGGTGGCAAGATTGGTCACATGCTGGATATCGGAGTAAGCGCCGTTCGTGACGTTGTCCGGTCCGAACACCAATTCTTCCGCCGCCTTGCCGCCCATCGCGGAGGCGAGCTTCGACAAAGCCGATTCACGGGTCAGCGAAAGCTTGTCGCGTTCGGGCAGGTAGAAGGTCACGCCAAGCGCGCGGCCACGCGGGATGATCGTGACCTTGTGGACCGGATCGTGCTGCGGCACGTGGATGCCGACGATCGCATGGCCGGCCTCGTGATAGGCGGTCAGCTTCTTTTCGTCCTCGGTCATGACCATCGACCGGCGCTCCGGCCCCATCATCACCTTGTCCTTCGCCTTCTCGAAATCCTCGAGCGTAACGAATCGCTTGCCAACCCGCGCCGCCAGAAGCGCCGCTTCGTTCACGAGGTTCGCAAGGTCCGCGCCAGAAAATCCGGGCGTCCCGCGCGCGATGATGCGCAGATCGACGTTCGGCCCCAGAGGCACCTTGCGCGCATGCACGGTCAGGATCTTTTCGCGGCCCTTGATGTCGGGGTTCGGCACTTGAACCTGACGGTCAAAGCGACCCGGGCGCAGCAGCGCGGGATCAAGCACGTCGGGCCGGTTGGTGGCCGCGATGATGATCACGCCTTCGTTGGCCTCGAACCCGTCCATTTCGACCAGAAGCTGGTTCAGCGTCTGCTCGCGTTCGTCGTTGCCGCCGCCATAGCCGATACCCCGGCTCCGGCCCACGGCGTCGATTTCGTCGATAAAGACGATGCAGGGCGCGTTCTTCTTCGCCTGCTCGAACATGTCGCGCACGCGGCTCGCACCGACGCCCACGAACATCTCGACAAAGTCGGACCCCGAGATGGTGAAGAACGGCACGCCCGCCTCTCCCGCGATGGCGCGGGCGAGCAGCGTCTTACCCGTGCCCGGAGGGCCCACGAGTAGTGCGCCTTTCGGGATCTTGCCGCCAAGTCGCGAGAATTTCTGCGGATTTCTGAGGAACTCGACGATTTCCTCAAGCTCTTCCTTGGCCTCGTCGATACCTGCGACATCGTCGAAGGTCACACGGCCATGCTTTTCCGTCAGCAGCTTCGCGCGCGACTTGCCAAAGCCCATCGCGCCGCCACGTCCGCCGCCCTGCATCCGGTTCATGAAGAAGATCCAGACACCGATCAGAACCAGGAACGGAAGCCAGACACCGAGCAGCGAGAAGATGCCGGACTGCTTCTGAGGCTCGGCCTTCACCGCCACGTCCTTGGCAAGCAGTGTATCGACAAGCTTGTCGTTCAGCTGGTCCCCGTCCGGCTTGACGGTGACATAGGTGGTGCCGTCGCGGGCCTGAACCTGAATCTGTTCGCCGTCGATCACGACCGCGCTGATCTCTCCCGACTCTACCTTCCCGATAAAGTCCGAATAGGCGAGCGTCCGCGAATTCATCGTGGTCTGACCGTTCCCGAACAGGTTGAACAGCGCCAGGATCAATAGGAACAGCACGACCCAGAATGCGATGTTTCTCGCGTTACCCAAGGGATGTCCTCCAAAACAGATGGCAGTCCTCGCGCCACGGCGCGTGGTTTGACCTTAAAATAGAGATAAGTGGGCCGGGTTCAATGCGATAACAGGAATGAATGGAAGCCTGCGACGATTTCCGCCTTCCAACCGTTCTCCAGACCCGCGATCGGAGCCGCAATCAGCGTGTCGCCCCTCCATATCGCGGGCGAGACGATCAGCGCCGCGCGGTTTTGGCCCGTCTTGCGCCAATCGGTACAGTCGCGCAGCCCCGCCGCCCCCAGCGCGCGCACCGTCAGCCCCGCCTCGTGCGGTCCGGTCAGCCGCCAGCGCCCGTCCCAGATCTGGTCCGTCGCTCCCTCCAGCCCAGCCACGGCGCGCGGTTCGCGTGTGATCCGAATATCGGTGTCGCCGACCTTGATCTTGCACCCGGACAGAGTCGCGTCGCGCCCTTCGTCGATGGCGCGCTGAACGCGAAAAACGGCATCAGCGCGCGGCGCGTATTCTGAAGTCGAAACCCAGCGCAGCGCCCCAATCAGGATTCGACGGCTGATCTCTGGCCCAAGACGCCGGAACGCAGTCCGCTCGAGCAAGACCTCACCGGCCTCTGCCTTCGCCACAAGATCCGCCGCGGCAACGGTCGCGTTCACAACAGTCTGCCGGGCAATGCTGAGATTCACAGCAACCCTCGAGAGCTTCTCGACGGTGACCCCGAGCGGTTTCAGCGCCTTCAGCGCACGGCGCGCCTTCACCCGCGTGAACCGTTCGTCCGCATTCGACGGGTCTTCGATCCAGTCGATCCCCTGCCGGGTCAGATAGGCCCTCAGCTGCGTCCGGGTGATGACCAGCAGCGGCCGCGAAAAGCGGATGCCGTTCTCCTCCCACGTCTGCCGCATCCCGGAAAGCCCGTCGATCCCGGCCTCGCGCGCAAGACCCATCAGAAACGTCTCGGCCTGATCATCGGCCGTATGGCCAAGCAGGACATGCTCAACCCCTTCCCGCTGCGCCCAGTCCGCGATGAGACTGTAGCGCGCGCGCCGCGCCTGATCCTGCAGGTTACCTTCGATCTTGTCGTGGTCCCAGACGAGCGTGTCGTGCCTGACGCCGATGCTCTGGCAGAATGCGTCGACGACGCGGGCCTCATCCGCCGCTTCCGGCCTTAGCTTGTGGTCGACCGTCACCGCCCTGACCGCACCGCCGCGATGCGCCTGCACCCGCGCGGCAAGGCTGAGCAGCGCCATGGAATCGCTTCCGCCGGAAACGGCCACGCCCAAGGTCGCAGGCGCCTCGCGCAGAAAAGCGTGTTCGACGAAGTGCAGAAGAAAGGCGTCCTCGCCTTCCGAAAGCGGCCAGTCGTCCGCCGTCACTGGCAGTTGAGCGCGCGCATCGCCGTTCCGGCCTCGACGGCTTCGGGCGCGGTCGGGAACCTTACACCCACTTCGCCCAGCGTCACGCAGGCTTCCTGCGTCTGACCAAGCGCGCCGAGCGAAGCGCCAAGCTTCAGAAGCGCCGACGGCGCACGCGACCCGTCCGGCTGGCCCGAGAACGATTGCAGGTAGGCACGCGCCGCTTCCGCCGTCTGGCCCGACTGGGTCAGCGCTTCACCGCGAAGGTAGTGCGCTTCGCCGGTCAGCGGCCCGCCGGTATAGGCCTGCGTGAAGCTCGCGAACTGTTCGGCCGCGGCCTGGTAGTCGCCCGATTCGAGCGTCGCCTTGGCCCGGTCGAAATCCGCCTGTTCGCTGACCGCGAGAGCGGGTCCGCCCGCTGCCGGTTGCTCCGGAACCGACGATTGCGCAGGGGCAGTCGCGGCTGGCGCCGCAGCGCCGCCACCCAAAGTGGCTGTGATCGGCATGTTCGCCAGATCGCAGCCTTCCTCAAGCTCGCAAAGACGGAACTCGAGGTCGCCGACCCGGTTCGTGCCGTCCGCCACGACGCGGTCGACCTTGTTCTGAAGCGCCTCCGTCTGCGATGTCAGCCGTGAAAGCTCCGCCTCCATCGCGTTCATCCGCTCGAGCGCGGAAGCCCCGCCCGCCGCTTGCATCGCGGACGAACCGCCCTGCACAAGCTCGGCGCGCAGCGCCTGAAGGTCGCCTGCGAGACGGGCAAGCTCTGCCCGCACGTCGGCAAGGGTTGCGGCGTTATCTTGCGCAGCGGCGGGCATGGCAGCCTGAACGGCAAGCGCCGCCCCGACTGCCAGCGAAAGAAGAAGGCTCCTGATCACGGTCCGGACCTCAGACGCCTGCGCCGGCGCCGATCACGGTGACCGCGCGGCGGTTCTGCGAATAGCAGGCCTCATCCGAACAGACCGCAAGCGGACGTTCCTTGCCGTAGGACACGGTCTGCAGCCGCGTGGCCAGTATCCCCTGCGAAATCAGGTATTGCTGGACCGCCGAAGCCCGGCGCGCGCCCAGCGCGAGGTTGTATTCCCGCGTGCCCTGTTCGTCGGCATGCCCTTCGATGATCGCGGTGTAGGTCGGGTGCTGGTTCAGCCAGACCGCCTGCTGCGCAAGGATCGACTGCGCCGAGGCCGTGAGGGTCGACTGGTCGACCGCAAAGAGCACCCGGTCGCCGATCGTCTGGTTGAAATAGGCCACCGAATTCGGATCGCTCGGATCGCCGAGCCCACCCGAAGAGATGCCGCCCGCACCGGCCGACATCGGGTCGCCGCCCGCGCCGCCTGCGCCGTAGCGGTCGGGATTGTTACAGCCGGCGAGCGCGAGTGCTCCGACCAGCACGAAGATCGTGGAGAGTTTGTTCATGAGGTTTACCGCCTGTGTTCTTGGCTCGATTGCCGTTACCATATCATTGACCCATCGCAATGGAAAAGCCGCTTATCAGGGCAGGAGCGGTGACCATGCCGGGTCGGACGCCCCACCTTCCATCGGCACCGCCCGCAGGTTGCGGCCGGAAATGTCGACGCTGTAGAGCTGTGCACCGCCGCCCACGCCGGGGGTTTCGCGGGTGAACATGATGACCCGCCCGTTCGGCGCCCATGTCGGACCCTCGTCGAGGAACGACGCCGTCAGCAGCCGCTCTTCGCTGCCATCCGTCCGCATGACCCCGATATGGAACCGGCCCGCGTTCTGCTTGGTGAAGGCGATCAGGTCACCGCGCGGCGACCAGACCGGCGTGCCGTAGCGCCCCTCGCCAAAGCTGATGCGCGTCGCTTCGCCACCGCTCGCGGACATGATGTAAAGCTGCTGGTTCCCCGAACGATCGCTTTCAAAGACGATCCGGCTGCCGTCGGGCGAAAACGACGGCGCGGTCTCGATCGACGGCGCGTTCGTCAGCTGCGTCATCTGTCCCGACGAAAGCTGCATCGCATAGAGGTCCGTGTTGCCCCCCTGCTCAAGCGAGAACACGACCGTACCGCCATCCGGAGAGAAGCGCGGCGCAAAGGTCATGTTCCCCGAAAGCTCGGCCAGGGCGCGCGAACTCACCGTGGCAAGGTCCATCAGCTTGATGCGCGGAAAGCCGGTCTCGAACGATGTGTAAAGCACCCTGTCGCCGTTGGGCGAAAACCGCGGGGCAAGCACGATGGTCGAGGAATCCGTCAGGTACTGAACGCCCGCCCCGTCATAGTCCATTATGGCGAGCCGCTTCTGGCGCTGGTCCTTCGGTCCGGATTCCGAGACGTAAACGACACGGCTGTCGAAATATCCCGCTTCCCCGGTGATGCGGCTGTAGATCTGGTCGGCGACCTTGTGCGCCATCCGGCGCCAGTCACCCGCCCCACCGCCGAACTGCAACCCGTCGCCGAGTTGCTGGCCCGAGAAGACGTCATAAAGGCGGAACTTCACGTTGATCCGCCCGTCCGACGTGGCCGCGACCGCGCCGGTCACCAACGCCTGTGCGTTGATCGCCTTCCAGTCGGCATAAGCGACGGGCGCTTCGAAGTTCGTGACCTGGCTAATGAAAGCCGAAGGCGGGATCTCGCGGAACAGCCCGGTTCCGATCAGATCGCCGGCGATCACCTGCGTGATGTTCGCGGCGACCTCGGCGGCACCGGGGTTCTCGGCGACGAAAGTCGGCATTGCGAAGGGCAATGGCTCGATCACGCCATCTTCGATGACGATCCTCAGCGGGCCGTCTTGTGCCTGTGCCACGGGCGCGGCAAGGCCCAGAAGGGCGAGCGCGAGGCAAAGCGTCCGGGTGAAGGTCATGACATTCCCCTTTCTGCGGGTACGGATGTTTGGATTGGAAAGGGCACGGATCGGGGTCATCTCATCCTCATCTTTTCAGGATTGAAGACGATTTCAACCTCGCGCCACTGGTCGTACTTCTCGGGCGGCAAAGGATAGCCGTTCTGACCGCACCGAATGATCGCACGGCGCCCGGCCTCGTAGGCCTGCTGGGCCGCCGCCTCGGACCCACCCTCGGAACCGATAAGGCGGATCGAGCCGCTGATCGGTTTGCCGGAAGGGTCCATGTCCACGCCCACGGTCACAACGGTTCGCAAGGCGTCCGTCGACAGCGCGCCAACGTTCCAGCACTGCTTGACCGCGATGACGAGAGCGTCCTTCTCCCCGCCGGTCATCGGCGGGCCAGAGGGCGCGGTGCCGGTGCCGGGCGCGGGCTCTTCCGACGCTTCGCCCGCCAAAGCCTCGGCGAGCGCCTCGGCCACCGCATCCTCGGTTGCGGGGGCCTCTGGTTCGGGCGCGGCGGCTGTTTCGGTCGCAGGTTCGGACGGTTCGGCTGCGGTTTCGGTCGGGGCGGGTTCGGGCGCGGGCGCGGGCCGTTCCGGCCTTGCGCGCGGCTTGGGCGAAGACAGGGGTGCGGCCGAGGCGGTCTCGGTCACGTCCTTGTTTTCCTCTGTTTCGATCACGTCGCCGGTGTCCTGAGGCGTGGCAGCCTCTTCGGGTTCCTGCTGCTCGGGCTCGGGGGCCGGTTCGGGCGTGGTTTCGGCGACGGCCTCGGGCGCGACGTCCGGCTCGGGCTCGGGCGCATCGGTCGGATCAGGCGCGACAATGTCGGCCGGTTTGGGCTGCGGCGCGGGCTGGATCACGTCGTCTGGCGTCTCGGACGGCGTCTCGACCGGGGGCGCGGGCGGTGTAGGCGGTGTGTCGCTGACGTCCGCCTCGGGCGGCGCAAGCTCGGTCACGTCGGGCGCCACATCCGGCTCGGGCGCAGGCTCTGGCTCTGGCTCCGCCGGGGCCGCCTGTTCAGGCGCAGCGTCGCTTGCGGGCGCTTCGGGCGTGGGTTCGGCCGCTGGCGGTTCGGGAACGCTGGGGGCGGGCGGGGCTTCTGTCGGCGCCGTCGGCTTGGCCGCCTGAAGGGCCGCGTACTCCGCCTCGGACATCAGCGAGACTTCCGCCGTGGCGACCGGCGGCGGCAGGTCGTGCGAAAAGAAGATGCCGCCCAACAGCAACCAGAGGATCGCGCCGGCATGCGCGACCCCCGAAACGATCAGTCCAGAACGTTTTGCGCGGTCCATGGGCATGCGCCCTAGTTCCCCGCCCCGGCGCCGAAGTTCGGCCCACCCGCGTCGGTCACGAGCACGATTTGCGTGAAGCCGCCCGAATTGAGCGCGCCCATCACCTGAACGACGCGTTCGTAAGGGATCTTGCCATCGGCGCGAAGAAACAGCTTTCCGTCCGACCGTTCGGCCGCGATCGCCTTGAGCTTGCCGATCAGTTCCTCTTCGGCCACGGGTGTGTTCTGGATCGAGATCGACCCGTCTTCCTGCACCGATATGGTCAGCGGCTCTTCCTGCTCGGTCGCCACCGCCTGCGCGGCGGTCTTGGGCAGGTCCAGCGGCACACCCACGGTCAGCAGCGGCGCCGCCACCATGAAGATGATCAGCAGAACCAGCATCACGTCCACGAACGGCGTGACGTTGATCTCGCTCATGACCGCGGCCTTGCCCCGCGATCCGCGGCGGCGTCGCCCGCCACCGCCCGGTTTCATGACGCCAGCGCCCATCGGATCAGGAATCCAGCTGACGCGAAAGGATGGTGGCGAATTCGTCGGCGAAGGCTTCGTACCCGCCGATGATGCGGTCGCTGTCGGTAGACAGCTTGTTGTAGAAGATCACCGCCGGGATGGCGGCCAAGAGGCCGAGCGCGGTCGCGACCAGCGCCTCGGCGATCCCCGGCGCCACAACTGCAAGCGAGGTGTTCTGGCTGATGGCGATCTGCTCGAAGGCGACCTTGATCCCCCAGACCGTACCGAAGAGGCCAACGAAAGGTGCGGTCGACCCGACCGTTGCGAGGAACGGCAATCCGCGCGTCAGCGCGTTGGTCGCCTTGGCGATGGCCACGTCCATGGACCGGTCGATCCGGGCTTGCGCGCCAGCGATCAGCTCTCCGTCCTGACGGTGCGACCGGCGCCATTCGGTCATGCCGCTGGCGAAGATCCTCTGGGCAGCCCCGCTGGGCTGCTTGCCGATCTTGTCGTAAAGCTCGTCGAGCGGCTCGCCCGACCAGAAGGCGCGGTCGAACACGGCCGCGTCATGCCGTGCCTGACGGAACGAAATGAACTTCTGCACGATGATCGCCCACGACCAGAAGCTCGCGACCGTCAGAAGGATCATGACGAGTTTCACAACGAATGACGCGCGCCAGAACAGCGCAAGCAAGGAGAAGTCCATCTCCTGCGCAAGGGCAAGGGTTTCGGTTTCCATAAATCACTGCTCGCCGGTTGGGCCACATTTTCGCGGCTCTATTAGCGCTGATTCTATCCGGGTTTTAGGGGGAATGCCAACACGATCTCGCGACGTTCGCAGAATCGCCCAAGGTCACTGCGCGCCTTGCAGAATTGATCGGCGAACATCCGCCGGAAGCCGCGCGGGCGCCCCGCCATCGGTCAGACAGACCAGCGTGACGACGCTTTCGAACAGCCGCTCCGCGCCGCGCAGTACGGTCTGTTCGAGCATGATCCTCGCCCCCGTCAACGCGCGGACCTTCGTCTCGACCGTCAGTTCGTCGTCGAACGTCGCGGGCCTGAGGTAATCGGCCTCGACACGGCGCACTGCAAAGACGATGCCCGCGTCGCGCTTCAGCGCGCTCTGATCGACGCCAAGGCCGCGCACCCATTCGCTGCGCGCACGCTCGATGAATTTCAGATAGTTGGCGTAATAGACGATCCCGGCGAGGTCTGTGTCCTCGTAATAGACGCGAAGCGAAAAGCGGTGGATCAAGGGGCCGGCCTCCACTGGAACGCCCCACCCCTACCGCCCTGTCCGCATCCCGGCAAGCGGCGCATCCCCGCCGCTTCCGACCGGAACGGCTTTGCACAGGGCGAAATCTTGTGTAGCCAGAACCGAAGCGCCGCCCCCGGCGCGCCCCCGAAGAAAGCCCGAGGAGCCGCAATGTCCCGATCCGTCATCGAAGAAGACCTCGTCGTTGAAGGCAACATCGCCTCGCCGGAAGGCGATATCGAAGTGAAAGGCCGGGTCACCGGCGATATCAACTCCCGTTCCGTCGACGTCCATGCCGCCGGCAAGGTGGACGGTGCGATCAGCGCGACCGAAGTCACCGTCCAGGGCAACCATTCCGGCCGCATCGACTGCACCTCGCTCACGCTCGAAAAGACGGCCGAGGTGAAGGCCGATGTGAAGGCGCAGACGCTGTCGTCCGAAAAGGGCTCGCGGCTCGTCGGCAAGGTCCAGATCACCGGCTGATTTACCGGTTTGCCACAAGGCTGACCGCCATGCTCTACTTTCCCGAAACGGGAGGGTGGAGCATGAGTCTTCAGGACGAATTGAGCGGTGTGAATGCCGGTCAGGCGCAGTTCTGGTCGGATATTCCCGGCCAGAAATGGGCGCGCCATCACGCGGCGCTCGACCAACTCTTCAACCCGATCACGCAAGAGCTCCTGAACCGCGCCGCGCCCGCTCAGGGAAGCCGCATACTCGACATCGGCTGCGGCTGCGGCGACACAACCCTGCGCGCGGCTGATGCGATCGGCGAAGCGGGTCATGTCGACGGGGTCGACATCTCGGACGTGCTTCTCAGTGTGGCGAGAGAGCGTGCGGCGGGGCGCGCAAACGTCACGCTGACGCAAGCGGACGCGCAGACGCATCCTTTTCCCGCAGGCGCCTTCGACGCCCTCATCTCGCGCTTCGGGCTGATGTTCTTCGCCGATCCGGTCGCGGCCTTCGCGAACCTGTCCCGCGCGCTCAAACCCGGCGCGGCCCTCACTTTCGTGTCCTGGGCGCCCGCCGCCGACAATCCGTGGAGCCACATCAC
>CBDUOT010000031.1:0-33077 GCA_965368915.1 uncultured Rhodobacterales bacterium | reverse complement strand
ATGGTGCTCCGCTTACGGTTTATCCCTCTCCGAGGGCTGGGTCCGATGCGGCTGTGCTTGTTGCGATGGATGCTTCTGGGCGCGAAGTGACGCGGACGCCCGTACCGCTTTCAACCGAACCACTCGACTGGGCCGGCACAGATGCGACCGGCGCGCCCCTGCCGTCTGCGGTCTATACATTTCACCTTGAATCTTACGTCGCTGGGGAACTCGTCGATAGCTCTGCAGTGGAAAGTTTCGCGCGCGTGAGCGAGGTGCGAAACAGTACGGCGGGCGCTGTTCTTGTGCTAGAGGGCGGAGTCGAGGTCATGCCGTCCGAGATCCGGTCGCTGCGCGGCTCAGCTATTCCCTGACGGAGTGTTTCAAATCAGGGAAAGAGCTGCGACGAGCGTCCCGCCGATCACCGCTCCAACAGCGACAAGCGCCCCCGTTCCCCGACGGGACCTGCGCGGCGGGGGAGCCACCTCGCCGGATTGGCTCATGAGCATTGCCTCCGCAATCTGCGGCAAACGCGGTCCAAAGCGACCCACGACCTGCGCGGCGCGGACAAGGTCGCGGAGCAGCGCTGGCGGTCCGACATTCTCTCGGATGTAGCGCTCGACGACCGGGCGCGAGGCCTGCCAGATATTGATGTTGGGGTTGAGCGACCGCGCGACGCCTTCGACGACAACCATCGTGCGCTGCAGAAGAATAAGCTCTGTGCGGGTTTCCATCCCGAACCGTTCGGTGACCTCGAAGAGATAGGAAAGCAGACGGGACATCGAGATCTGGCTCGCATCCATACCGAAGATCGGTTCGCCAACAGCGCGCAGTGCTCGGGAAAACTCTCCGATATCGCGATCCCGAGGCACGTACCCCGCCTCGAAATGCACTTCGGCCACGCGGTGGTAGTCTCGCCGGATGAAGCCGATCAGGATCTCCGCATAGACGCGGCGCGTATACTCGTCGATCGCGCCCATGATGCCGAAGTCATAGGCGATGATGTCGCCGTTCGCCGCGACCTTCAGGTTCCCCTGATGCATGTCGGCGTGGAAGTAACCGTCACGAAGCGCGTGACTGAGGAACAGTTGAAGCACACGCTCAGACAGGGCGACACAGTCATGCCCGGCAGCGCGGATCGCAGCAACGTCGCCAAGCGGTATACCCTCGGCCCAACCTAGCGTCATCATCCGCCGGGTAGACAAATGCCACAAGGGCCTAGGCACCTGAAAACCGGCATCCTTCTCGGTATTGGCCGCAAATTCCGACGCCGCGGCACTTTCGAGCCTCAGGTCCAGCTCGCCCATCACCACGCTTTCGAAATGGCTGACGACGTCCGAAGGGCGAAGCCTGCGTGATGCCGGTGAAAGGAATTCGATCAATCCGGCGACGAAGTGAAAGGCGTCGATATCGCGGCGGAAGGCACGTTCGATGCCGGGCCGCAGGATCTTGACGGCTACCTCCTCGCCGGTATCGGCCAACCGCGCTCGATGCACCTGCGCGATCGAAGCCGCGGCGACCGGTTCGGAGAACTCGGAAAACAGCTTCTCCACGCTTTGGCCCAGTTCCGTCGCGAATGTGGCTTTGGCGATGGACGTTGAGAATGGCGGCAGCTTGTCTTGAAGCACGCGAAGCTGCTCGGACAACTCGTTGCCGACGACATCGGGACGGGTGGAAAGGATCTGGCCGAACTTGATGTAAGCTGGCCCCAAGGCAGTGAGCGCCCGCGTCACGGGCGGCAGACTCGGATCACCGCGGTAGCCGAGCCATTTGAACGGCCAGCCGATGATCCGCGCAGCGAGCCGCAGGGATGCCGGCGCTTCCATCGCCTCGAGTGCGAGCTTCATCGCTCCCGCGCGCTCGAACGTCGCGCCGGTGCGGATCAGCCGCCAGATGTTGTGAGGCCCGCGCAAGCTCAGATCTTCCAGCCGGAATGGAGCGCGGCGACGCCCATCGTGAGGTTGCGATACTTCACTTGCCCGAAGCCCGCCTCACGGATCATGCTCACAAAGCTCTCCTGGTCAGGAAATTTGCGGATCGACTCGACGAGATACTGATAGCTGTCCCGGTCGTTCGCGACGATCTGGCCCATGACCGGGATGACGTTGAAGGAATACCGGTCGTATGCCCACTGCAGCGCCGAATTCGGAAGCTGGCTGAATTCGAGAACCATGATCCGGCCGCCGGGCTTGAGAACACGATAGGCCTCGGACAAAGCATCGGGAATGCGGGTGACGTTTCGGATGCCAAAGCTGATCGTGTAGACATCGAAGCTGTTGTCGGGGAAGGGCAAGGCCATCGCATCGCCCACGATCCAGTCAAGCCGGTCGGCCATGTTCTCGGCCTCGGCCCGCTTTTTGCCCTCGATCAGCATCGACTCGGTCAAGTCGAGAACTGTCGCGGTCGCGCCGGGCGCGCGCTTGAGGAAGCGGAAAGCGATATCCCCGGTGCCACCCGCGACGTCGAGAAGCTTTTGTCCCGATCGGGGCGCGAGCCAGTCCATCATGGCGTCCTTCCACAGCCGGTGCACGCCTGCGGACATCAGGTCATTCATTATGTCGTAGCGATTGGCGACGCGGGTAAAAACGCCATGCACCATGCCGGCCTTTTCGCCCTCGGCAACGGTCTGGAACCCGAAATGGGTGGTCCGGCTATCAGTTTCGCTCATCAGCTCTTGCCGTTCCTTTGATCTCGTCCTCCTTATAGAAGCCTTCACCGCAGAGACAATGCGGCGTGTCGGCAAGGAGAGAAGATGCCTGAGCTTCCCGAGGTTGAGACGGTAAGGCGCGGGCTGGAACCGGTGATGACCGGCCGCACCATCGCAAACGCCGCAGTAAACCGCCCCGATCTGAGGTTTCCACTGCCGGAACGGATGGCCGAGCGGCTCACGGGTACTCGTGTCACCGGCCTGAGGCGCCGGTCCAAATACATCCTGGCGGACCTTTCAAGCGGCGAGACGCTTCTCATTCATCTTGGCATGTCGGGGCGAATGCTGATCTCTGGCGCAACCGTCGGCGGGTTCCACCACCATCATCCCGCGCCTGCGAAGCACGATCACATCGTCCTCGACCTCGATGACGGCGCACGAATCACGTTCAACGACGCGCGACGCTTCGGAATGATGGATCTTCTTCCGACTGGTGCGGAGGACAGCCATCCCCTACTCGCAGAGATCGGACCCGAACCCTTCGGCAATGCATTCCACGAAGACTACCTTGTCGGTCGACTGCGAGGCCGCGCGATGCCGATCAAGGCAGCGCTTCTGGACCAAAGAGTGGTTGCAGGCCTAGGCAATATCTATGTCTGCGAAACGCTTCATCGTGCAGGAATCGACCCTAGGCGGCGCTTGCGGCGGCTCGCGGCGCATCGAATCGCAGGGCTGGTTCCGATCATCCGGGACGTTCTGGGCGAAGCAATAGAGGCGGGCGGATCGAGCTTGCGAGACTATCGTCGTACTGATGGTGAACTCGGCTATTTTCAGCATCGCTTTCGCGTTTACGATCGCGAAGACGCGCCCTGCTCGACCGAAGGCTGCTCTGGCAATGTGGTTCGAATCGTACAGTCGGGCCGGTCCACGTTCTTCTGTCCTCTTTGCCAAAGATGACTTGATCCTCGCCACCGGACTGTTAGGAGTCCTCCCCGCACAATCAGAGAGGCTTCGTCCATGGCTTACGAGACCCTGATCGTCGAGATCGAAGACGACGTGGCACTGATCCGGCTCAATCGGCCCGACGCGATGAACGCGCTCAACTCCAAGCTGCTGGAGGAATTGGGTGATGCGCTCACCGGCGCAGAAGCGAACGACAAGGTGCGCTGCATCGTGATCACCGGATCGGAAAAGGCGTTCGCTGCCGGGGCCGACATCAAGGAGATGTCGGAGAAGAGCTTTGTGGATGTCTTTACCTCCGACTTGTTCGGCAGCAACACCGACGCAATGCTGCGCTGCCGTAAGCCGATCGTCGCGGCCGTTGCCGGTTACGCGCTTGGCGGTGGATGCGAACTCGCCATGATGTGCGATTTCATCATAGCCGCCGACAACGCAAAATTCGGGCAGCCCGAGATCAACCTCGGCGTAGTCGCGGGAATCGGCGGTACGCAGCGTCTGACGAGGCTGGTCGGCAAGTCCAAATCCATGGACATGCATCTGACCGGCCGCTTCATGGACGCAGCTGAAGCTGAACGCTCGGGTCTCGTCAGCCGGGTCGTCCCCGCGGCATCGTTGGTCTCCGAGGCTATGGCGGCAGCAAGAAAGATCGCCGAAAAGTCTTCGCTGGCCACCATGGCGGTGAAGGAAGCAGTCAACCGTAGCTACGAGACCACCCTGCGAGAAGGACTGCTCTTCGAGCGCCGCCTATTCCATGCGCTGTTCGCAACAGAGGACCAGAAGGAGGGGATGAACGCCTTCCTCGAAAAGCGCGAGCCGCAGTTCCGCGACAAGTAAGCTCAAAAAGCCTGCGGCCAGTGTTGACTTATCGACGACTCGGTCCTAGAAGCGCGACTTCAGATTTACCCGAACCGAAATCGGAACACTCATCATGGCCAATACGCCCCAATCAAAGAAGCGCGCGCGCCAGAACGAGCGTCGTCAGGACGTCAACAAGGCACGCCGTTCGCGTATCCGCACTTTCCTGCGCAAGGTCGAAGAAGCAATTGCCTCGGGCGATCAGTCCGCAGCCGCCGCTGCGCTCAAAGCCGCGCAGCCTGAACTTGCTCGTGGCGCGGCCAAAGGCGTCGTTCACAAAAACACCCTGGCCCGCAAGATGTCGCGGCTGTCGGCGCGTGTGAAGTCGCTCGCCGCCTGAAACAATTCTTCTTTGGAAGTTCGAATGCGCAGTCCTGTGGGGCTGCGCTTTTTCGTTTGTCCGCTCTTCTCTGCAAGGCCCCCTGTGCCCGAATTGCACTGCCTTTCGGATTCGGTCCGACAATCATTGAGTCAAGCGCGAAGTTCTGTTGCGGCGGCGCGACACGCCTTGCTAGCGTCTCCTAGCGATTCACATCGTCTTGGGGGGACATACGGTAACCACGGGTTCGGTCAGGGCTGCACTTGACTTGAACCTTGCACGCACGCCGGCTGCCGGCGCGCGGTGGGATTTCGAGCGTCAGCAACTCTTGCTCGCGCCTCGTCTACGGATCTGGCCGTCGATAGTACGGTCGAGCCGTGACCGTACATGTCCATTTGCTACCCACGCTTCCATCGGGGAGCGGTCCACTCTCGCGCACGTTGCCGAGGGGTGGAACTGTTGTCCGAGGCGGTGCCATACGAGACGGATCGCCACGAAACCAATAGCTCGCACCAATTGCAGTGCGGGACAGTGTAACGAGACGTGGGCAAGTAGGGACATGACAGAGGAATCCTGGGGGCGGATACGGAATGAACTTCTCAAGTCAGTGGGCAAAAGCAACTTCACGAACTGGATCGAGCCGCTGAAGCTCGACACGCTCGAAGACGGCATCGCTCGCTTCGAGGTTCCAACAAAATTTATGCGCGACTGGGTTTCGCGCAACTTCGCAGAGCAGATTCGCCAACATCTGGAAAAGGCTGGAGAGACCGTGGCACGCGTGGAATTCCACGTAGCCACGCGACGCGCCGCGCCGGCCGCCAAGAATACCGAAAGCCGTTCTAACACCAAGGCGACCGCACCACGGCCCGCGGCCGAACCCGCCCTGACGGCAGCCCAGTTGGAAGCGCGTTTCACCTTCGACACATTTGTCGTCGGCAAGCCGAACGAACTTGCCCATGCAGCTGCCCGCCGGGTGGCCGAGGGCGGTCCCGTCACTTTCAATCCGCTCTTTCTTTACGGCGGGGTCGGGCTCGGCAAGACGCATCTCATGCACGCGATTGCGCATGAACTGCAGACTCGTCAACCGGACCTGCGCGTGCTCTACCTGTCGGCCGAACAGTTCATGTACCGCTTCGTACAAGCCCTGCGCGAGAAGGAGATTATGGGTTTCAAGGAGATGTTCCGCTCTGTCGACGTCCTCATGGTCGACGACGTGCAGTTCATCGCCGGCAAGGATTCGACGCAGGAAGAATTCTTCCACACCTTCAACGCGCTGGTCGATCAGAACAAGCAGATCGTGATCTCCGCGGATCGCGCGCCGGGTGAGATCAAGGGACTCGAGGAACGTATCCGCAGCCGCCTGCAATGCGGCCTCGTCGTAGATCTTCATCCGACTGACTACGAACTGCGCCTTGGCATACTCCAGCAGAAAGCCGAACAGTATCGAAGCCAGTATCCGGGCCTCAAGATGGCGCCCGGCGTCATGGAGTTTGTTGCGCACCGGATCACGACCAACGTGCGCGTTCTCGAAGGTGCTTTGACTCGCCTCTTCGCTTTCGCGAGTCTCGTCGGGCGCGAGATCACACTCGACCTCGTGCAGGACTGCCTCGCCGACATCATCCGCGCATCGGACCGCAAGGTCACGATCGAGGAGATCCAGCGCAAGGTCGCCGAACACTACAACATCCGCCTGGCTGACATGATTGGTCCCAAGCGGGTACGTACGATCGCGAGACCACGGCAGGTCGCGATGTTCCTCGCCAAGTCGCTGACGACGCGGTCATTGCCGGAAATCGGGCGCCGCTTCGGGGGTCGGGACCATACGACGATCATGCACGGCGTTCGCAAGATCGAAGAGCTGAAGGCAATCGACAGCCAGCTTGCCGAAGATCTGAACATGCTTCAGCGCCTTCTCGAAGCATAACCGTTCGCGGGTGGCCTTGACCCTTCGTCCGATCCATCGGACATTCCTGAAAATTTCTTGAGCCTCGGGGGAAAGTCGTGCACTTTCCCCTCCCGGCTATCCTGAGGGGACGGATATGAAAATCAGCATCGAGCGCGCCGCGCTGCTCAAGGCGGTCGGTCAGGCCCAGTCGGTCGTGGAGCGTCGCAACACGATCCCGATCCTCGCCAATGTGCTGATCGAAGCCGAAGGCGATACGGTCAGTTTTCGCGCCACCGACCTCGATATTGAGGTGGTAGACAAGACCCCTGCCCAAGTCGAACGCGCCGGCGCCACGACCGTTTCGGCGGTAATGCTCCATGAAATCGTGCGCAAACTCCCGGACGGGGCGCTTATTCAGCTGACCGACGACAGCGCGGCCGGACGGCTTTCCGTTCAGGCCGGTCGCTCGATGTTCTCGCTCGCGACGCTACCGAAAGAGGACTTCCCTGTGATGGCCTCGTCGGAATACACCGCGAACTTCTCCGCGCCCGCGCCCGTTCTTCGGCGGCTCTTCGACAAATCGAAGTTCGCGATTTCGACCGAAGAGACGCGTTACTACCTTAACGGCGTTTATATGCACGTCGCGCAAGGAGAAGACGGTCAGGCGTTGCGTTGCGTTGCGACTGACGGCCACCGGCTTGCGCGCATCGACGCGCCCTTGCCCGATGGGGCAGAGAACATGCCGGGCGTGATCGTTCCGAGGAAGACCGTGGGCGAACTCAGAAAGCTTCTCGACGATGATGAGACGCAGATCGCCGTATCGGTATCCGAAACCAAGGTACGCTTCGCCACCCCCGCGATCACGCTGACGTCGAAGGTCATCGACGGCACGTTCCCCGACTATACCCGCGTCATTCCCGTTGGGAACACGCGCAAGCTGGAGGTCGATGCGTCGGAATTCGCGAAGGCGGTGGACCGAGTCTCGACCGTTTCCTCCGAGCGGTCGCGCGCAGTAAAGCTACAGCTCGAAGAAGATCGCCTGATTCTTTCCGTGAACGCGCCCGATGCCGGCGCGGCCGAGGAAGAACTTGCCGTGGCCTATGGCGACGAAAAGCTCGAGATCGGCTTCAACGCAAAGTATCTTCTTGAAATCGCGAGCCAGGTCGACCGCGAGAACGCGGTGTTCATGTTCAACTCTTCGGGCGACCCGACTTTGATGCGCGAAGGAAACGACACCTCGGCGGTTTACGTCGTAATGCCGATGCGGGTCTAATCCGGCTTCGCCGGGGAATCCGGCGACGATAATCTTGGCAAGATGAAGGGCCCTAAGCTTGCCAGCGCTTGCCGTCACATCGCTTCTCATGTCGCACTTCCGGTCGCATCGGCGCACCGAGATGGATTTTGACGGGCGCCCAGTCGCGATCTTTGGACCGAACGGCGCGGGAAAGACCAACATCCTCGAGGCGTTGTCCTTCCTGTCGCCCGGGCGCGGTATTCGCCGGGCGGCGACCGACGAGGTTGCGCGACGCCCGGAAGTGCTCGGCTGGAAGATCAGGGCGGACGTGCTGAGCCTTCACCAGCACCACGAGGTGGAAACCTTTGCCGAACCCGGCTCTGCCCGAAGCGTTACCATCGACGCCAAGCCAGCTCCGCAGGCGTCGCTGGGCCGGATTGCGCGGATCCTTTGGCTGGTCCCGGCGATGGACCGTCTCTGGATCGAGGGCGCAGAGGGACGGAGGCGGTTCCTGGACCGGATGACCTTGTCGTTCGAGCCAGGCCACGCCGAAGCGGCGCTGGCCTACGAGAAGGCCATGCGGGAACGGAACAGGCTTCTGAAAGACGACGTGCGCGACGCCGGTTGGTATGGTGCGCTCGAGGCACAAATGGCCGAGGCCGGTGGCGAGATTCACGCCAACCGCGCGGCCGCTATCAGCCGGGTCATCGCAGCGCAGGCAGAGACTGAGACCGCCTTTCCGGTGGCCGATCTGGCCATTCTCGGACCTGAAGGCGCGGACTACCCGGTACATACTGAAGCCTTGGCCGAAGCGTTCGCCTCAGGGCGGGCGCGCGATATGGCGGCCGGGCGCACGCTGGTCGGGCCGCACCGCGCCGATCTGGATGCGCGCTATGCCGCCAAGGGGATGCCTGCCGCTCAGGCGTCGACAGGCGAACAGAAGGCGCTGTTGATCTCGCTGGTGCTTGCAAATGCCCGCGCGCTCGCCGAGGATTTCGGCGCTCCTCCGATCCTGCTTCTGGACGAGGTAGCCGCCCATCTGGACGCGAACCGGCGCGCCGCGCTTTATGACGAAATCTGCAGCCTTGGCGCGCAGGCTTTTCTGACCGGAACGGGCGCGGAGCTTTTCGACACGCTCGAACATCGGGCGCAGGCATTCGAGGTTTCTGAGACGGACGGGCTCTCGGTCGTGGAGGAGAAGAATCTATCATGACACCGCAACGCGTCACCCTGATCACGCTCGGCGTGGAAGACCTGTCGAGATCGCGGGCCTTCTACGAAACGCTCGGCTGGAAGGCTGCCGAGGCGCAAGAGGGTGTAGTTTTCTATCAGATGCACGGTGCGCTTCTGGGACTGTTCGGAAAAGAGGCGCTTGCCAAGGATCAGGGGCGGCCCGGGGCTGAGCTTGGGACGGGGGCCATAACTCTGGCCCAGAATTTCCCTTCGGAGGCCGAGGTGGACGGGGCGTGGGAGTCGGCCGTGAAGGCTGGCGCGGCGCCGCTAAAGAAGCCGGAAAAGGTGTTCTGGGGTGGGTACAGCGGATACTACGCGGACCCGGACGGGCATGTCTGGGAGGTCGCGATGAATCCATTCTGGCCGCTGGCCGAAGACGGGAGCCTGACCTTGCCGGAAGCCGGATGAGTGGGCTTATCACGCTGGAAAAATCCGTCGGTGCACTGAAAACAAATGGCAAAAAGAAACTCGGCAACCCTCAATTCAACGCTCATCATGCCCTCCCCACAGGGGATCGGTCTGCATTCGGGCGCGTGGTGACACCCTCATGACACTGAGCGCAGCGTCTGTTCTGCTATACCTTGGCGCGGTCGGCATCCTCTGGGCGACGCCTGGCCCTGTCTGGGTGGCGATCACCGCGCGGGCGCTGACCGGCGGCTTCGCGGCCGCATGGCCACTCGCTTTCGGCGTTACGATCGGTGACCTTCTCTGGCCGCTTGTCGCGGTCTTCGGGCTTGCCTGGATCGTCGAGCAGTGGGGCGACTTCATGACCGTGATGCGCTACGTCGCAGCGGCGATCTTCGTCATCATGGGCTGGCTTCTGATCCGACATGCCGGTCAGCCGATTTCGACCGACAGCCGGTTGACGCGGCCCGGCCGCTGGGCGGGCTTCATGGCGGGTCTCGCCGCGATTCTCGGTAACCCGAAGGCGATCCTGTTCTACATGGGCGTGCTGCCGGGCTTCTTCGATCTTAGGCATGTGACCGCGCCGGACATCGTGGTGATTGCAGTGGTGTCGATGTCGGTGCCGTTGATCGGCAACCTGATCATCGCCGCGCTAGTCGGGCGGGCGCGGGGGCTTTTGAAGTCGCCGGGCACTCTGCGGCGCATCAACATTTCGGCCGGGGCGCTTCTTATCGCGGTGGGCGTGGTGATCGGCGTCGCGAAATTCTGACGTACGTCGATCGCTACATCAACGGGCGCACCTGAGGGCGCTCAGGATCGATAAGCGCGATATCCGCGAGCTTTGCCAGATTGTCGATGCTCAGCTTCCCGTCCCTCCACGTCGCCAGCCCGTCTGACCGAAGCGCGTGCAGCGTCTTGTTGGTGTGGACGAGCGAAAGCCCAAGAGCATCCGCCAGATCCTGCTGTCGGAACGGCAGAGGAACGCGCTTTCCTTCGGCAAGGCCCGCGGCGGCGAGCCGTTCGCGGATTCGAACGAAGGCCCACGCGATCCGTTGGGTCGCATCCCGCTGACCGAGCGAGGCGATGGTTTCGCCAAGGAAGTGTTCTTCAACCGCGGCAATCCATGTCAGATCATAGGCGCGCTCGGGGTGCTGGCGAAACAGCGTCCAGAGGTCTTCGCGTCGGAACGCGCAGAGCGTCATGCGCGTGGTCGCCTCGACCGAATGTTTCATTTCGCCCATGAGACCCGCCTGAAGTCCGGTAAAGTCTCCCGGGAAAAGGAAGTTGATCACCTGACGGCGGCCATTTTCCAGCGTGGTGTAGCGCGTCCCCATGCCGCTGAGAACGGTGTAAAGCTGCGGGCTGTTCGAGCCTTCCATCAGTATCGTCGTACCCGGCTCGACCTTCAGCTCGCCGGTCTTGAACGCCTGCATGAATTTCAGTTCGTCTTCTGAAAAAGGTATGAACAGGGTCTGTTTGCGAAGAGGGCAGTCTTTGCATGCGACGCTAGGCATCAGCGGATATCCCCCACCTATGTCATAGCTTAATGCGCGCTGCTCGGTTTGGTTCCACTATCGGCCTTTCCTATTTCGGGGGCTGTCATGCTTATGGATCCGAGCGGCCCATCCGCGGGCAACGTTTATCTGGTTGCCGTCCGCGACCGCGTCGTTCTTCAGGACCTGTCCGATACGGTGGCGGAGTTCGACCGTCACGCCGTTGTCCTTGCACACCCGACTTGCGATGGCGTGTTCGAGGCGTTGAGGAGCTGCGACCGGCTGAAGCTTGCCTTCGTCGAGGCAGGGCCAAGATGCCTGACCCGCCTGAAGGTGGATGTCGCCGTCAGCGAGCGAGGGGGCAAGCTTATCCTTTTGGGTGACGAGGCCGAGATGGAGAGCGAAGCTTGCGACCGCACGGGCATTCGCTGGAGAGTGCTGAAGCGCCCGTTCACGACGCAGGCTGTGCTGCGCGAGATGGCGTCGGCCATCGGCCCATAAGGAACCTAGTCGCACACAGCCGCGTTGGAGAGTGACCGGACCAGAGAAAGGGTCCGGCAAATCCATATCCGCGCGCCTGTGCGCGCTGCCAACCTCAAGGAGATGTCATGTCTGAAGTTATGGACGTTGCCCCCTCGGCCGAGAAAGTCGAAACCGGAGTGAAGAATGCCAAGCGCGTTGCCGACGGGCTTGCCGAGGCGTTGGCCGACACCTACCGGCTGGTTTTCAAGACCCATGCCTATCACTGGAACGTCGAAGGTCCGCTTTTCTACCCGATCCACAAGCTGACCGAGGCACAGTACGAAGACATGTTCGCGGCCACCGATGTCATCGCCGAGCGGATGCGCGCGCTGGGACAGCTTGCGCCGGCTCGTATCCGCGACATCATTGACCATTCGGTTGTCGAAGACTCAGACAAGCTGCCTTCGGCGCAGGCGATGGTCGAAGATCTGGCGGATGACCATACCCGCGTGGCCAAGCGCATGAAGGAAGTGATCGAAAGCGCCGAGAAGCAGGGCGATCCTGTAACAGCCGACCTTATCACGGCCCGGTCGGCATTCCACGAACAGGCGGCCTGGATGCTGCGCGCCACGGCCAAATAGGGCCGCAGCGCCTTTTGCTGGCCGTCTGCCGTTACCGGCTCAGGCGGCCAGCGTTTCCGTCGACGAAAAGAACATCGCCTGACTGACCGCAGAGCGCACCTGGTCTTCCGAGAACGGCTTGGTGATCAGGAAGGCCGGCTCGGGTCGCTGACCAGTCAGAAGACGTTCGGGGAAAGCGGTTATGAAGATGACCGGCAGATCCTCGAACTGGCCGAGGATGTCGTTCACCGCGTCGATGCCCGAAGAATTGTCCGCAAGCTGGATGTCGGCAAGGATCAGGTCGGGCTTGTTTTCGGATGCAAGCCGGACGGCTTCAGTGCGCGTCCGCGCGATTCCGGTAACGGCATGGCCCATCTCGGTCACGATACCGGAAATGTCGAGCGCGATGATCGCCTCGTCCTCGATGATCATGACCTTGCCGGCGACGGAGCGTTCCAGTTCGCGTCGGGCGATTGCAACAAGCTCGGCCGCCTCGTCGGGAGTAATCTGCATGATCTTTGACACTTCGTCGATCGTGAAGGCTTCGATGGCGTGCAGAAGAAGGGCTTCGCGCGTGTTGGGTGTCAGGTCGGCCATGTGATCCTGCGCGCGCGCCGACAGGTTGCTGTCAGGTTCGCCGACCGGGGCGCCAGCGCTTGCCCAAACCAGGTGAAAGGCGCGGAACAGCGCGATCTTGTGGTCCAAATTGGCATCGGGTGCCGAGTCGTCCTGCAAAAGCGCCTCGAGCGTCGCGGCAGCGTAGCGGTCCCCCGTTTCCTGGCTACCGGTCAAGGCGCGCGCGTAACGCCGCAGGAAGGGAACGTTTGCTGCAACGGACGTAGCGAAGTCCTTCGTGTCGCTTGACGGCATCTATTTTTCTCCTTGTCGAAAATTTCTTGGAACCAACTCCGGAGTTGCGCGTTAGGTTCCGTCAGCTGATGAAAAAATGTTTAAAGATGTGCGCGGATATGAATGAAACCGAAGACAAGGCAAGGTTGCAAGCTCAGATCGACGAGAATCTGAAGCGCGTTTACCAGGAAGCACTCGAGCAGGATGTCCCGGACCGGTTCAAGGATCTGATCGAGCAGCTCCGACAGAAGGACGCAAAAAAATGAAAGCGTCCGATCCTCGGGAAGCCCTTCCCGAACATCTGCCGGCGCTGCGCGCGTTTGCGATCAGCCTGTCGGGCAACGTGGCCACGGCGGACGACCTCGTGCAGGACACGATCGTCAAGGCGTGGACCAACATCGAAAAGTTCAAGCCGGGAACAAACCTGCGCGCGTGGCTCTTCACGATCCTGCGCAACACCTATTTTTCTGACCGACGGAAGCGAAAGCGCGAGGTTTCGGATCCCGACGGGATTCATGCCGCGAAGATCGCGGTCAAGCCCGACCATGACGGACGCCTCGCCTTCAACGATTTCCGGTACGCGTTCGACCAGCTTTCTGATGAACACCGCGAGGTTCTGATCCTCGCCGGGGCGTCGGGATTCTCATATGATGACGTCGCTGAAATGACCGGCGTTGCCGTCGGCACGGTCAAGAGCCGCGCCAACCGGGCGCGGGCGCGACTGGCCGAGCTTCTGGGTCTGGAAGCGGGCGAGAACCCCTTACCGGATACGCACGGCCCGGATCTGGCCGCAATGTCCACCCCGAAAGCCAAGGCGGTATGACGCGGACGGTCGAAGAGCCCGGCCTGACGTCGCGGCTCGGGTTCCGGATCGCGTTCATGCTTGCCGCCGTTCTGCTGCCGCTGACCATCATCTCGGCTCTTAAATCCTTCTCTGTGATGGAGGAATCCCGCGCACGCGCTGAAGCTGCGGTCATGGGCGAGACGATGCGCGAGGCGAGCGGTGAGTTGCGCCTGATCCAGGAAGCGCGGGGCGCGGCAACGGTTCTGGCCTATTCAATCTGGCACATTGCCGGGAACAACGAGGCTTGTTCGGCCCTTTTGCAGGGTCTGCTACGCCAGGAAACGCAGTATTCCCTTATCGCCTTCGTGCCAGTGGACGGGATAAGTCAGTGCAATTCGGCGGGGAAGCGCTTCGACTTTGCCGAGGACCCGTTGTTCCAGCGCAGCAACCGCGAGCTGAAGACGGCGTTCGCCGTCAAGCCTGTCGGGCTGGTGACGGGGGATTCGGTGCTTGCCATTTCGCATCCCGTGTTCGACGACAACGGCACATATCGTGGCCTCGTCAGCGTTTCCTTGCCCCATAGCGGCCTTCGTGTTGCGGAGGATACCGTTCCGCCCGCTCACGCGCCCCTGACCATGGTCACATTCGATCAACATGGCACCGTCTTGACGGCATCGCGACCGTTCGACGATCTCGCCCCTGCTTTGCCCCGCGACCGTGCGCTGTCGGTGCTTACCGGCGACCGGGCATTTTCATTCTCTGGCATGTCCCAAGCGGACACGAACCGGGTCTTTTCGGTCGTGCCGCTCGTGCCGAACGAGCTTTATGCGCTCGGCTCGCAGTTGCCTGAGGGCGTCCTCTCAGGATCGTTCGCCACTGTACCCATCCTGTTCCCCGCCCTCATGTGGCTGGCGAGCGTCGTGGTGGCCTGGCTTGCCGCAGAGCGGCTCGTGATCCGCCACATCCGAAAACTCAGCGCCTCGTTGAAGTCTTTCGCGGGGGGCAACAGGCTCGTCGGGGATATCGAAGTACGTTCTGCCCCGCTGGAGCTGCAAGAGATGGCCAGCGCCTACGAACGAATGACCGAGACCATTCTGCACGACGAGGCAGAGTTGGAAGACATGGTCCACCAGAAGGAAGTGCTTCTGCGCGAAGTCCATCACCGGGTTAAGAACAATCTGCAACTGATCGCATCGATCATGAACATGCAGATGCGCAGAACCCAGTCACCCGATGCGAAGCGGATCATGCGCAGCCTGCAGGACCGGGTGATGAGCCTCGCGACCATTCACAGGGAGCTTTACCAGACTGCTGGCCTTTCGGACATTCACGCTGACGAGCTGCTGTCAACGATCGTTCGCCAGATAGCCAATCTGGGCGATGGACTCGAACGGCGATTTTCGGTTTCGACCGAGTTCGATGATGTCCGCCTGACACCGGATCAGGCGGTACCACTTGCCCTTCTCATGGCCGAGGCGATGGCGAACGCCATGAAATATGCGAGCAGCCAAAACGGTTCGGCGGCGCATATCTGGGTTTCCTTCACCCGGATGAGCGATACGGAAGTCGAACTGAAAGTGCGGAACACGATCGAAACCGGACTGCAGCCGACGGACCCCGACATCGTCCCGCTTCCTGGCGACGCGCAGCACGGAGGGCTTGGCACTCAGCTTGCCTCGGCGTTCGCGATGCAGCTTGGCGGTAGCGTGGAGCGGAAGCAGGAAGACGGCTTTTACGAGATCAGGGTGGGCTTCAACCTGATGCCGCTGACGAAGGGCGAAGAGCGGAGCGCCGCCACCGAAGCGGTCTGAAGGGAACTTCGCTGCGCGGACCGGCGTTGGGCTGGTATGTTCAATCGTAGTTCGCCTCCGCGCCGCCATGCTTCAAATCGTTGAGTATCCATCTGTGCAGTCGTTATTTCGCCCCCTTCTGACCGCCGAAGAGGCCTATCCCGCGCTTGAGCGAGAGTTCATGACCGCGACGTCGGAGATCTGGGCGAGCTTTCGCATATTCGACCCGACGACCAAGCTTCGCTCGCCCGAGGCACAGGCAATCGGTCGGACATGGTTCGACCTTATCATCGCGACACTGCAACGTGGCGTGTCGATAACGCTGGTCATTACTGACTTTGACCCTTTGGTAGGCGCGGACCTGCACCGCATGACCTGGCGCAGCATCCGGCAATTGATCGCTGCGGCAGAGATCGCCGGACCCGATGCGAAGCTTCGGGCGATACCGGCCATGCATCCGGCGCGAACGGGGCTGGCGCTGCGGCTGTTGTTCTGGCCGGTTATCCTCGGCAAGCAGGTGCGCGCGGCCCGTTGGCTTAACCGGATGTCCCCTGATGAGCGGAAGGTTGCGATCCGGGAAATGCCCGGCACGGCCGAGCGTCTGGTTGAACGGCCCGGCGGGCGCTTCCGGCCAAAGCTCCTTCCCTTGCCGTGTCTTTATCCCGCGACGCATCATCAGAAGCTCGCCGTGTTCGACCGCAAGAGGCTGTATATCGGGGGTCTGGACCTCGACGAGCGGCGCTTCGACACGCCGCGCCATGATCGCGAGGCCGACGACACGTGGCATGACGTGCAGCTTCTTGTCGACGGTCCGGCTGTTCGCGAGGCACAGGAACATCTTGAATCGTTCCTTCACATCACGGCGGGCGAACGGCGGCCGGCCAGCAAGCGGCGCGTTCTGCGAACGATTTCGGAGGCACGCACCGACAATCTGTTCCGGTTCGGGCCGAAGACGCTCGTGCAGGAACTGGCAGTCGCGCACGAACATCTCGCCCGACGGGCCAAACGGCTCATCTATATCGAAACGCAGTTCTTTCGCGACTTGAAGCTCGCCCGCTACCTCGCGACGATTGGCGAAAGCAATCCGGAACTGGGTGTGATCCTGATCATGCCCGGCGCGCCCGAAGAGGTGGCGTTCGAGCGGCACGTCGGCCTCGACGCGCGGTATGGGGAGTTCCTTCAATCCCGCGCCTTGCGGATCCTCAAGAAGGGCTTCGGCAACCGGCTGTTTGTCGGCGCGGCCGCACAGCCAAGAGTCGAAAACGGCACTTGTCCCAATGACATCGAACGCGACCGGATCAATGATGCGCCGCTGGTCTACATCCATTCGAAGGTGTCGATCTTCGACGAGAGTGCGGCGCTAGTCTCTTCGGCGAACCTGAATGGCCGCAGCCTCAGGTGGGATACCGAGGCGGGGCTTTTCATCACGTCCCGGCAGGATGTGCGGGCGCTACGCCAGAAGGTGATGCGGCACTGGCTGCCCGAAGACGCAGGGGATGAATTCCTCGACCCCGTCCGGGCAGTCGGCGCCTGGCGGACGATGGCGCTGGAAAATGCGCGGAAACGTCCAGCGCAGCGTCGCGGCTTCATCCTGCCCTATGACCTGAAAGCGGCGGAAGAGGTCGCGGTGAACGTGGCCGTTGTTCCGGAAGAAATGGTCTGACGCTCGTTCAGGCGGGCTCGATTTCAACGCTCCGCTCCACCGACTCGGCCATCGCGCCGTTCAGGACGAGCACCCAGAGCAGAAGCGGGATCGCCACGATCCCGCCGATCGGACCCCAAAGCCACAGCCCGAAAACAAGCGACAGGAACACCAGCAGCGGGTTGATCGCCATGTTGCGACCCACGAGGGCCGGGGTGATGAACTGCCCCTCGGTCGCGTTCAGAATGACGAAGCACGCGGCGGGCGCGATCGAATGAAGCCCGTCGAACTGGGCGACGCCGACGAACACGAGAACGACGACGAAGACTGCCGGCCCGAGGTAAAGAACGAAGTTGACCAGAAAGGCGACAGCGCCCCAGATCATCGCATCCTCGAGTCCGATCAGGCGCAGCATGAGCGCGGTGATCACGCCAAGAGCGGCGTTGATAAGAGTGATCGTCAGGAAATATCGGGACACGTTCCGCTCGGCCCGACGCAGACGGTGCGCGAAGGCGGCACGTTCACCGTGCTGAGAAAGGCGGAGCGAGGTCCAGCCGTAGATCTCGGCGCGCGTGAGCAGGAAGAAGAAGAGCGTCCCGGCGAAGACAAGGATCTGCGCGAGGACCGCGGGCGCGGCGAGCAGAGCGTCCGTTACCGTCGGCAATGGCATCGCCTCTTCGCCCGAACCGGCGGCCGGGGCGGCATTCGCTTCGGGCGCGATCGCGCTTGCGACTTCGTTCGAGACCTCGGACAGGCCGCGCAGGAGGCCACGAAGGCCGCCGACGACTTCGCGCATGTCTGACCAGACCTTCGGGGCCTGCTCGACCAGTTGCGCGACGATGGGTTGAAAGACGAGGATCAAGCTAGCCACGAACGCCAGCGTCAGCACGAGGCCGAGAAGTGCGCCCCAGAGCGGCGCAAAGCCGCGGTCTTCCCAGAAATCGGACAACGGTGAGAGAACGACACCCGCCACAAGCGCGAGCGCGATCGGGGCAAGGATGTCGCTTGCATAGTGGAGCAACGCGAGCAGTGCGACCGCACCCACAAGGATCATTGCGTAGTGCGCGAGTCGGGCAGTTTTATCCACGACTTCCCCCTTTTCTGACGGTCCCGCAGGCCCAACGCGGGGAACGCCCGCGCGGTTCCGAATGGACGGATGCGACAGTTTGCATCGAATCGGGGATTTCCGCCGGAAGCGCGGTTCTCTTTGGAACAGGTCAGGTCGTCCGCGCGTTGATTGGGTAGTGCAACCAAGCACCTCACTCACCCATGGAGGACATCATGAACTGGGACCAAGTCGAAGGAAACTGGAAGCAGCTTAAAGGCAAAGCTCAGGCCAAATGGGGCGATATCACCGATGACGAGTGGCACAAGGCCGAAGGCCGCCGTGAAGAGCTCGTCGGGCTCGTCCAGGAAAAGTACGGCCACGCCAAGAACGAAGCCGAACGCGAAGTCGACGACTGGCTTCGGAACGTGTGAGGAAACGTGATGACCATCAGTTCGGAAATTCACGAAGACCAGCGCGCGAAACTCTTCGAGCATCTCGATGAGGTGCGCGCAGGTATGCTGGGAGTCGAGGGGTCAGGGCAGCACATGCAGCCGATGACCCACTTCGCCGATCCGGAAGAAGCCGTGCTGTGGTTCCTGACCGGGTTGGACACGGACCTGGTTCGCTCTGTCGGGCAGGGCGCGCAAGCGCACTTCTGCCTCGTCGGAAAGAACCAGGACTTCTATGCCTGCATGTCCGGCCCACTGGAACAGGTCGAGGATCGCGAAAAGCTGACCGAACTCTGGTCGCCCGTTGCCTCCGCTTGGTTTCCCGACGGGATCGACGATCCGAAGGTTTGCCTTCTGCGCATGACATTGCAGGAAGCGGCGCTTTGGACCGCAACCGACAGCGCGCTGGTCTTCGGTTTCGAGGTTCTGCGCGCGAACCTGTCAGATGACCGCCAGCCCGATCTTGGCGAGCATGTCGTGATCCGCTTCGACGCGGCAGCCTGATCAGCCTTCACTGAACGCCACACCGCGCCGCCCACTTGGGCGGCGCGGTTTTTCGTATGAACCGCACACAGGTAGCGAAGAACGGATCGACGTCCATCTATGGACAAGGCGAAGCGGGCTGTGACAACGTGAGCGCACGCCAGAGCGGCAAGTTCGTGCCCTGATGTCGCGTTCGTGCCCCCAAACCCCGAAACGCAAAGTGCCCGACATTGACCGACTGGTATCGTAACACCGATTGGAACGACGAGATCGAGGCAGCCTTCTTCGCCAAGCTCGAACGAGCCCGGTCCCAGCGCGATCAGTATATCGTCATTCAGGCCATCCACCTCAGCAACAGCCATCCGGAGGTGACATTGCGGCTGGTGGATTTCTATTTTCAAACCCGCACGGACGATTTCCACGACCCTCGTGCCAGGCGCGCGGCTTCATCCGCACATTTCGCGCTTGGAGGCTATGTGAAAGCGCTCGACAACTACCTCGCGATCTTAGAGGGCGGGGACGGCGAACGTGATCTGCATGTCGGTTCACCGCTCGTGTTCAGCTTTCTGGCGGCGCGCTACAGATCCGAAGCGCATTACCCGCCCGCGCTGAAACTCATCTCGGATCTAGCGCTGCCGGATGACAAGCAGCTCGAAATGAGGTTCCAGTTTTTCGCTGCCCGAGCGCTTCTTCTTTCCCAGACGGGCAAGGATCCGGTTGGCGCGTTGCGCGACGCCCGGATCGCGCTTGACCTGCCCGAAGAACTGTTGGGCCAATACCCGGACATGATCTGGCGCTTGCGTGGGATCACCCGGAGCTGAATCAGCTTTTTTCGGTTAATCCGGAAATCTGGACGAAGAGCCTGATCGGCGCCTTTGATGGCCCACCATAGACTTGCCATCCGATCGGCCGTCCGCGCCTTCTATTCCTTGCTCTCTCGTCTCTGACGCGCATCAATTGGTCGTGCGTCGGGAGTGGTTAGTCTTCGCCTCCGTCTAGAAGAGAGCCGTTTTTTGGGGGGCGCTAAATGAAAATGTTGATGTTTGCTACTCTGGGCGCTCTGCTCGGGAGTGCTCCAGCCGTCGCTCAGGACGAACCCTACATAGCCGCTGGCAAACGCCTTTCAGAAGGCAATTGTGCGCGCTGTCACAACATTGAGCCGGGCGGCGCGTTCAAGTTATATCCGCCAAGCTTCCAAGCGATCGCGGTGTACATGGCGGATGATCTCATGCGGATCAAGATCATGTATCCCGATCATGCGGTGCTAATGCCCGAGTTCCACACATTCATGTTTACCGAAAACATCGACAACATCGTCGGCTATATAAGATCGCTCGAAGAGTAGGGTTCTTGTATCCGCCGATACCTGCTGTTCAGCCATGATCAACGCGGCTGCCGAGTAGATGCCATGAAAAAACCGGCGGATGCCCACGAGGACATCCACCGGTTCGCCGCGCGCATGCAAGATGGCACTAGCACTTTTATCGCGCGCGGGTCGTTCCCCGGATAATCAGCCGACTGTCGGCTCTTTCTTGGCCTCGGATGCGGCGCGGTTCCGGACATCCTCACTGATCTCTGCGGCACGCTCGGCCGCGGCGCCGGCGGTTTCGCGCAGCGAGGTCTTAAGCTCATCCGCGGCGCCCTCGGCGACACGTGCAAGGCGCGCACGTTCCTGACGCAGAAGATCGGTCGCAGCATCCATAAGGCGGTCGCTGTCCGCGCCGAACGCGTTGTCTTCGGTCCGCGTGCGCGGAAGGGCGGCGGCGAAGGCCGCGCCGAGCGCAAGGGCGACGACACCGGCGACCATCGGATGCTCTTCGATCAGGCGGCCCATTTCGCGGCTGCCGTCACGCGCCGAGCGCTCGACACGCAGTCGCGCGGCATAAGCCTTCTCCCGCGCTGCGACGATCTGGTCGCGCGCAGCGCCGGAAAGGTCATCAAGACCGTCGAGCAGGCTTCGCTTCATATCGACGGTGAACTCCGACAGGATCTTCGCTCGTTCGCCGGCATAGTCGCGCAGGTCGTCGGCGCGGTGACGCGCATCACGTTCAAGCGAACGAAGCGCAGCCGAAGCGCGCGACCTAAGATCGTCAATCCGGTCGGACCAGCGCGTGTCTTCGGTCGACCCGTTGGATTTGGGGCCGTTCGGGCCGAATGCGTCGTTCAGCGCGTCGCCCTGCCAGGCATCGGCATGAGAACGAGGTTCATCCTTGCGGGACTTGCCACCGAAGATCAGCCAGGCGATGCCGACGCCCGTCAGCGCAAGCGCCATCGGGTTCGCGCGGATCGCGCTGTCTACGGACTGCGTGTAGGCCTGCGCATTGTTGCGGATCATGCCCAGCGCCTCTTTGGCGAGGCTGTCGATCGAAACGCGGTCTTGCAGAGCGTCCAGCGTGGAGGCCAGAGAAGCGCGGTCGCGCTCCAGTTCAGATTCGATTTTCCGCGGGTCAGATTGATGTGTCATGGTCAACGATCTCCTTGAGTGTTTCGGCGTCGCGCCGGACGTTCGAGGCGGTCCGACGAGGCGCGAGGTTCGAGGGTTTCAAAGCGCTGATGCCTTTCATCGCGAAGATGCCCGCGATTACGGCAAGAAGCGCTGCGACGGCGAGCGCCGCCCAGCCCGGGGCGAGGCCCTGTTCGACAAGTGCGGCAACGAGGGCTGCAGACAACACGTTCAGAGCCGACAGCGCGATCACCGCAGCCGCCACGACGAGAACGATGCCCATCCCGGCGACACGGAGTTTTTCGTCGACCTCCGCTTTCGCCAGAGCAATCTCGCCACGGATTAGCCGCGTGACGTTGTGCAGCACATCGCCAAGAAGCGCGCCGGTCGACTTGAACTCTGGCTGAGGGATCACGACTGCGGCTCCGTGGCTGCGTTCAATTTAAGCCCGGAGCCCGCATTGCTCGGTACGACCGGGCGGGCGGGTGCGTATTCGCTGCGCCCGACAGGCGGGTTGCCGGTGGACACAGCCTGCGGCCGCAGAGACGGATCGCCACGGTTGTCGCGCGCACTGGCCATGGCGAACCGCGCGAGCGAGAAGCCAGCCAGTGCAGCGCCTGCAACGAAGGCGCCGGTATGCTGTCGCGCGAAGGTTTCGGTCCGCGAGAGGATGGATTGAAGGCTGCTTCCGCGAAGGTCGTCGGACATCTCGCTTACGCCATCGGCCACGACAGTCAGAAGGCGGCCCCGGAAGCTGTTTTCGGGGTCGCCCGCCTGATCACGCAGACGGTCGGCGAAAGCGTGCCCTTGATCGGAAATGGCATCCTTACCGGCCTCAGCCCGCGCCTCAGCTGCGTCCTTGAGCGTGGACCCAGCCTGGCTCGCGGCCTCGCCGGCTTCCTTGCGCGCCGTCTCAAGGGCCTTTGCACCCGTCTTCTTGGCCGTCTCGGTGACGTCGCTGACGGCTTTGGTGATGTCATCACGTTTCATGGTCATCTCCTTTTCAGTGCGCACGGCTCCGCCGGGCGCCGGAAAGACGCCATTCGGGCCACGATTCAGGTCTTGTCGCGGGATGCGTGTTCGATGGTCGCCCGCGCGGTCCAATCGCTATTGCTAAGAGTGAAACGCCCAGACCGCGCTCGGGTTCCGTGGAATGGTTCAGGCTGGGCGAATTTGCGTCTGCCGCTTTCGTACGTCCTCAAGTTGCGCATTGAACGCCGCCCCGAGGAGGACAACATAAGCCGACAAATAGAACCACATGAAAAGGGCGACGGCCGCGCCGAGTGATCCGTAGACCTTGTTGTAATTGCTGAAATTGCCGAGATAGATGGAGAAACCGACCGACATGATAAGCCACACCAGACCCGCGGCGACCGCCCCCGGCGTGATCCAGCCAGGCCTGTCTCCGCGCCGGTTCGGGGCGTAGCGGTAGATCAAACCAAAGGCGAAGGTGATCACGACTAGGGCGATCGCCCAGCGCAGAACGAACAACCCCGCTTCCGTCGCCGGTCCCAGATAGACGAACGACAGGGCGATCGGTGCGATCAGCACAACAACCACAGTCAGAAGAACGGGACCGCAGAGCGCGAGCGCGAGTCCGGCGGCAGACAAAATCCGTCGCACTACGCCCGGTCGGTGAGATATCCCGTAGGCTGCATTGATCCCCCTTGTGAACGAGCCGATCCCAGACAACGCCGACCAGGCCGCGAACACGATGGTGACAAGTGTCGCCCAACCAAGAGTCGCGCCTGAACGGCTGTCTATGAGGCTCGAGACTTGAGCAGAGAAGATCTCGTAGATCTGCTCGGGCATGAGCGCCCGGCCGGATTCGAGAAGTGCCCCGATTTCGGCCGGGTCGGCGAGGATACTCCAGATCAGAACGACAGCCCCGAGAGCGGGAAAGATCGCTAGCACGGTGAAGAACCCCACCCCCGCGGCAATCAGGCCGAGGTTCAGGTCATCCATACCGTTCCAAACGCCCCGAAGCGCGGCGATCATATCTGCCGTTCGGGGCATCCGTCAGGCGCGGCTTGCTGCCGAGCGCGGCCCAGCAAAGAACCAGATAATCAGGCCGACGAGCGGAAGCATTATAACCAACAAGGACCAGAGCACCTTGCGTCCGGTCGAGGCCCCCGACCCGATGATCGACACAAGCGCCCAGATATCGAGCGCGAGAAGAATGAGGCCTCCAAGGCCAGTCAGTTCAAACATGTTCATCTCCATGTGATTCACGTCCTTTTCTGTCCACGTAACCCAACGCACCATCGCGAGGACGGTTCCGTCTTTTGCGAAACCGATCCGGCACGCGCCCTACGCAGCTTCGGAGTCCGAACCTTTTTCATTTTCCCGACGCCCGCCTTCGAAGGCGCGCACGAGTGCATCGGGCAGCACCAACTGGCGGTGCGGGAAGGGGATCTCGATCCCGCGTTCGTCCATGACGTCCTTCACCAGTTCGTTATAGCGCCGCCCGACAGCCCACTGATTGGCTGGCGTTGTCTTGATCCGGGCCCGAACCACGACAGCGCTGTCGCCAAGCTCGGTCACGCCGTGCATTTCCAGCGGGTCGATGATCTCGTCACCCAAATCTTCGGCGCTCAGCCGGTCGAAGGCTTCCTGCATCGCGGATTTGACCGCGGGGATCTTCTCTTTGTAGGCGACGCCGATTTCGGCGACGTGGTAGGCAAAGCCGCGCGTGAGGTTGGTCACCGTGTCGACAGACGAGAAGGGGACGACATGCACGGCGCCATCGAGCGCGCGAATCCTGACGGAACGGATGGTCAGCTTTTCGACCGTGCCCGTGAGGCCCGCAACCGTGATCACGTCGCCTTCGTAGACTGCGTTTTCGAACTGCAGGAAGACGCCGGTAATCATGTCCTCCACCAGCTTTTGCGACCCGAAGCCGATGGCAAGTCCGATGATGCCCGCCCCAGCAATCAGCGGGGCGATATCGATGCCGAGCTGAGACAGCGCGATCATCAGGGCGATGATGCCGACCGCGATGGTGAACACGCTCCGGAACAGCGCGAGCAGGGTGCGGGCCTGCCGGTGGTCGGCGCCGAGTTCCTTCTTGAGACGTTGGTCGATCCACGAAGAGACGACGGCCCAGAGCAGCGCAGCGGCGAGAAGCACCAGCAGCACGGAAGCGAAGCGCCAAAGCAGGGTCTGCATCGCCGGATCGTCAAGCTTGGCGGCAACGTCGATGATGCCCCAGCCATGCAGCAGTACGCCCATCGCTACGAGTGCCAGCGTCGCCGCGAGGATCCAGCCGAGGCTCGTGGCGATACCGTCGAAGCGGTCGCGAAGTCGAGGCGCACCAGCAAGCGCGGCATCAGGCAAAGGCAGGCGCAGCCGCGACGCCACCCGGGTAAGGCGCAGGGCGATCAGCAACAGGACGACAGCGAATGCAGTGTAACCCGCGACGCTGCCAAGCGTCTCGATTCCCGAGGCGGGGCGCAGGGTCACGACGAACCAGCAGTAGAACGCAAACAGCATCGCAAGCGGCGGCCATACCTTTGCGCCGAGCCGCCGGATGCCGTCTGCAATGGTTTCGCTTTCGAGTTCGTCTACGCCAGTGCCACCACCACGCGCCGCGTTGAGGGCTTTGGAAACGCGCCAGATGGCGAATAGCGTGACAGCCAGCACCACGGTCGCGAGGGCGGTAATCAGCGGGCGCGTGGCGGACACGTCAAACCGCCCACCGATGAAAACATCGGATAGGGCGAAGCCGAAGATCGCAGTCGCGAGCATCATCCTTATGTTGCGGTAAACGATTGCCTGAGCTGGCGGCGCGAGGTCGGAAAGGACTGGTTCCCGATCCGCATCGGGCGCTGCGAAGACCCTGAGCATCGTACAAAGACCGCCGAACAGCCCGAGCGCCAAGAGATACTGAACGGAGACGCCGACAACCGCGCCATCCTGCGGCGCGACTGCGAAGACCACAGCCAGCCCCGCCGCGATGATCAGGGCGAGAGCGGCAATCCGGGATGAGGCATAAATGAAAGCCGCGCGGATATGATCGCGCATTGAGGCGCGAAGCGGCGGTTTCAGCCGCACGGACATGCGTGACAGTACGGGCCGGAACGCCGCCGCTACGACGAGCGTGACAAGGATCGTGACCCCAAGCCAGGTGAGGAGTTCCCGGTCCCTTTCCAGTACGACCCAGATCGTTTCGAAGATACGATCGATCCGGGCAAGCTCCCCGATCGCAGCTTTGACCGCAGACGCGCTCTGCTGGACGATTCCGATCACCGATTCTGCGAGGTTCTCCGCAACGTTGGACTGCGGCGCGTCGTCAGCTGCGGGTGCTTCGGTTTCAGCCTCAAGCCGGCTGATGAGATCGGCCCGCGCCTGGTCATCCTTGAGAATGGAGAGAAGCTGTTCGACCGCCGCATCGGTCTGGGCGGCCGGTGCGCTTTCAGATGAGGTTCCGGTGGCGCCGCCGAAAGATTGCGCAGCTGCTGGAAGCCCAACAGCGATGGCGGCGAGGCAGAAAAATATGATGAATACTATGCGGTTACGGGTGGGGGAAATGTCATCTCTCATGCCCCATCAATGCGGCAGGGCTGGGTCCGGTTCCCTCGACGCCTCGGAACCAGATGGCAGGTTCGGCGTTGAGAGGCATCGACGTAAGAAAATCTCGGAAAGGAGACTACAGCATGCTTGGATGGGCTATCACCTTTCTCATCGTAGCGCTCATAGCGGCAGCCCTCGGTTTCGGGGGAATCGCAGGTGCGTCTGCCGGAATCGCGAAGATTCTGTTCTTCATCTTCCTCGTTCTGTTCGTGGTGGCGATGGTCGCTCGGGCGGTCCGCGGCAACCCTCCGGTCTGATTAATTCGGAATAGGTGCCCGTTACCACAGATCGCGGCGACGGACTTTAAACCCTCAGAACCCCGGTGCTTTCTCGATGCAGGCACCGGGGTTTTTCTGTCTGCTTCGGTACTCGGGCGCGCACCGCACGCTTAGGACAGCCTATGACGAAAGCGGCCCCGGCATCAGTTCGGTCACTGATCGAACATCGCCTTCACCATGATTGGCGCGTTCCAGATCGGAACGAAGCGCCTTGGCATGTTCGGCGAGCACGGCGCGGGCTTCACCATTGCCGCTGTCGAACAGCCGCTGATACGCTCGAGCGAGACCTTGAGACATGAGAATGTTGGATGAGGCCGCGCGGCGCAGAGGCTCAAATGCCTGATCGAAGAGCTGTCGGATGGACGCGCCTGGCAGGACCACTCGGGCAGCGCCGGAGTCGTCCAACAGCACCTCCGGCCGCGGTTCGGTTCGGGCGATCGACGACAATGCGCCGGACAACATGTCGGTCACGGCGAGAGCGGTGAACGTGTCGTTGACGCCCGGCGACAGGGCGCGAAGCGCGACTTCGACCATGAGGTTCAGCGAGAAATGAACGGTTTCGGCGTCCGAACGTGATGGTTCCTGCCGCACGGCACCTTCCAGCGCGACGCGGGTTTCTTCGTCGGCGTCGCCCGCGACGCTGAGCACGGGCGTTTCCGTCAGAAGGTACTCTCCGGGGAGGCGATCGACTCGGACGACGATACCGGCCTTGGTTGCGAGAGCGCGTAACGCTGCTCGGTCGAACTGCGCGAGATAGCCCGCTTCGTCAGTTTCGGCGGCAGGTCTGAACGCGCTTTCGGGTGGAAGCTCCGCCTCTACCTCGCTGTTTTTCCTTAACCGGGCCAAATCGCGTTCCAACCGTGCAGCGATCTTGGCGAGTTCATCATCGACGGACACGGACTGCGCGACGACGCGGACGAACCAGATCAGCTGTACGACGGACAGGATTGCGAGCAGTCCCGCGCCCAGCGCAGCGATCCGGGGAACCTGTCCGCCCGACGTGCCAAGGGCGATGATCGCATAGAGGAACGTGCCCCCCAAAAGCCCGGCGGTGATCTGGTTCGCGCGCTCCGTCGTGAAGCGTTTAAGAAGGCGCGGTCCGATGCTGGACGCCGCCAGCGTGAAGACGACGAGAGTCAAGGAATAGGCGAGCGACAGGGCCGTCATGGCGCCTGTCGCCGCGATGGTGAGGATGCCACGAGCGGAATCCACGTCCAGCGACAGGAGCCAGCCTGGCGTTCCGAAGGTTCTTTCAGCCTCGGACGCGGCCCAGCCGAGCAGCCCGATCGCCAGAGCAAGCGAAGCGGGCACCGTCATGAGCGCGTTGAAAGGCGTTCTCCATTGCATCGTTGCACCTCTACCAAGGCGAGCCCTCTGGCGCGCAGACGGGCCGTCTTAAAACAGTTGTGGCAGCAAATGCTGCGAGTGGCGAGGCTTACGTCTTGCGGGCTCGCTACTTGCGATGCGGCGGAACAAATGTACCGGTTCGCGCGTTCATTTCCGGGCAAAGTGTTTTCATCGGGGGGAGTGCGTGATGGCGAGTAGCAACGAAAGACCCGGGCTCCGCCCCGAAGTCGCGGTTGCAGATCACTCGCTCGCGATACGTCGCTATCTGGCGCTCATCGCGCTCTTCTGCGGATGCGTCGCCCTGTTTTTTGCCAAGCAGGTCGTGCTTCCCTTCGTGCTCGCCATACTCCTGGCACTAACGCTCAGCCCGGTCACGCGTGCGTTGGCGCGTTTCGGCATAGCACCCGTCGTCACGGCCGCCGTGCTGATCGCAGCCGTCTCCGCGACGGTTGCCGCCGGCGGCTACTTGCTGAGCGGGCCGGTCTCGGACTGGATCGATCAGGCCCCAACCATGCAGCGGGAACTTGAGCAACGCCTGCGGGGCGTCACGCAATCGCTGCAATCGGTAAAAGAGGCCTCGGACAACGTCGAGGAGCTGGCCGAGGCCACATCCGATCCCGAAGTCATCAAGGTCGCGATCGAGCAGCCCGGGATAGTCACGTCCGCCATGGTAAATCTCGCGTCTTTCGCGACGACTGCGCTGGTCGCTTTGGTGCTCGCGCTGTTCCTGCTCGCCTCGGGCGACATGCTTTACATCAAGCTTGTCGAGAGCTTCCCGCGGCTCAGTGACAAGAAGCGGGCATTGAAGATCGCGTATGGCGTCGAAGAAAGCATCTCTCGCTACCTTCTGTCGATCACGTTGATAAATGCCGTGCTTGGCCTTGTCGTCGGGACGGGTCTTGCAGTGATCGGGATGCCGCAACCCGTGGTGTGGGGAGCGGTGGCGTTTCTATTCAATTTCCTACCCTATGTTGGCGCCGTCGCCGGCATTGGCCTTGTCGCGGTTGTTTCGATCGTCACGTTCGATTCGCTCGGCTATGCCATGCTCGCGCCCGGCTTCTACTTTCTGGCAACGTCGATCGAGGGGCATTTCGTGACGCCGATCTTCGTCGGGCGGCGGCTTGAGCTGAACGCTGTGGTGATCTTCGGCACGGTGGTTTTCTGGGCATGGCTATGGGGGTTCGCGGGGGCGTTACTTGCGGTGCCGTTCCTCGTCTGCCTCAAAGTCCTGTGCGACAACGTTCCAGCACTTTGGGTGATCGGCAACGTCCTTGGATCGTCCGAAGCACGCGGGCGCTACGACCCTCTCAGGAACGAGCCGACAGGCTGATCCCGAGCCTTCGGCGGGAACTCCCGCATCATCTTCCGCGTTTCTAACCAGGGGCCGCATTTCGCGGCCACGAGACATCGCAATGGAGAATGATAATGATCCGCAAATTTGCTTTCGTGACCCTCGCCAGCCTTGCCGCGTCGGTCGCTTTGCCCGTCACCGCCGAAACCATCGTCCGCGAGGTGGAGGTCAGCGTCGACATGGAAGCCCTGCAAAACACAAACGCGGCGGCCCATTGGACGAGCCTCGCAGATGATCTTGAGAACGCAATTGTTGGCGCGCTCGTCGGCCAGACCGGTGAGGAAGGTGCCAAGGTCTCTGTGGACATCGACGAAGTGGAGCTAGCGAGCAGCTTCCAGTCCGCCGTTGGCGTTGCCGATTCCAAGCTGATCGGGGATGTTGCTGTGACGCATGACAGCGACAACACGAAGTTCGACAACTACGAGCTGACCGTGACCTTCGAACAGGCCGGGCCTTTCTTCCTGCCGGGCACGGATCTGTCCGCGATCACGACCGACAGCGCGGAATACTATGACGCCATGGTCGCGGCATTCGCCGATCACGTGGTGCAGAAGCTCAAGTAATTCGAAACACTCAAAGGCGGCGGTCCGGCGGCAATCGCTGGACTGCCGTCCCCCCCCAAAAAAAGTGAACCGCCGAAGCCCGGGGGAAAGGGCTTCGGCGGTTCCAATCAGAGCGTAATGCGCCCTTACGATTTACCGGCGGGGAACGCGACAGGGACAGAAGCGCGCCGGCACAGTTGTAACGTCGGCACACGCAATCGGTTCCCGCAAAAACGCACCGATCTTTGCGTCACGCCAGCACCTCCGCGCCGCGATCCGTTTAATTGCTGACGCATTGGCGTTTGCGTGGTTTTCAACCCGTTTCCTTTCTTGGTATACCAAATTTAATGCGCCGGTTGTGAGGGGGAGAGATTGGCCGTGAACTCCACGAAAAGGATTGCCGTCATAGGCCTGGGGTCAATGGGTTACGGCATTGCCAGCTCTGCCCTGAGGGCGGGTCACGAGGTTTGGGGGCACGACGTCGATCCCGCGAGGAACGCGGCGTTTCGCGCGGAAGGCGGTGCGGGCAGTGCGCTCTCCGAGGCGGCGCGCGACCTCGATGCTGTCGTCGTCGTCGTGCTGAATTCTGCGCAAACGGAAAGCGTGCTCTTTGGCGAGGACGGGGTCGTGCCGAAGCTGCGTGCGGGTGCGGTGGTCCTGTCCTCTGCGACAGTCGCGCCGGATTTCGCGCGCGAAATGGAGGCGCGATGCGCCGCGCATGATGTGCTTTATCTCGACGCACCGATCTCGGGTGGTGCGGCCAAGGCGGCGAGCGGCGAGCTGTCGGTGATGGCTTCGGGTTCCGCCTCGGCCTTCGAGGCCGCAAGGCCGGTTCTGGACGGGATCGCCTCAACCGTGTTCGAACTCGGGGATGCTGCCGGGGCGGGCTCCGCCATGAAGGCTGTAAACCAGCTTCTGGCAGGCGTGCATATCGCCGCTATGGCCGAAGCACTGACCTTCGGCATGACCCAGGGCGTCACGCCTGAGAAATTCGTCGACGTTATCTCCAAATGCGCGGGGACGAGCTGGATGTTGGAGAACCGCGCGCCGCATATCGTCGAGGGAGATTATTCACCGAAAAGCTCGGTGAATATCTGGCCGAAGGATCTTGGTATCGTGCTCGACATCGCGCGCACGTCACGTTTCAGCGCGCCGATCACAGCGGCCGCGCTTCAGCAGTTCATCGCGGCAGCCGGGATGGGGCTGGGGGGTGAGGACGACGCGGCCGTCGCAAAGGTCTATGCCCGAAACGCGGGTCTTACCCTACCAGGAGAAAAGCCGTGACCACGGTTCTCGGCTGCATCGCCGACGACTTCACCGGAGCGACGGACCTTGCGGGGCTGCTGGCGCGCAGCGGGTTCCGGGTGTCCCTGCGCATTGGTGTGCCATCGGAGCCGCCAGAAAGGACCGCGGCGTTTGAAGTGATCGCGCTGAAAACCCGAACCGCATCGGTTGATGTGGCGATTTCGGAGGCGCGCGCGGCGCGGAAATGGCTCAAATCCGCAGGCGCCGGGCGTTTCTTCTGGAAATACTGCTCCACCTTCGATTCCACGGCGGAGGGCAATATCGGCCCCGTCGCCGAGGCCCTCATGGAGGATCTGGGCGTCGCGCAGACCATCTATTGTCCGGCGTTTCCCGAAAATGGGCGATCGATCTTCATGGGGAACCTTTTCGTCGGCCGTCAGCCGCTGGCGGAAAGTCCGATGAAAGACCATCCCCTCACGCCCATGCGCGACAGCAACCTGATGCGTCTTCTGCAGCCGCAGGTGCGGGGCAGCGTGGGGCTGGTAGACAGGCTGACGGTCGCACGCGGCGCCGAGGCCGTTCGAGAGGAGCTGAAGCGCCTCGCCAGCGAAGGTGTCGGGCATGTCGTCGTCGACGCGGTCGCCGATGCCGATCTTGGGGTAATCGCCGAGGCCTGCCACGACATGCCCCTGTTGACCGGCGGGTCCGCTATCGCGATGCCGCTGCCTGCACTTTACGCGCAGGATGGAATTCTGCTGGACGAGGCGCGACGCCCCACGCGCCCCGACCTGGCCCGCGCCGCCGTCGTGCTGTCTGGAAGCTGTTCGGCCATGACACGCGCTCAGGTGGCGGCCTACCTCGCTTCGGGGCGCCAGGGCTACCGGCTGGACCCCGCGCGGCTTGCCGAATGCGGGCCAGGCGCGGCGCTGGACTGGCTTGCGGCGCGGGATCTTGATCAGGCGCCGATCATTTACGCCACCGCTGAGCCGGACGAGGTGCGGGCAGCTCAGGCAGCTTTGGGAGTCGCCCGCGCTGGAGAGGTGGTTGAAGAGACACTTGCAGCGCTCGCCGTGGCGGCGCGAGACCGGGGAGCACGCCGGATCGTGGTCGCGGGTGGGGAAACATCCGGTGCGGTGACCAAGGCGCTTGGGATCGACCGAATGGATATCGGATCTGAGATTGCGCCCGGCGTGCCGTGGTGTTCATGCCAAACGGGTGGCCACGAGATTGCGCTGGCGCTGAAATCCGGCAACTTCGGCGCCGAACGTTTCTTCGAAGAAGCCTTTGCGAAGCTGGAGCAGCCATGACCGAGGAATCGCGCCTGCGCGAGCACATCTGCCTTCTGGCCAAGTCGATGTTCGACCGGGGGCTGACCGGTGGATCTACCGGCAATATCTCGGCCCGCACTCGGGATGGCGGATTGCTCGTCTCGCCCACCGGGACATCGTTCGGGCGGCTCGATCCCGCACGGCTGTCGCGCTTCGACGCCGCGGGAACCTTGATCGGTGGCGACACGCCGACGAAGGAAATGCCGCTTCACAGCGCGTTCTACGACACCCGCTCCGGCACCGGCGCGGTTGTTCACCTGCATTCCTGCCATTCGGTTGCGTGGTCGATGATGCCCGAGGTGGACCCGGACAATTTCCTTCCGCCGCTGACGCCATACGCTTTGATGAAGCTCGGCCGTGTGAAACTTCTGCCGTTCTTCCTGCCCGGCGATCCGGCGATGGGTAAGGCTGTGCGGGGGCTGGCGGGCAAACGCTCGGCGGTGATGCTGGCCAATCATGGTCCCGTCGTGGCGGGCAAGGATATCGAGGCCGCGTGCAACGCCATCGAAGAACTTGAGGACACGGCCCGCTTGGCAGTGCTAACGCGCGGCACCGGCGCGCGCGGGTTGACCGAGGACCAGATGAGGGCCGTCGTCACGAAGTTCGATGTGGAGTGGGAGTCGTGAAGTTCTCCGCCAATCTCGGCTTTCTCTGGACCGACCGGCCGCTTCCCGATGCGATCCTTGCGGCGAAGTCAGCCGGGTTCGATGCAGTCGAGTGCCATTGGCCCTACGATGTTCCGGCATCTGAGGTAGCGGCCGCCCTTGACGAGACCGGGCTGCCGATGCTGGGGCTCAATACGAGGCGCGGCAACGTGTCGGCTGGCGACAATGG
>CBDUOT010000030.1:0-33171 GCA_965368915.1 uncultured Rhodobacterales bacterium | reverse complement strand
GGCTGCGCGGTCGCTGCTGCGGTCTCGGCCAGTTTCAACGCACCGATCGCTGGTGCGATCTTCGCGCTTGAAGTCGTGCTGCGGCACTTCGCTGTCCATGCCTTCGCCCCAATCGCGATCGCGGCGGTCGCGGGGACGGTCATCAATCGGCTCGAGTTCGGCGGCGTGACCGAGTTCACGTTGCCCGCCGAGGGCGGGTTGGCCTTTTACGTCGAGCTTCCCGCCTTCTTGCTTCTCGGCCTGGTTTCAGGGGTCGTCGCGGCGATCCTGATGCGCGCCGTGATTTTCGCGGAAGACATGGGCAACATCGTCCAGCGCCGGACGGGACTGCCGCGCTACCTGCGCCCTGCCTTTGCCGGCCTTCTGCTGGGGGCGCTCGCGATCCAGTTCCCTCACATCATCGGTGTCGGATACGAGACGACTTCAGCCGCGCTGACCGGTCAGATCGATCTCCGTACGGCCGTCGTGTTCGCGGTCGTGAAGGTCATCGCGGTTGCAGTGACGTTTGGCGGTCGCATGGGCGGGGGTATGTTCTCTCCCGCGCTGGTTGTGGGGGCGCTGACCGGGCTCGCCTTCGGGCTGATAGCGACGGGCATCCTGCCTGAAGTGTCAGGGGCCGAAACGGTTTATGCGCTTGCGGGCATGGGTGCCGTGGCTGCTGCGGTACTCGGGGCGCCGATCTCGACGACGCTTATCGTGTTTGAACTGACCGGAGACTGGGAAACGGGCTTGGCTGTGATGACTGCGGTGTCGCTTTCGACCGCGCTCGCCTCGCGCCTTGTCGACCGGTCCTTCTTCCTGACCCAGCTTGAACGTCGTGGCGTGCACCTGGCGGCAGGCCCTCAAGCCTACCTTGCGTCGACGATCCGACTGACCGCGATCCTGCGCCCCATGGATCACCGCCGCGCCGCGTCCGAGGAACGGTGCCGCACGATGATCGAAGAGGGCGTCGTGCTAGGTTCAACTCAGACGCTTGAGGCGGCGCTCAGAACCTTCGAGGCGACGGGATCGGATTTCATCCCGGTTACGCGCGCGGGTGCGCCCGGCGAAGAGGCCGAGCTGTTAGGCGCTGTGTTCCAGACTGATGCTCTCAGGGCCTACGCCCGTGCACTCGCTGACGTTGCCGCAGAGGAGCATAGCTGAGGGACAGGCCCGCAGCAGCGCTCACGCGCGTGGTCTCAGAGCTGCTCCACCGTCACCTTGTCGGTATTGAACGCGAGCCGACCCGCGATGGGCTCCATCCCCGCTTTCGGGTTTTCGTAGCTCCACGCGGCATCGGTGATGGGGCCGCTCTTCGCCACAATCGTGTAGGAGTTCGCCGTGCCCTTGTGCGGGGAGGTCGTTTCCTTCTCGCTGCGGTCGAGGAAGTCCATCGCGATATCTTCGCGCGGGAAATAGATGACGGGCGGATAATCACCTTCGCTCAGCTCAACCGCCCGCTTCGATTCCCCGATCACTGCCCCGCCCGCGCGCACGACCCAAGTGCCGTTCAGTTCTCGTATCCGGATATCATCCGCCATATCGTATCTCCTACTACCCGTTGGGGTGCAGTTTCGTCGTACAGTATTTCCGGAATATGTCAGACCGGCTGCGTGGCCGCGGCGAGCCAATCTCGCGCGGGCGCCGAGACGCGGGGACCGATCCGGTCAGCGACCTCAGCATGGTAGTCATTCAGCCACGCGCGCTCCGCCTCCGTCAAGGCCCCCGCGTCGATCAGCCGCCGATCGATCGGTGCGAAAGTCAGGGTTCGGAATCGCAGCATATTCCGATGCGCGTCGCCGCCCGGCATGGCTGGCGCATCCTCGACCAGGACTAGGTTCTCGATCCGAATGCCGAAGGCGCCCTCACGGTAATACCCCGGTTCGTTCGACAGGATCATGCCAGGCTCAAACGGCACATCGCCCGTTCGCGAAAGCCGCTGTGGCCCTTCGTGAACCGACAGGTAGCAGCCGACGCCGTGGCCCGTGCCGTGATCGAAGTCCTGGCCGGCGAGCCAGAGATTGTAGCGTGCGATGGAATCGAGATGAGTTCCGGCGATGCCGCGCGGCCAACGCAGGCGCGAGATGGCGATCATGCCTTGCAGCACGCGCGTAAAGGCCGCCTTGGCTTCAGCGTCCACTGGACCAATGGCGACCGTGCGAGTGATGTCGGTCGTGCCGTCAATGTACTGCCCGCCGGAATCGATCACGACGATTTCGCCCGACTTCAAGGCACGGTTCGACTCTTCGCTGACGCGGTAATGGGGCAGGGCACCGTTTGGCCCCGCGCCACAGATCGTCTCAAAGCTGATCTCTCTCAGTGCGTTCGTTGCCCGGCGGAATCCTTCAAGCGCCTTGACCACGTCGATCTCGGTGAGCCCGCCCTTTGGAGCCTCGGCATCAAGCCAGGCGAGGAACTCGACCATCGCCGCGCCATCGCGAAGATGGGCTTCTTCCATCCCCGCGATCTCGGCCGCGTTTTTCGTCGCTTTCGGCAACAGGCAAGGATCGGGCGCCCAATCGATCTGTGTGCCTGCCTCTTCCAACTCGAGCGCAACCTGAAACGGGGCGTTCGCACGGTCGACGCGAACCGGGCCGGTGAGTGTACGAAGGGCGGGCGCGAATGCCGAGGGCGGGCGCAGCGTGACATCGGTCCCTAGATGGGCACGAACTTCATCGGACAGCTTTTCCGGGGCTATGAACAGAGTCAGGCGGCCGGTTGCATGCAGAAGCGCGAAAGCCTGCACGACCGGGTTTCGCTCGATATCCGAACCTCGGATGTTGAGAAGCCAGGATATCGAGTCGGGCAGTGTCAGAACCGCCGCATCCTGCCCCGCCGCCGCAAGCTCCGCGCCCAGGCGAGTGCGTTTTGATTCGGCCGTTTCGCCGGCGAACTCAATAGGCTGAACCGCGACGGTTCCGAGCGGCGGTGCGGGACGATCTTCCCAGACCGCATCGACGTAATTCCTTTCAGCACATAGCTCTATGGAGCTACCTTCAAGTGCTCGTTCAAGCTCTGCGATCTCTTTCTTCGTATGGAGCCACGGGTCGAAACCGATCCGGCCGCCCTTTGGAAGGTGCTCCTTTAGCCAGTCGCCCGGCTTGATGTCTGGCCACGGCACTGGCGTGAACGCATCCGTATCCACCTGCTCCTTGACCTGAGTGCGGTAGCGCCCGTCGACGAACACCCCCGCCATCTCGCGAAGCGCGATGCAAAACCCAGCAGAGCCCGTAAAGCCGGTCAACCAAGCCAGTCTCTGATCGGCTGGCGCGACGTATTCGCCTTGATGCGCGTCAGCGCGTGGCACGATAAAACCGTCGAGACCTGCCGCCTCGAACGCGGCGCGGAGCGCTGAAAGGCGAGCAGGCCCCTGTTCGGGCCGGGAAGTAGTTTCGAAAGTCTGGAACATCGCGCGCATTTCCTTGTTTCGGGATTTTGTGCCCGGATTTTCGTGCAGTTGCCAGCGTGTCCGCGACGATTCTGAGTTTAGGTGCGGGCATGATAGGCTGACACATGGATTTTGCAGACGTCGAACGGCAGGAATGGGCCAGTAGCGAGGTCGCGGCAAGCTATGCGACCCGTTTCGCGACGGCCGCCGAACAATGCGTCCCGGCATTCGTCGAGGCGGTTGGACCCGCGCGTCGCGTGCTTGACCTATGTTGCGGTCATGGGATCGTTGCGGCTGGCTTGGTGGGCGCGGGCGCTGAAGTCACCGCAGTGGATTTTTCCCAGGCGATGTTGGCACTTGCGAAAGAGCGTGTTCCCGGAGCTACCTTCATCGAAGCGGATGCGATGGATTTGCCATTCCCTGCGGGAACTTTCGACGCAGTCACTATAGGCCTTGGCATCCCACATGTGCCGGACCCGCCACGAGTGTTCCGTGAGTGCGCCCGGGTTCTGAAACCCGACGGAGTGCTGGTCTACAGCGTCTGGCACGGATCGGAAAAGGAAACCGCGCTAATCGCTGTATTCAACGCAATTGCGAAGCATGGCGACCCTGAGGTCAGTCTTCCGCCGGGGCCCGGTGCGAATGACTATGCGCAACCGGTAATCGCGAAACCCGCTTTGCGAAACGCCGGGTTTGGATCGACCAGCTTTGCAACCGTGCCAAGCGAATGGACCGTGCGAGAGCCCGACGCTCCAGTCCGCCTGTTCCAGGAAGGTACCGCGCGCGGTGGCTACCTGCTTCGCCGACAAAGCGCGGAGGCGATATCGGCGATACGCGCCGATGTGGCGGATTGGGTCCGCAAGCATTGTGGCGATGGACCGCCTTGGCGCGTGCCTATCCCTGCGGCGATTGTCACGGCTCGTAAGAGCTAGCTCGCCTTCCTGATCCCCATCACGCGTGCGCGTGCCCGCGGGTCTGTATCGAAAAGGCTCGCCAACTGTTCGGTCATGGCGCCCGCAAGTTGTTCCACGTCCGTGATCGTCACCGCACGCTCGTAGTAGCGCGTCACGTCGTGGCCGATGCCAATGGCAAGCAACTCGACGATCTTGCGCTTCTCCACCATCGCGATCACGTCCCGAAGGTGCTTTTCGAGGTAGTTCGCGGGATTGACGGACAGCGTGGAGTCATCGACGGGCGCACCGTCTGAAATCACCATCAGGATCTTGCGCTGTTCCGGCCGCCCCATGACCCGGCGGTGCGCCCATTCCAGCGCCTCGCCGTCGATGTTTTCCTTCAGAAGCCCCTCTTTCATCATCAGCCCGAGATTGGGTCGTGCGCGCCGCCACGGGGCGTCAGCGCCCTTGTAGATGATGTGGCGCAGATCGTTCAGCCGCCCCGGCTGCTGCGGCCGTCCCTCGGCCAGCCAGCGTTCGCGGTTCTGACCACCTTTCCATGCGCGCGTTGTGAAGCCGAGGATCTCGACCTTCACCTGGCAGCGTTCCAGCGTCCGCGCCAGAACGTCGGCGCAGATCGCAGCGATGGAAATCGGACGCCCGCGCATCGACCCGGAATTGTCGAGGAGAAGCGTCACGACTGTATCGCGGAACTCCATGTCCTTCTCGACCTTGAAGCTGAGCGGAGTCGTCGGGTTCGCGACCACACGGGCCAGCCGACCGGCGTCGAGAATGCCTTCTTCGCGGTCGAACTCCCACGATCGGTTCTGCTGCGCCTGCAGACGACGCTGAAGCTTGTTGGCCAGCCGGCTTACTGCGCCCTTCAAAGGTTCGAGCTGCTGATCGAGATAGGCGCGCAGCCGTTCCAGCTCTGCCGGTTCCGCCAGCTCTTCCGCCTTGATTTCCTCATCGAAATCCGTCGAGTAGACGGTGTAATTCGGGTCAGCATCGGAATGCGGGGCAGGGGGCGGCGGTTCCAGAGGGGCCTCGCCTTCCGGCATCTCGGCTTCGTCGCCTTCCTCCATGTCGGCCATTTCGTCCATCGAGACTTCGGCCTGCGTGGTGTCGTCCTGCTCTTCCTGGCTGCTCTCGGGGCTCGCATCCGCTTCTTCGGAGTCGTCCTGCCCCTCTTCGCTGTCGGGGCTTTCCTGTTCTTCTTCCTGCTCGGCCTCGTCGCCTTCGCTTTCGTCCTCCATGTCCGGGTCGTCGCCCAGCTGGTCACCGTAGCCGAGGTCGCGGATCACCTCGCGGGCGAGGCGCGCGAAGGCGGTCTGGTCGGCCAGAACATCGTCAAGCCGTTCCAGAGTCCCGCCCGCCTGTTCCTCGATGAAGGGTCGCCACAGCTCCATCACGTTTTCCGCGCCGGTGGGCAGCTTGCGGCCCGTAGCGAGGTGGCGAACGAGATAGCCCGCCGCCTGAGCGAGCGGTGCATCCTGCGCGGCGCGGATCTGGTCATAGCCCTTACGCTCGGCCTCTGCACCGATCTTGGCGTCGATATTTCCGAGCGTGCCGGGCATGTCGCGCGCGCCTACGGCTTCGCAGCGCGCACTTTCCATCGCTTCGTAAAGGTCGCGCGCCATCTGGCCCGAGGGTTCGTATTTCGCGGCAACCTTGGCGTCATGGTGACGGTGGCGGAGCGCGAAGGCATCGGCCGTGCCGCGCGCAACCAAAACCTCGTCCCGCGTCATCCGTCGGGAAACCTGCGGCAGCCGCATCGTTTCGGCGGTCTGGCCCGGCGGATCGACGGAGTAGGACACCGTCAACTCCGGGTCGTCGGCCATCGTCTTCGTGGCCTCGGCGAGCGCCTTCTTGAACGGATCGGCAGGGTTGTCGGAGCGTTGGGTCATCAGATCGGGGCTTCTCCGCAGGTTGCGAGATCCTCGATCACGATTGCATCCCATTCGGGCTTTTCGCGAAACTGCGACATCGTTTCGTAGAAACCCTGCTTTGCCTTGATCGTCTCTTCAACCCCGTAGGACACGATCCGGACGTGTGGAAGCTGATTGCGTCCCTCGTCCATGATCTTGAGGTCGTTCGGATCGAAACCGAAGTACGTCATGACCAGCGGTCGCAAGGCGCGTTCGAACTCGCTGAGCTTTGCATTGAAGTCGGCCCCGACATGCGGAACGTAATGCTCTCTGTCGATGCCACCACGTTGCAGGGCCCGTGAGAGCCCGGCGCAGCGGGTCAGGAAGTCGATCTGTTCGAGCGCATCATCGGGATATGAAGCAAGCCGCGTCGGCTCTGCCGCTGCCGCCAAGGGGAGCCCGATGAACGTCGCCAAGGCTATCGAGGCGAGTGTCTTCATCTTATGCTCTGGCTCGCAGCGCTTTCCGGCAGTTCCTCGTCGAAGCAGCGCTGGTAGAACTCGGCGACGGTCTGCCGCTCCAGTTCGTCGCACTTGTTGAGGAACGTCAGGCGGAACGCATAGCCGATATTGCGGAAAATCTCGGCGTTCTGGGCCCAGTTGATGCAGGTGCGGGGCGACATGACGGTTGAAAGATCACCGTTCATGAAAGCGGTCCGCGTCAGGTCGGCGACCGTCACCATCTGTGAAATCGTCTTGCGGCCCTTGTCGGTGTTGTAGTGTGGGTTCTTGGCCAGAACGATCGCTGTTTCCGCGTCGTGGCTCAGATAGTTCAGGGTCGCCACCATCGACCAGCGGTCCATCTGCGCCTGGTTGATCTGCTGGACGCCGTGGTAAAGCCCGGTCGTGTCGCCAAGACCCACGGTGTTCGAGGTTGCGAAAAGCCGGAACGAGGGGTTCGGCGTGATGATTTCGTTCTGGTCGAGCAGCGTCAGCTTGCCATCATGCTCCAGAATTCGCTGGATCACGAACATGACGTCGGCGCGCCCGGCATCGTATTCATCGAAGACGATCGCGACGGGGTTGCGAAGCGCCCAAGGCAGGATGCCCTCATGGAATTCGGTCACCTGCTTGCCGTCGCGCAGCTTGATCGCGTCCTTACCGATAAGGTCGATCCGGCTGATATGGCTGTCGAGGTTCACGCGGACGCAAGGCCAGTTGAGATGCGCGGCCACCTGTTCGATATGCGTCGATTTGCCTGTGCCGTGATAGCCTTGGATCATGACGCGGCGGTTGTAGGCAAAGCCCGCGAGTATGGCCAGGGTCGTGTCCGGGTCGAACTTGTAGGTCGGGTCGATGTCGGGGACACGGTCCGTGCGTTCAGCGAACCCCTTCACCTTCATCTCGGTGTCGATCCCGAACATCTCCCGGACAGAGATTTCTTCGGTGGGTTTCGCAGTGGTGTCCAACATCGTATCCGCCATGTTCTAAACGCGCGCGGAAGCGCTCCGCACGCCACAGACGCCTTGATGGATCATATCTGGGGGGCGTGCAAGGGGACCGACGAAGTCGAATGAGCGGAAAGCGACATCACGCGATTGCGAACGCGGCTGGCGCAACTTTTACCGCCCGGTCCGCGTATCCCGGGGCAATGTATCTTACATGACAAGCAGTCGAGTAGGTGAAGGAGTTTGTAAATGACAACACGTAGAGCGGTTCTTGCAATGGGGGGCGCGGCGCTTGCGCTTGCAGCCGGAGGCGGGCGCGGTCTGGTCGCGGCCGAAAGCTTTGAGGTTTCAAAGACCGATGCGCAATGGCGCGCTGAACTGAACAAGATGCAGTACGCCGTCCTGCGCGAAGAAGCGACCGAGCGTCCGAACTCGAGCCCGCTGAACCAGGAGAAGCGTGCAGGCACCTACCACTGCGCGGGCTGCGACCTGCCGCTCTATTCCTCCGAGACCAAGTACGAAAGCGGTACGGGCTGGCCTTCGTTCTGGGAGCCGCTGCCGAACGCAATCGCGACGAAGGCCGACTGGGGTATCCTTGGTCGCCGGACCGAAGTGCATTGCCGCCGCTGCGGTGGGCATCTGGGGCACGTGTTTAACGACGGACCAAAGCCCACAGGTAAGCGCTATTGCATGAACGGCGTGGCGATGGTCTTCAAACCGGCCTGACCGCGCCAGGCGGCCCGCCGACGGTCCTTATTCCAGTTGACTTGGAAAGGACTTCGAAGGGTCGGGGGTAGTTCCCGCGATGGAATCCGCCTGACCTAGTCCTTGAAGTTCCGGCTTTCCTTGATCTGGTCCCAGGCCCAGACGACCTCCTGCAACCGTTCCTCGTCGTCCCGATTGCCGCCGTTCATGTCCGGGTGAAGATCCTTCACCAGCGACTTGTACTGCTTGCGAATCTCGATCCTCGTCCAGCTGTCCCTGGCTTCGAGAATCTCGAGCGCCTTACGCTCAGTCGGTGGTAGTTTGCGCCCGATCGCGCGGCCCGGGTTCTTCGTGGCGTTCGCGCCGAGGATTTCCATAGGATCTTCGATGCCAAGCCGGGCCCAGGCGCGGTCTTCGACATCCTTCTTGCCCATAGGCTTGGTTTCACGGCCCCAAACCCGGTCCTTGTCGAGAAACTGCTGGAACTCCTCGTCCGTCTGACCCTGAAAGAAGTTCCATTTCAGATTGTACTCGCGGATGTGTTCGCGACAGAACCAGAAGAAGTCATCAAGCTGATCGGGCGATTTGGGCGCGCGATACTGGCCGACTTCTTCGCAGCCGGCATGGTCACAGACCCGGCTTGACGTCTCAAACGCACCGGACATGCCACGCCGTCCTTTGGAGCGCCGCTTCTTATCCGACGCAGCGGATATATCGAAACCGAACGGATCGGATCTTGTCATGTGGGCCTCAGCTCATCCCTTCTCGACTCGGGGCATGCAGTCTAGGCTAATTCCCGGCACTTTGAAGGGGGATTTGGAAAAAATGCGTGTGTGCGCACAGATGGAGACACTGTTGAGGGCTGCTTTTTCCCCAGAACGGCTCGAGATCGTGGACGAGAGCGAGGCGCATCGCGGGCATGCCGGGTATCGGGACGGCGGCGAAAGCCATTTCCGGATCATTCTTCGTGCCCCGGCTTTCGCTTCGATGACCAGGATAGAGCGGCACCGCGCGGTTCATGCTGCCCTTGGCCCCGAACTTGTGGGGCGCATCCATGCACTCGCGCTCGATGTGAGCGGCTAGGACTTTTCGGGTGCCTCGACGGGCTCCGATTGGTCTGGCGCGCCTTCGATCTCTGGCTCTGTAACGGGAGCGGTCTTTACTTGGGTGTTCTCTTCGGTTTCGACAAGAACCGGCGGTGCTTTTCCCACGGGAGGTTCGGCGGTGATAAGCTTGCGCGGCGGTTCCTCGGACGTGGCTTCTTGCACGGGACGGCGGAAGACGAGAACGGAATGATAAACGGTCGTCCGCTTGGTCAGGCCCGACCGTTCCTCGGAGGGCAAGGTGTCGGCGCGGACGTATTCCCAGCCGTCGCGGCCGAGGGCATTCATCAGGTTTTCCAACGCGTGGGCAAACCGGTCCGAGGGCGTCTTGACGCCGCGCGCCTTCTCGCCCCGGTTGGGGGCGGAAACAACCTTGTACTCGTAATTCTGCATCGCGGCCTCGTTGGCTCGGGTTCCGGAACCTGCGCCAATTAGCCGAAGAGGGGCTTCCGGGCAAGGGCGACGGTTGGGACGGACGGCGGAGTGGCGCCGATTTGGCGCGTGAAGTCACGCGTAAGGCATTGAAAATATATGCGTTCGGAAATCCCGCTAAGGCAATCTTAACATGGATATCATGTCCGATGATGATTCAATGTCTTCGCATCGAGCGTGCAGCGATGGCGGGGCCTCGCGTTAACTCCTCGCCAGTGGCGAATGCGAACCGTGCGTGGCGGATTTCCAGTATGTCCGATCAGAGCCCTAAGCAGTCGTTGTTGTAGCAAACACCATACGCCACGGCCAGCTGACGATCATGCAGTCCACGTCAGTGGCACCCGTATGTTCGAGCAACTGAAAAGCTGGGCTGTGTTCCGGTTTCGAGTGGAACGAGGAAATACATTTGCATAAGTTATTCAAAAGCATGGAAATCAGCTTTTTCAGAGACGTCGCTCATTCTGAATGCAGCGACGCAGATCGCTGGATGTACGCTCAAAAGGACCGCCTGCATGCTCCATGTTCTTACACACAACATCCTTCCGGTTTTCTCGATGCTCGCCCTCGGTTTTTTTCTGGGTCGCATCGGCAAGGTATCGCGCAGCGAAGCCACGACGATCAATCGGATTGCTTTCCTTGTCCTTCAACCGGCACTGATCTTTCCGCTGATAGAGGGGCTGAAATGGAGCGAGTTTCGGGTTGATGCGATTGCGCTCTACGCAGCATGCCAGACGGTTTTGTTCACCATAAGCTATCTGATCGCGCGACACATTCTTCACCGGGACACGTTGGAAGCGTGGCTGTTGGCCATGGCCACAATCTTTGTGAACACACTTCTTTACATCTGGCCGATTTCTTTCCTTATCTACGGCGAAACTGCCGCCTTGCCGATCACCGGAATCGTGGCTTGGGATACGGCGTTTACCTTCGCCTTCTTCATCGTAACCACCGACTTACTGGCTAATCGTCACACGCCGCCAAAGGATTCAGTGCGTCGGATCACCTCGAACCCGGTGCTGATCGCCATAGGCCTTGGCGCTATTATCAACGTGCTTGGTATTCCGGTGTCTGAACCGATCCTCACGGCACTGCATTTTGCAGGCGCAGGGGCCGCACCTCTAACGCTTTTCGCGCTTGGGGTCATCCTGTCTGGTCACGCGCTGAAACCGACGCCTACGATCGCTGTGATTTCGCTTCTGAAGCTGGCGGTTTTTCCCATTGTGGTCTGGATCGTCTTGCACCTGGGAAGCCGTCCGCCGCAATGGAATACGCTTCTGGTTCTGGCGGCTGCAGGCCCTTCCGGTGCGATGGCTTTTTCGTTGGCGGTTTTGCATGGAGCCCGCACCGATCAGATTGCACCAGTCATTATCTGGACGTCGACCCTATCTCTTCTTTCCCTCGCCTGGCTCGCCTGAACCCATCCTGTCTGCCTAGTACGACCGTTTGCCTTCTGCGGCTGTTGTCGTGTGGAAATTAGTACTGCACGACGCTCATCGGGCAGAGCTTGGAAAAGCGCACGCAAATGAGCCCTTCGCAGCGGCCAACGCTCCAAGAGCCGAACGTTCACTTCGTCCGCAATGCGGACATCCGTTGACCAACAACAGCCCTTGCGCCGTGCATGACGCCGATGGGTTAAGTGGGTGAAAAGGGCGTCCGGGTCAAAGCCCGAGCTTTTGCGCCACGATCTGGTTCACGGCGGCGGGGTTCGCCTTGCCGCCGGTGGCCTTCAGCACCTGACCAACGAACCAGCCAGCGAGCTTGGGGTTCGCCTTGGCCTTTTCGACCTGTGCGGGGTTGGCGGCGATGACCTCGTCCACGGCGGCCTCGATGGCGCCGGTATCGGTGACCTGCTTCATGCCGTGCTTGGCGGCCACTTCGGCGGGGTCGCCGCCCTCGGTCCAGAGGATCTCGAAGAGGTCCTTGGCCATCTTGCCGGAAATCTCGCCCTTGGCGATCAGGTCCAGCACGCCGCCAAGCTGGTCTGCCGAAATCGGGCTGTCGGAGATGGCGTGGCCTTCCTTGTTCAGCCGTCCGAAAAGCTCGTTGATGACCCAGTTCGCGGCGATCTTGCCGTCGCGGCCCTTGGCGACCGCCTCGAAGAAGGCGGCGTTTTCGACTTCGGCCGTCAGCACGTTCGCATCGTATTCGGTCATGCCGTAATCGGTCACGAAGCGCGCCTTCTTGGCGTCAGGCAGTTCGGGCATGGTCGCGCCGATGTCGTCCACCCATGCCTGCTCGATCTCAAGCGGCAGGAGGTCTGGGCAGGGGAAATAACGGTAGTCGTGCGCCTCTTCCTTCGACCGCATCGAGCGAGTTTCGCCCTTGTCGGGATCGTAAAGCCGGGTTTCCTGCACGACCTTGCCACCGTCTTCGAGGATGGCGATCTGGCGGCGGGCTTCGTACTCAATCGCGGCTTGGATGAAGCGCATGGAGTTCATGTTCTTGATCTCGCAACGCGTGCCGAGATGCGAGAAGTTCTGCGTTTCCTGGTATTTCTCGTAATCGCCCGGCCGGCAGACGGAGACGTTGACGTCCGCGCGCAGGTTGCCGTTCTGCATGTTGCCGTCGCAGGTGCCCAAGTAGCGCATGATCTGGCGCAGCTTGACGACATAGGCGGCGGCCTCCTCGGGCCCCCGGATGTCTGGGCGCGAAACGATTTCCATCAGCGCGACGCCGGTGCGGTTGAGGTCGACGAAGGACATGGTCGGGTCGAGGTCATGGATCGACTTGCCCGCGTCCTGTTCAAGGTGGATGCGTTCGATCCGCACCCGCCGGGCTACGCCGGGGGCCATGTCCACGATGACTTCGCCCTCACCCACGATCGGGTGGTAGAGCTGGCTGATCTGGTAGCCCTGCGGAAGATCCGGGTAAAAGTAGTTCTTGCGGTCGAAGGCGGAGAAGAGGTTGATCTTCGCCTTGAGGCCAAGGCCGGTCCGCACCGCTTGCGCGACGCAGAATTCATTGATGACGGGCAGCATCCCCGGCATGGCCGCATCGACGAAGGCGACGTTTGAGTTCGGCTCGGACCCGAATTCGGTGGATGCGCCCGAAAAGAGCTTGGATTTGGACGAGACCTGCGCGTGCACCTCAAGACCGATGACAAGTTCCCAGTCTTCCTTGGCGCCGGAAATCACCTTGGGTTTCGGGGTTTCAAAGGTCAGATCGAGCATGGGAGGAGTCCTTCGGGCTGTCCGGCCCGCTTTCTAAGGGAGCGGGCGAGGGCGGGCAAGTGGCAGCGTGGACCGGATAGCGACTTCGGTGGGGGAGGGTGGCGTCAGCGCAGGCCGCGCGCGGCGGATTCCGTTTCGAAATCCTCGGCGGCGGCGTTGAAGGGGGCGAGATCCCATGACAGGCTCTGGACCTGCCCATGCCGGTCGGCGAAGTCGAAGCGCCATTCGCCGCCCGAGTGAAGCGCGTCGTAAAGGTCGGCTGCCTGTGCGCCAGCGAACACGCAGGTGCCGCCGGTGAGGCAAGTCGCTTGTGCAGCCCGCCAAACGGTTTCGCCGTCCCGGTCGATCCGGTGTCCGTCGCGCACGAAGCGCGTTCCGGGCTCGGAGCCGTACTCGATCCGGACGCCATCGCCGTCAGGCGTCACGAAGACGAAATGCGCGGCGAAGTTCGGCCGCGGGGAAAACACCTCGACGTAGCGGATGTAGCAACGCTGGTGCATCGCATCGCCCTCGGGCCGTTCGTCGCAAACGGAGTCCCACAAACCGAATGCCTGCTGATGGGTGACGACCCAGTCACCGGGCGTGTCGCGGCCTTCGCGGTCCTGGGCTGCGGCGGGCAGCGAGGCGAGCAAGAGGCAGAGGATCAGGCGGTGCATTAGGTGTTCCTGTTCAGTCCCCCCAAAACTACCGCGCAGTGCGTTCACGGCGCGGTCACGTTCGGGCGAGGTCAGGTCAGGCGGAACGCCTGCGCGATTTCGGTCAGCGCATCGCGCTGCTTGTCGGACACACCGTCCGAACGGCCGGCTTGAGCCACGTCATTGAGAACGGCCATGAGGGGCGTGAAACTGCCGGCGCGGTCGATCTTCGCGAGACGTCGCGCGAGGCGCGGGATGGCCTGAGAGGGCCCGTTCGATTCGGTGACAAGCCAGCGGCCGAGGATCAGAGTCTCTTCCGCATCCTTTGCAGCCTGCCCGGTCCGCGACTGCAGCGCGGTCAGTAGCGCATCCTGCTGTTCGGCCGTGGGCAGACCGCCGAGCTCCAGAAACGCGATGCCGATCGCACCGATGGCGAGGTTCGGTTCGTCGAGGGACTCGACGGGATGCGTGTCGAGCTTGCGGCGGAACCCAAGCCGGCGTGCGGCGGCCATCACGTCGCCGGCCACGCCCGCGAGTTCGTGCGTCATCTCTGCGGCATTGCGCATGCGCGTGACCCAGATAAAGGCAACCGTGAGCGCGCCGATGAGGCCCAGGATTATGTGCATGGGTTTCTCCGAATTCGAAACTGCGGCTGAAGCGCGGCCGACTGTTCACAACCTGCACGGCCAACACGGCAAAAATCAGGCGATCTTCCGCCGACCCGAAATTCACGAGGTTGCGCGAAACCACGTTTTGCTGACACTCCCAAGCGCCGACGCAGCAAGTCGGTGTTTCCTGAACGAGATCGATGCCGCTATCCATTGTCAGGCCGCTGGCCCTTGTCACGCTGCTTCTTCCCATGGCCTGTCAGGCGCCCGAGGCGTCCGAAGTCAGTCGAGCGGCCTTCGTGCCGACGATGCGCTGGGACCACCGGCCCGAAGCGTCGGAATGGACCGAAGCAACGCTCGCCGCCTTGCGGTCGGAAGGCGCGGCGCTTGCCGCAACGGTTCCCGTCGATGTCGAGACATTCTGCCCCGCCTATCCCGAGGCCGATGCCCGTCAACGGCGCGCGTTCTGGGCGGGACTTCTGTCCGCGCTGGCAAAGCACGAAAGCACCTGGAACCCACAGGCGAAGGGTGGCGGCGGGCGCTGGATCGGGCTTATGCAGATCGCGCCCCGCACTGCGCAGGCCTATGACTGCGATTTGCCCGATGGTCAGGGTCTGACAGACGGCAGCGCCAACCTCGCCTGCGCGGTGAAGATCGCGGCGCACCAAGTCGCGCGCGACGGGGCAATCGTTTCGGACGGCGACGGCGGCTGGCGCGGGGTCGCGCGCGACTGGGCGCCAATGCGCGTCAAGGAAAAGCGTCGCGACATGGCCGAATGGACCCGGGCGCAGAGCTACTGCAACTAAGTCATTGGCGCGTCTCAGGCGCGCACAGGTACTCCGCGCAGACCGAATTCATGGATAAGATGGGACGGCTCGAATTTTTCCGCGCCGGGTAGAGCGGCCTTCTCGCCGCTGCGGAGCCGCAATACGCAGACCGTATGGCCGTTCAGGTCGCGTCCGACAGATACGCCTTCGATTTCGTCATAGGTGGCGCAAGCGGTCCTACGGCCGTTAACCCAGTCGACCGCGTTCCGCCCAAGGCGGAATCCCCGCGCCGGGTTTATCGCCAGTCGTCGCGCGACAAGCGCGAAGTAGATCACCGCAAGCGCGATGACGACCTTGTCCATCTGAAGCGTCACGCTGAGATACATCGCGATCAGTCCAGTCCCGAGCGCGAAATACATAAGCGGGCGCCGTGCCTGACGCCTGACTCCGAATCCGTTTACAAGCCGTACCACCACAACCCCCACAGTCCACCCGAGTATAGGTTAACGCCAAATTGCCGCCGCGAGCAAAGGGGGAAATCCTTACCGCCGCCGTCGTTTCGGATGGGGAAACGGTGCGCAACGTTTAGAGCTGATTGGTTAGCAAAAGTAGATGGTGGTTCTGCTCGAATCGTAGCCGCTCAGTGCAGGTGTCCACGGCCGTCGGGGTGTGCCCATGAGCGGCCCTGCAACGCGACAAGGCCAAGGGCCGTCTTCACAACATCGACCGGCTGGGCCGGGCGCATCGAAACGATGTGGACGTCTTCGGCATCGTCCGCCAGCTTCTGCGTGAGAATGTCGAGACCGCCAACAGCAGTCCCCGTTTCAGCCGGCCTGGGCGAGGCGTTGACGATCACGCCGCCATTGCCGCCAAACCGCTTCGACATGCGCCGGACGGCGAGGCCGCAAAGCAGAAACGGGGCGGTCAGGTTCACGGCGCAGATACGAATGCGGCGCTCGGGGGCCAGTTCGCAAGGAAGCGGGCCGAGTTCGGGAATGCCCGCATAGTTGATCAGCGAGTGGAGGCTGGGAAAGACGAGGTCGTATTCCGTCATCAGCCTGTCGGGCGCGCCCGGATCGGCGAGATCGGCCTGAAGAAGCGCCGCCCGCTGGCCGGTTCCGGCGACCGCGCGCGCCGTTGTCTCGGCCCCTGCGCGGTTGCGGTAATAGTGCACCGCGACATCCCAGCCCGCCTCGGCCATTCGAAGCGCGGCTTCCTGCCCGGCGCCGCCCGAGGCGCCCGTGACGAGCGCAGCCCTACGCATCGGCGGCCCGTATCCGCGTCACCATTTCCAGCGTGTCGCGGCTAAGACCTTCGGTCGCGGCGATCCGGTCGAGTTCGGCGCGGATCAGCGCCTTGCGGCTCTCGTCATAGCGCGTCCACGTCTCGAAGGCGGTGGACATCCGGGCGGTGGTCTGAGGGTTGAGCGGGTCGAGCTTCAAAAGCCAGTCGGCATAGAACTTGTAAGCGCGTCCCTCGAAGTCGTGGAAGCCTGCGTGATTGGCGGCAAGCGCACCCATCAGCGACCGGAAGCGGTTGGGGTTCTTCCAGTCAAAATCGGGGTGCTGTGCCAAGCGCTCGGCGGTCGAGGCGGCTTCTTCCGGCGCGGCATAAAGCACCTGAACCATGAACCACTTGTCTATGACGAGGCGGTTTTCTTTCCAGCGCTCATAGAAGGCCCCGATCTCACGCGTGCCGCGACCGCCCTCAATGATGCAGGCGAGCGCGCCGTTGCTTTCGGTCATGTTGTCGGCAACTGCGAAGAGCGCAGCGGCACGGGTTCCGTTGTCGATGTGGTTGAGCAGCCAGAGGCAGGCGAGGCGAAGCGCGCGTTTGCCGGCCGAGGCGGCGTCGGGCGAAAACTCCCCGGGCGTTGCCATCGCGTCGTAGGTCGCGATCAGCGGCTTTTGCAATTGCCGGGCGATGGCCTTGGACAGCGCCACCCGACCGGCGTGGATCGCGTTCGGGTCGGGAACCTGACCCGCATCGTGGAGCGTCTGGGCAAGGTCGTCTTCAGACGGCAGGCGCAAGCAGAGCGCGCGGAAGGCCGGGTCGAGACTATCGTCGCCAAGGACAAGGCCAAGCGCGTCGATGAAGCTTTGCGACGGCTCCGTGCCGTTGGCGATCATTGAAACGAGTACGTCCTTGGCAAGCGCGCGGCCCGCCTCCCATTTGTTGAAGGGGTCGGTGTCGTGCGCGAGAAGGAAAGCGCGTTCTTCGGCCGAGACCGTGCGGTCTAAAACCACGGGCGCGGAGAAGCCGCGCAGGATCGACGGCACCGGGCGGCTCGCGAGATTTTCGAAGCGGAAGCTTTGCGTGGCTTCGGTCATCTCGAGGATCTGCGTCGGCACGACCTCGTCTCCGTTGGGGTTAAGCAGCCCTACGGCGATCGGGATGACGCGAGCGGGCTTCTTATCCTGGCCGGGCGTGGGGGGCGTTTTCTGGATGAAGGTCAGCGTGTAGGTGCCTTTCGACCACGCCTCGGACACTGTCAGGCGCGGCGTGCCGGCATCGGTGTACCAGCGCTTGAACTGCGCAAGGTCCCGTCCGGTCGCGTCCTCGAACACCTTCAGCCAATCCTCGATCGTAGCAGCCTCGCCGTCGTGGCGCTCGAAATAGAGGTCGAGCGCCTTGCGATAGCCGTCGTCGCCGACGAGTCGCTTGAGCATGCCGATGACCTCGGCGCCCTTTTCGTAGACGGTGGCGGTGTAGAAGTTGTTGATCTCGATGTAGTTGTCCGGACGGACGGGATGGGCGAGGGGGCCCATATCCTCGCGGAACTGGCGGGCGCGCAACTGCAGCACATCCTCGATCCGTTTCACCGGCTCGGACCGCATGTCCGAAGTGAACTGCTGGTCGCGGAAGACCGTCAGCCCTTCCTTGAGGCAAAGCTGGAACCAGTCGCGGCAGGTGATGCGGTTGCCGGTCCAGTTGTGAAAGTATTCATGCGCGATGACGCTTTCGATCCGCTCGAAATCGGCATCGGTCGCGGTTGCCGGGCTGGCGAGGACGAGCTTGGAGTTGAAGATGTTCAGCCCCTTGTTCTCCATAGCGCCCATGTTGAAGTCGTCCACGGCCACGATGTTGAACACGTCGAGGTCGTATTCGCGGCCATACGCCTCTTCGTCCCACTTCATCGAGCGGATCAGGCTGTCCATTGCGTAGGCACAGCGGTCCTCGTCGCCCGCACGGACCCAGATGTTCAGGTCGACCTTCTTGCCGGACATCGTGGTGAAGGTGTCGGACACCGCCACCAGATCGCCCGCGACGAGCGCGAAGAGATAGGCGGGCTTGGGCCAGGGGTCGGTCCATTCGGCCCAGCCCTTGCCACTGTCGGTCGGGTTGCCATTCGACAGAAGCACCGGCAGGTCGCTTTCGATGCGCACCTTGAAAGGCGCCATGACGTCCGGCCGGTCGGGGTAGAAGGTGATCTTACGGAAGCCCTCGGCCTCGCACTGGGTGCAATACATGCCACCTGACATGTACAGACCTTCCAGCGCGGTGTTGGTCTCGGGGTCGATCTTGACCTCGGCTTCCCAGACGAACGGGCCATCGGGCAGGGACGCCGCGGGAACGGTCAACCCCTCGTCGTTCTGGTCCGGCTTGACCGGCTTGCCGTCGATCTTTGCCGAGACGAGGCGAAGGCGTTCGCCATCGAGCCTCAGGTCTTGCTTGCCGGAGCTATCTGGGTTTGGCGCAAAGGCGATGCGCGAGATCACCCGGGTGCCCTTCGGCGCAAGACGGAATGTCAGCGCGACCTCGGTGATGGTGAACGGATAGGGCCGGTAGTCGGCCAGCAGGGTCGGCTGGGGCGCGGCGTCCTTCACGGGGGTGATCCTTCCAAAAACGGTCGGCCGGGACGATAGGCTCGGGCCGCGCAACACGCAACCGCGCGGACATACTTTGGAGGTGTTTGAAACTCCGCACGCCGATGATAGTCGTATACCGGCGCATGCAAAGACACGAAGCGCGGACGAGGAGGAACTTTTGACTGACAGAGTGATACGCGAGGGGCTTCAGGTTGATTCCGCGCTGGCCCAGTTCATTGAAGAGAAAGCACTGCCCGGCACGGGCGTCGATGCGGGGCGCTATTGGTCCGCGTTTGCGGGGCTCGTCAAAGACCTCAGCCCGAAGAATCGCGCGTTGCTAAGTCGCCGCGAAGAACTGCAGCAAAAGATCGACGCATGGCATGTTGAGCGGCGCGGAAAGCCGCACGACCACGAGGCTTACAAAGCATTCCTGACCGAGATCGGTTACCTTCTGCCCGAAGGCGGCGACTTCAAGATCGACACGAAGAACGTCGATCCCGAAATCGCGTCCATTCCCGGGCCACAGCTTGTCGTGCCGATCACGAATGCCCGCTACTCGCTGAATGCCGCGAATGCCCGTTGGGGAAGCCTATATGACTGCCTTTACGGCACAGACGCGATGGGCAGCACGCCGCCCAAGGGCGGTTATGACCGGGGCCGAGGCGCGCGCGTCGTCGCGCGGTCGCGGGTCTTTCTGGACGAGGCGTTCCCGATCGAAGGCGCGAGCCATGCCGACGTGCGCCGCTACTACGTCAAGGACGGCGCGCTTCTGATCGACGATTTGCCGCTGGCGCAGCCGGAAAAGTTCGCGGGATATCGCGGCAATCCCAAGGCGCCGGACGCAGTGCTTTTGTGCAATCACGGGCTGCACGTAGAGCTGGTTTTCGACCGGGCGCATTTCATCGGTGCGCGCGATCAGGCCAGCCTCGCCGATGTGCAGATGGAGAGCGCGGTCACCGTAATCATGGATTGCGAGGACTCGGTCGCCTGCGTGGATGCCGAGGACAAGGTTCTGGCCTATTCGAACTGGCTTGGCCTGATGCAGGGCGATCTTGAGGATTCGTTCGAAAAGGGCGGCCAGAAGCTGACGCGCCGCCTGCAGCCTGACCGGGTTTACACCGCGCCGGACGGTTCGGACGTGGCAGTCAAGGGCCGGGCGCTGATGCTGGTCCGCAATGTCGGCCATCTGATGACCAACCCGGCGATCCTCGATTCCGAAGGCGGCGAGATCTACGAAGGGTTGATGGACGCGATGGTCACGGTGATGGTCGCGATGCATGACCTCAAGAAAACCGATGGGCCGCGCAATTCGGTCGTAGGATCGGTTTATGTCGTGAAGCCGAAACTGCACGGCCCGGACGAGGTCGCCTTTACCGACGAGATCTTCACACAAGTCGAAAAGGCGCTGGGCCTGCCGCAATACACCGTCAAGATCGGCATCATGGACGAAGAGCGGCGGACTTCGGTGAACCTCAAGGAATGCATCCGGGCGGCGAAGCACCGTGTTGCCTTCATCAACACGGGCTTTCTCGACCGGACGGGGGACGAAATCCACACCTCGATGGAGGCGGGGCCGTTCAGCCGCAAGGACTTCATCAAGCGCAAGGCCTGGATCGGCGCTTACGAGAACCAGAATGTGGATATCGGGCTGGAATGCGGGCTGTCGGGTAAGGCGCAGATCGGCAAGGGCATGTGGGCGATGCCCGACATGATGGCCGCGATGATGGAGCAGAAGATCGAGCATCCAAAGGCGGGCGCGAACACCGCTTGGGTGCCGTCGCCCACCGCGGCGACGCTGCATGCGCTGCACTATCACAAGGTCGATGTCTTCGCGGTGCAGGAAAAGCTCGCCAAGGGCGGGCGGCGCGCTTACGTCGACACGGTTCTCGACATTCCGCTTGCGGCTTACCGCAAGTGGACACCGGGCCAGATCCGCCGCGAGGTCGAGAACAACTGTCAGGGCATCCTCGGATATGTCGTGCGCTGGATCGATCAGGGTGTCGGCTGTTCCAAGGTGCCGGACATCAACGATGTCGGGCTGATGGAAGACCGCGCGACCTGCCGGATCAGCGCGCAGCATGTCGCCAACTGGCTGCACCACGGTGTGGTCAGCCGAGACGAGGTGATGGATGTGCTGAAGAAGATGGCCGAGGTCGTCGACCGGCAGAACGCGGGCGATCCCGCTTACCGGCCGATGGCGCCCGAGTTTCAGGGGATCGCCTTCCAGGCGGCCTGCGACCTGATCTTCCTCGGCCGCGAGCAGCCGTCGGGCTATACGGAGCCCGTTCTTCACAAGCGGCGGGCAGAGGTGAAGGCGGCCGGTTGAAAGGGTCGGTGGGGATTGTCCCCACCGAACCGTGACAAGGTTTGCCACCTAAGAGTTTGGTTCAAAAAAGAAAGGGCATTGTCATGCTTGGAATTGAGGCGGCGCGCATCATCATCGCAGAGGCGCTGAAGGCGGGGGCGGGAATGAAGCCCCTTTCGGTTGTGGTTCTTGATGCGGGCGGGCACGTTCTGGCCTTCGAACGGTCCGACGGTGCGGCGCCGGGCCGGTTCGACATCGCGCGGGCGAAAGCCTACGGGGCCGTGATGCTGGGCATGGGCGGTCGCGCGCAGATGGCGCGCGCCGAGAGCCAAGCCTATTTCATGGCAGCACTTTCGGGTGTCTACGAAGGCAAGATCCTGCCCGTGCCGGGCGGCGTTCTGGTTCGCGACGCGGCAGGCGCAATCGTTGGCGCCGTGGGCGTAACGGGCGATACATCCGAAAATGACGCGATCGCCGCCGAGGCGGGGATCAAGGCTGCGGGCTTCACACCCGAGGCCTGAACGGTCGGATCGGGCGCACGGGCCCTTTCGCCCGTGCGCAGAGGAGCTGTGCGAACCGGGGCTTTCCCTTCTTCCGGGCTCGTCTTATCTTGTCTTCAAGGGGGGTGGGATGTGACGGAGCGAGCATGGCAAGGCCCATTGTAGGTATTATCGGTAACCTCAGCCTACTAAACGACGACTATCCGGTTCACGCAGGCGGCACCTCGAATTCAACCGCGGTGGCGCAGGTTTCGGACTGCATGCCTTTGCTCATCCCAGCGGACCCGCGCTTTGTCTCGGTCGAAGAACTGCTGGACGCCTGCGACGGCTTTCTGCTGACCGGCGGGCGGCCCAACGTGCACCCTGAGGAATACGGCGAATGCGCGACCGAAGCGCATGGCGCTTTCGACCGCTGCCGCGATGCGATCACACTGCCGCTTATCCGTGCCTGCGTGGAGCGCGGGCAACCCTTTCTCGGCGTGTGCCGCGGCTTTCAGGAAGTCAACGTCGCGCTGGGCGGGACGCTTTACCCCGAAATCCGGGACCTGCCGGGCCGGATGAACCATCGCATGCCGCCCGACGGCACGCTGGAAGAGAAGTTCGCGCTGCGCCACACGGTTCGCTTTACGGAGGGCGGAGTGTTTCACCGCCTGTTCGGGGCGACCGAGGTGATGACGAACACCCTTCATGGTCAAGGCATCAAGGAGGCCGGGCGGCGGATCGTGATCGACGGATGGGCGCCGGACGGCACGCCAGAGGCGCTTTACGTGGCCGATGCGCCGGGCTTCACTCTTTCAGTGCAGTGGCACCCCGAATGGAACGCGGCCACTGATCCCGTCTCTCGCCCCCTGTTCGAGGCATTCGGGGCGGCGGCTCATGCCTGGGCGGAGGGTTCCGGCGCGGCGGCCCGTCTCAAGTCCGCCTGAGGCGGGCGCAATCCCGGATAGTCAACTTCAACGACCAAGATCAGGCCGATAGTTTGTCCGCATTGCATCTGCCGCCATTCGATGCAGTTTGGCGCCGCCTCAGAAGTTCGGCCTCGTGCGCCTTGAGGCTTTGCCGCGCGGTCGGACCGTAGCCGGCGCATTCCGCATCGCGAAGCTCGGGGAACAGCGCGAAGACCTCTTCCCTAGCGGCCGCGTCTAGCGAGCCCATGGCCACTTCGCCGGGATGGAAGCTTTCGCTCGGCGCTCCATTCGCCATGACGATTTCGTGCTGGTCGAACAGCATGTGGAAATACTCAACCTCGCCGCCGCTGACGGTACGGATCGCCTTTCCGTCAACAAGATGCTTGGCGGCTGCAAGCACCTCGGGGGTGCCGAAAAGCAGTTCGGCCGTCCATCCTGACAGCAGCATCCTGTGTTGCTGCGATACCAGAAGATCGCGGTCATTGCCGAGGGCGCCCGCGCGGATCAGGACCGGTCTGAGCGGCCCGACGGCGGCGACCTTGCGCGATCCGATCCAGCGGATTTCCTGCGGGCCGTGGTCGAGCGTGTTCACCTTGTCGCCCGCCTTGAGATCCTCAATCGCAATTTCGCCCTCGGGCGTGGCTATGTAGGTTCCGCGCGTGAAGCAGGGGATGCCTATGGCTTGGAGTTCGGCGCCGCTGTCGACCTGACTGGGCGAAACCCCGGCGAGGGTCAGCCTTTCACCGTTCGGGAATACGAGAACGGCATCGCCGGTCCCATCGCCGACCGTGTCGGTCACGGTTACGTCGAAGATGTTGACCGGATTGCCGTTTGCGTCCCTCAGATCGGAGACATCGAGAAGGTCGCGTCCGGTAAAGGTGCCGTCGCCGTTGTCGATGGGCGTTTCGAAACCGATGACCACATCGTTTCCGGACCCGTCATCGAGGATGATGAGGTCTTCGACGCCGTCGGCCGCGCCGAGGTCGAGCGTGTCGTCGCCCGCGCCGCCGGCAAGCGTGTCGGCGCCGGTTCCGCCCGCCAGCGTATCCGCGCCGGAACCGCCGGTCAGGGAATCGTCGCCCGCCCCGGCATCAACGTTCACGCCGGTCGTCGTAGCCGAGGCATCGACCGTATCGTCGCCCGAACCCAGCTGCGCCGCCTCGATTTCGCTAAACGTCGCCGTCGACGTGCCGTCGGCCAGCGTACCGGCTTCGCCCGAGGTGTAGGTGAGCGTGGTGTCCTGTGTCAGGGCACTCGCGTCGATCGTGTCGCCGTTGGTCTCACCCGCTTCGCCGCCGACTATGGTGTCGTCGCCGTATGTGCCGGTCAGGACGAAGGTGTCGTCGCCGTCGCCTCCTGAAAGGGAATCCGCCCCGGCACCGCCGTCGATCGTGTCATTTCCGTCCGTATCCGGGACAGCGGTGAAATGGATGTCGGAGACCCAAAGGAACTGGCCGGCGTTTCCACCTTGGTCGTAGTCGATTTCCAGGTAGCTGACGGGCCCCGGAATCGAGACGAGGACCGAACCTTCTGCGTCTGTCCTGCTCCAGGATCCCGATCCGGTGGCGGAAGGCGAGGTGCCGGTCGTCGTCGTGCCCTGGTAAGTCAGCGAGACAGGCACGAGGTTGCCGTCCGCATCGTAGGCCCGGATGGTGACCAGATCGATCCATGAACTGGAGTCGAGGTCCGACAGGCGAAACTCCACATCAGTGACATCGCTCGAAAAGCCCGATCCCCCGACGGCTGCGAAATCGATCGTGGTGGTCGAGGTGTCGCCCGCCGTTGCGCCGCCGCCGAGCGAGAGGCTCGAGAAGGGGTCGTAGGGCTCTCCGCTCGCGACGTAGATCTGGTCGGTTGACTCTGCCGTATATGTTGCCGCGTTGCCATCGTTCTGGAACGAGACGGATACGTTGACCCCGCCCGCATTCTGCGTGAAGCCCGCGCTGAGGTCAGCCTCATCGGCGCCGGCGGCGGACCAGTTAAGGGACATATCCTGAGCGGTGGCGGTCGAGGCGGAGCCGCCGAAGATCGTGTCGTTGCCCGCACCGCCAAGCAAGGAGTCATCGCCTGCGCCGCCTTCGATGGAATCGGCACCCGCGCCGCCCAGCACCGTATCGTCACCGCTGCCCGCGTAGACAGTGTCGTTGCCGCCCATCGCGTCGATGTAGTCGTCGTCGCCGCTGGTGCCCGGAAGCACCGCGTCGCCGTTGTCGACCCTGTCGGAACCGGAGGTCGTCGGTTCCTGGTAGGTTGAGTCGATGACGTCATTGCCCGCAGTGCCGTCCACCACGCCGTCGTCGAAGCCAGTCAGGTAACGGTTGGCGGTCGCGCCGCTATACGAACTGCCGGAAACGCTGTTGAGGGTGATCGATTCGATAGCCTGCGCCTCGTAGGCTGCCGTATCACCGTTGTTGGTCGTCTCGGGGAACAGGAAGAGGTTACCGGCCGTGTCCTGCACGATCACCGCCGTGACCGTAGCGGTCGTGCCGTCGGTATAGGTGATCGTCGCGTTGTAGATCGCGGTCGCGTCGAAGATCTGGGTCGTCGTGCCCGACCCGAGGTCGGTCGTGAACGTATCGTTGGAACTGGAGTTGTTCTGATCGAGTGCGCCAGAGGTGCCGCCGAGGTCGTTGGTGCTAACGGAGACGACGTGAGTCAGCAGCGGATCGCCTCCGCTTCCAAACGTCTGACCGACGAAGCTGCCCGCGTTTTCCGCAGACGTGTTGCCCTCGGTCGGGTCAAGCTGCGTCGCGGACGATCCCAGGTATATCGCGTTGAACGTCGTCGGCATTTATTCAATCACTCGTCTAGTTCTGCACATGTTCCACATCTTCAGCGCCGGCAATTGCTAGGCTTCCGGTGTGGCGCAATCGTGTCTCAACTTTGATTATCTGTTGAAATTCAAGGAAAATTCGTGAATCACGCAGCGTAATTTCCCTTCAAATTGAGAATGAAGGTAAAGCTTTCGCGCATAGCGTGTGTCGAGGTCTGGGGGGACCCTGTCTAAAGGTTAGTTCGCAGCCGCCAGAGTTCGGGGAACAGTTCGACTTCGAGCATGCGTCGCAGATAAGGTGCGCCGCCGGTGCCGCCGGTTCCGCGCTTCAAGCCGATCACGCGTTCGACCGTGGTCACGTGGTTAAAGCGCCAGCGGCGGAAGTAGTCCTCGAAATCGACGAGTTTTTCGGCGAGTTCGTAAAGCGCCCAATGCGCCTCGGGGTCTTCGTAGGCGATGCGCCATGCTGCCTCGACGCCGGCTTGGTATTCCCATGGCTGGGATACATCGCGCGACAGCACGTCGCCAGGCACCGGCAGGCCGCCGCGATGTGCCGCGCGCAGCGCCTCGTCATAGAGCGAGGGACGGGCGAGTTCCGCTTCTAGCAGCGCCAGAACGTCGGTTCTGTGCGCATGCGGCTTAAGCATCGCGTGATTGCGGTTGCCCGCGGCGTATTCGATCAACCGGTATTGCCACGACTGGAAGCCGGAAGACTGGCCAAGGGAGGCGCGGAACCGGGTATAGTCCGACGGCGTCATGGTCCGCAGGACGTCCCAGGCCGAATTCAGTTGCTCCATGATGCGGGCGACGCGGGTCAGCATCTTGAACGACGGCGCGAGCGCGTCTGCGGCAATCGCGGTGCGGGCGGCGGAGAGTTCGTGCAACATCAGCTTCATCCAGAGTTCCGAGGTCTGGTGCTGAATGATGAACAGCAATTCGTCATGCGCGGGGCTGAGCGGCTTCTGGGCCGTCAGGATCGCGTCGAGCGCAAGGTAATCGCCGTAAGACATGCGTTGCTCGAACGAGGTTTCGGCGCCTTCCTCGGCGGGGTCATAGGGTTGCGTCATCGGGTGGCCCCAAGGTCCAGTTTCATTGGGTAGTCGATCGGTTCGGCGTCTTCGCAGGGGATTGGATGACCCGGAAGCGGAGGCGGGTCGGTGTCGTCGACCCAGCCCTGCCTGTGCAGAAAGCGGCGGAAAAGGCGGCTTGCCCAGACCGTCAGTTTCGGCATCGCGCGCGCACGCGCTTCGGCGAGGATCGCGTCATGGAGCCGCTGGGCAAGGCCGGTGCGCCGATACTCTGGGAGGACGAAGGCCATGTTCAGATAGCCGGACGCCTCGAGCATGAAGAACCCGACGATCCGGCCGCCATCCTCCGCCACGATGGTGAAGTGCTCGTTGAGCCATGGGCCCCAGTCGTCGGGCATCTTGGCTTCTGGCGCCCAGTCGGTGAGCTGCGCCTCGGTGTAGTGGTCCGCCGCGCCGACCCGGACCGCGGCGAAGAAGACCTCTCGTGTGCCCTCGGCATCTTCTGGCCGGAAACGGCGGATGTTGGGACGGCAGGTCACGTGACCTTTGCGCGGGTCTTGAACTCCGCGCGGTCCCAAAGGGCGTCGTCCATAATCTGTTTCAGGATGGCGACCGCGCCCGTGACGTCCTCTGACGTCGTGTAGAGGGGCGTGAAGCCGAAGCGCAGGATGTCGGGCGCGCGGAAGTCGCCGATGACACCTTTCGCGATCAGCGCCTGCATGATCGCGTAGCCTTCGGGGTGGCGGAAGCTGACCTGACTGCCGCGCACTGCCGGATCGCGCGGGGATGCGAGCGCGAGTGCGGGGCAGGCGGCCTCCACGCCCGCGATGAAAGCTTCGCTGAGTTCAATCGAGCGGGCGCGGACATCCGCCATGTCCACCTTGTCCCAGATGTCCAGCGATGCCTCCAGGGCGGCCATCTGGAGGATCGGGGGGGTGCCGACGCGCATCCGATCGATGCCCGCGCCCGGGCGGTAGTCGAGGTCGAAGGCGAAGGGTGCCTCGTGACCCAGCCAACCCGATAGTGCGGGCCGCACCAAGGGGGCGAGCCGGGGCGCGACGTAGATGAATGCGGGGCCGCCAGGGCCGGAATTGAGATACTTGTAGGTGCAGCCGACCGCGAAATCGGCGTCGCATCCGGCCAGATCCACCTCGATGGCCCCGGCGGAATGAGCGAGATCCCAGACCACCAGCGCCCCCGCGTCGTGCGCCTTGGCGATCAGGCGGCGCATGTCGTGCTTGCGCCCCGTCCGATAGTCTACCTCGGTCAGCATCAGCACCGCGACGTCGGGTGTGATCGCTTCCTCTACCGCCTCGGGCGCGACGGTCCGAAGTTCGTGACCGTCACCAAGACTGCGCACCAGCCCGTCGGCCATGTAGAGGTCGGACGGGAAGTTGCCGGTATCCGACAGGATTACGCGGCGGCCGGGTCTGAGTTCAACCGCAGACGCGAGAGCCTGGTAGACCTTGATAGACAGAGTGTCACCGAGCACCACCGTTCCCGCCTCTGCCCCGATCAGACGCCCGATCCGGTCGCCAAGGCGGCGCGGCAAGTCCATCCATCCCGCCCGGTTCCAGGCGGTGATCAGCATCTTGCCCCATTCGTCCTCGATGCAGGCCCGGACGCGATCTGCAGCAGCGCGGGGCAAAGGGCCGAGCGAGTTGCCGTCCAGATAGATCACGCCCTCGGGCAGGTTGAAAAGCGCGCGCGTGGCGTTGAAATCGGTCGGCATGGTGTCCTCGCTGCAGCCCGTCTGTTCCGAAGTTAGAAATTATCCGTTCACATAGTGCCACTCAATTCCCGTCCACAGGCGATTTCTGTGCATGCAAGTCGCCTATTTCATGTGTTTCTGCCGCCCTGCGGTCTTGCGCTTTGACGCCCGGACGCTCTAGGTTCGGCGAAATCTCGCGACGGGAATGTCTGCTTATGGCGAAAGAGGTTGATTTTCCGCCGGTCTGGCTGGCCGGCTTCGCACTTGTGGGCGGCGTGATCGGCCGCCTTTTTCCTGTGCCGACAGTCGTGAACCATCCGCTTGGGCTTTTTCTGATCATCATCGGTCTTTTGCTGATGATCGTCGCGGCCGCACAGATGATGGGCGCCCGCACGAGTGTAATCCCGCGCCGCGATCCCGACGCCTTGGTGATGAACGGCGTCTTCCGCATTAGTCGCAATCCCATTTACCTTGCCGACGCCCTTCTACTTGCCGGACTGTACCTCAGTTGGGACGCTTTGATCGCCCTTCCGCTTGTCGCGGTGTTCATGCGCGTCATCGCCAAGCGCTTCATTCTGGACGAAGAGGCTCGCTTATCGCGTTTGTTCGGCGAGGCCTACGAAGACTACACGACCAAAGTGCGACGTTGGGTCTGACCTAAACCCGGTTGCCGCAATACGACGCGGCGGGTTAATGATCATTCACGACGGGTTGTGAAGCAATTGCGACCAACGGGCGCCGGAGGGCCCGCCTCGGAAAGGGAGAGACAGTGAAGATCGGTTCACCGAAAGAAATTTTTGCAGGCGAAGCGCGGGTTGCCATGACGCCTGACTCGGCGGTTCAGCTCAAAAAGCTTGGCCATGACTGTTACATCGAGGCCGGGGCTGGCGCAGCCGCAGGGTTTTCCGATGCGGCGTACGAGGCGGCGGGAGTGACGGTGGTGAAGACCGCCGCGGCGCTCTTCAAGGACGTCGACGTGGTGACCAAGGTGCGACCGCCCACCGACGCAGAGGTGAAGCGGCTGTCGAAAGGCCAGACGCTGATCTCGTTCTTCTATCCTGCGCAGAACGAGAAGCTGCTGGAACTTGCCAACAAACAGGGCTCGACCGTGATCGCGATGGACATGGTCCCCCGGATCAGCCGCGCGCAGAAAATGGACGCCCTTTCGTCGATGGCCAATATCGCGGGCTACCGCGCGGTGATCGAGGCGGGCAACAACTTTGGCCGGTTCTTCACCGGTCAGGTGACGGCAGCGGGCAAGGTGCCGCCGGCGAAGGTTCTGATCGTTGGTGCCGGCGTCGCGGGTCTGGCGGCGATCGGCACGTCGACGTCGCTTGGTGCCATCACCTACGCCTTCGACGTGCGTCCCGAAGTGGCCGAGCAGATCGAGTCGATGGGGGCAGAGTTCGTCTATCTCGATTTTGCCGAGCAGACGCAGGACGGCGCGGCCACAGGCGGTTACGCGGCGCCCTCGAGCCCGGAATTCCGCGAGGCGCAGCTGAAGAAATTCCGCGAGCTTGCGCCTGATATCGACATCGTCATCACGACCGCGCTGATTCCTGGCCGTGACGCGCCGGTCCTCTGGACCAAGGATATGGTCGAGGCGATGAAGCCGGGTTCGGTCATCGTGGACCTTGCCGCCGAGCGTGGCGGCAACTGCGAACTTACCAAAGCCGACGAAAAGATCGTGACCGACAACGGCGTCACGATCGTCGGCTACACCGACTTCCCAAGCCGGATGGCGGCGCAGTCCTCGACGCTTTATTCCAACAATATCCGTCATATGCTGACCGATCTTACACCGGGCAAAGACGGCGTGATCAACCACAACATGGAAGATGACGTCATCCGCGGCGCCACGGTGACGCACGGCGGAGAGATCACGTTCCCGCCGCCGCCACCGAAGGTGCAGGCGATCGCTGCCCAGAAGCCGAAGGAAAAGGCTAAGGAACTGACGGTGGAAGAAAAGAAGGCGCAGGAGATCGCGCTATTCAAGCAGCAGACGAAAAGCCAGGTCACACTTCTTGGCGTGGGTGGTGCGCTGCTGTTGCTGGTCGGCCTCTATGCGCCGGCGAGTTTCATGCAGCACTTCATCGTCTTCGTTCTGGCGGTCTTCGTGGGCTTCCAGGTGATCTGGAATGTCAGCCACTCGCTTCACACGCCCCTGATGGCGATCACGAACGCGATTTCGTCGATCATCATTCTCGGCGCGCTGATGCAGATCGGATCCGGGTCGTTCCTCGTGATCCTCTTGGCGGCGCTTTCGATCTTCATGGCCGGGATCAACATCTTCGGCGGATTCCTAGTCACCCGGCGCATGCTCGCCATGTTCCAGAAATCGTAAGGAGGCCGGGCAGATGGAATTCGGTTTTACCACTGCGGCCTATGTCGTCGCGGCTGTTCTCTTCATCCTGAGCCTTGGCGGTCTGTCGAACCAGGAAAGCGCCAAGCGCGCGGTCTGGTACGGCATCGTCGGCATGGGGCTTGCGGTGCTGGCGACACTGATCGGGCCGGGCTCTGGCCTTTGGCTTTTGTCGGTCCTGCTGATCGCGGGTGGCGGCATCATCGGTTACTACATCGCGCAACGCGTCCAGATGACCGAGATGCCGCAGCTTGTGGCCGCGATGCACTCGCTGGTCGGTCTGGCGGCGGTCTTCGTCGGCTTCAACGCCCATTTCGAACTGGGCCGCGTGCTGGCTATGGACGAGGCCGTGCGCGAAACGCTGACAGGCTTTGCCGCGGTTCTTGCCCACAAGAGCCCGGTCGAGGTGAACATCCTGCGGGTGGAGTTGTTCCTTGGTGTCTTCATCGGTGCGGTGACCTTTACCGGGTCGGTGATCGCCTTCGGTAAGCTCGCGGGTAAAGTGACGTCCACGGCGACGAAGCTGCCAGGCGGGCACATGCTCAACGCGGCTGCTGCCGCGATCTCGGTCCTCTGCCTGATCTGGTACTTCAACACCGGCGGCTTCTTCCCGCTGTTCCTGATGACAGTGGCCGCGCTTTTCATCGGCTATCACCTGATCATGGGGATCGGCGGCGCGGACATGCCGGTCGTGGTGTCGATGCTGAACAGCTATTCGGGCTGGGCGGCGGCGGCCATCGGCTTCAGCCTTGGCAATGACCTGCTGATCGTGACGGGCGCGCTTGTCGGTTCCTCGGGTGCGATCCTGAGCTACATCATGTGCAAGGCGATGAACCGGCATTTCGTCAGCGTCATCCTTGGCGGTTTCGGCGCCACGGGCGGCCCCGCGATGGAAATCGCGGGCGAACAGATCGCCATTGACGCCGACGGTGTGGCAGCGGCGCTGAACGACGCCGACAGTGTCATCATCGTGCCGGGCTATGGCATGGCGGTGGCGCAGGCGCAGCAGTCGGTCGCGGAACTGACGCGCAAGCTGCGCGCCAAGGGCAAGGAAGTGCGCTTCGGCATTCACCCCGTCGCGGGACGCCTGCCGGGCCACATGAACGTGCTTCTGGCCGAGGCGAAGGTTCCCTACGACATCGTGCTGGAGATGGACGAGATCAACGACGACTTCCCCCAAACGGATGTCGCCATCGTCATCGGCTCGAACGACATCGTGAACCCGGCCGCGCAGGAAGACCCCAACAGCCCCATCGCCGGAATGCCGGTTCTGGAGGTCTGGAAGGCGAAGCAGGTCTTCGTGTCCAAGCGCGGCCAGGGTACGGGCTATTCCGGTATCGAGAACCCGCTGTTCTTCAAGGACAACACGCGGATGTTCTACGGCGACGCCAAGGCCTCGGTCGACAGCCTGCTGCCGCTGATCGACTGACGCCAAGGGGGCCAGCCCCGGCAAACATCAAAACGCCCCGCCAGTTGGCGGGGCGTTTTCTTTTGAAGGCAGAGCATCTCCGCTAGGCGAAGGTCACGCCGTTGTCCTGCATCGGCAGTCTGAAGACGCGCGTGCCCGTCGCCGCTGAGATGGCGTTGGCGAGCGCGGGGCCGGCAGGCGGCAGGCCGGGCTCTCCGACGCCGGTCGGAGCTTCGGACGAGGGGACGACATGCACGTCGATCGCGCCGATATCGGCGATGCGCAACGGCTCGTAATCGGGGAAGTTCGACTGGTCGACCACCCCTTCGGTCATGGTGATCTTGTCGCGCATCACGTGGCCGATGCCGAAGCCTATGCCGCCTTCCATCTGCGCCTTGACTACGTCAGGGTTGACTGCGAGGCCGCAATCGACCGCGCAGGTGATCCGCTCGATCTTTACCTGTCCGTCGATCACCGAAACCTCGGCCACTTGGGCGACGTAGCTGTTGAACGACTTGTGGACCGCGAGGCCTCGGCCCTTGCCTTCGGGCAGGGGCGTGCCCCATCCGGCCTTCTCGGCGGCAAGTTCAAGAACACCACGCATGCGGCGCTGGTCGGGATTGGCATCATCCGCCAGAAGCTCGCGCCTGAGATCGAGCGGATCGCGACCCGCCGCTTCGGCCGCCATGTCGATCAGTACCTCCATCACATAGCCCGTATGACTGTGCCCGACCGAGCGCCACCAGAGGACCGGCATCGCGGATGTCCAGTCGCTGAGGCCTACGGACATGGCCGGGATCGCGTAAGGCGTGTCGGCGATGCCTTCGACCGATGCATGGTCCACGCCGTCGTGGACGACGAAGCCCTCCATCGGCGTGCCCTTGAAGATCGACTGCGCCGAGACGCGGTGGTCCCAGCCGACGATGCGGCCTTCGGCGTCGATCCCGATCCGGGCGCGATGCGCGGCCATCGGGCGGAAGAAGCCGCCCGCCAGATCGTCCTCGCGCGTCCAGACGAGCTTTACCGGGCGGTCGCGTCCGAGCGCGTCGAAAGCAAGCGCGGATTCGACGTTATAGTCGGCGGCCATGTTCGCTCGCCGCCCGAATGAGCCCCCGGCATAGACGGTTACGATCTCAACCTGCGAAGGATCGAGGCCGAGCGTTCCGGCGACGAAGGGCTTGGTGAGCGAAGGGAACTGGCAGCCATCGTGGACGCGCACGCCCGTTTCGGTGGGCTCGATCGTGCAGTTCAGCGGCTCCATCGGCGCATGGGCCAGATGGGGCAGCAGGAACTCCGCCTCGACCACCTGCGCGGCGCCTTCGAGGGCCGAAGCGCTGGCGGCGCGCGGGGTGTCCGGTCGCGCCTCGAACTG
>CBDUOT010000029.1:0-33379 GCA_965368915.1 uncultured Rhodobacterales bacterium | reverse complement strand
ATGAGAAGAGCGCCGAGTCCCTCGCCCTGCCGCGTCGGGTGGACAGCCACGGGACCCAGCAGAAGCGTCTTTCGTCCGCCGACCAGAACGGGCCAGTAACGGATCACGGCGGCGAGGGTTCCATCGGCGTCGCGCAGGGTCAGGCACAGCTCGGCCACCTTCGGCACGCCGTCGCGCAGCCGGTAGGACGACAAGGCGGTTCGCCCCGGCGCGAAGCAGAGGTCATATAGCGCCTCGACCTCCCACCAGTCGGCTTCCGTCTCCTCCTCGAGCCTGTACAACCGCGCCTGCCTTCCCGATTCCGCTGGAATTCGCCCCTAGCATGCGGGCAGGATCGGTTCAAACTGAATGAGGAAGCGCATGTTCTATCGACCCGAAGACGGCCACGGCCTGCCGCACAATCCGTTCAACGCGATCATCACGCCACGCCCGATCGCCTGGATATCCTCACGAGGGAAAAGCGGAGACAACCTGGCCCCCTACTCCTTCTTCAACGGCGTCGCCTATACGCCGCCGCAAGTCATGTTCGCGTCCACCGGCCGCAAGGACAGCCTGAACAACATCGAGGAAACGGGTGTTTTCGCTGTCAACATCGTCGAATACGCCGCGCGCGAAAAGATGAACGCGACCTCAGGCACCTATCCGCCCGGGACCGACGAATTCTCGCTTGCGGGGGTCGAACGCACCGAGTGCGAGACGATCCCCTGTCCCAGGGTCGAGGACGCACCCGCCGCGTTGGAGTGTCGGGTCGAGCAGATCGTGAAAACTCTTGGCGAGAACAACTACCTGATCATCGGAGAAGTCACAGGCATCCACCTGCGGGACGACTGCGTCGTTAACGGACGTTTCGATGTGACCCGCTTTCAACCCCTCGCACGGGGCGGCTACCGCGACTACTCCGTGGTAACGGAGGTGTTCGAGATGCTGAGGCCAGGTCAGAAGTAGACCGCTGCGGACCGCGAGACCAAGCACGCTTTGCCCGGCAGAGCCAGCGTTTCGCGTACGATACGCAGGGTTGTTTCTTGGCGCATGGACGGTCCGATTGCCTTGAACGCCATCAATCGCCTGAACGCTCGCCCGCCAGAACGACCAACGGACATCGCGCAAGCTCCAGAACCTGCCGCAGATCAGGGATCGAGCGGAATGGCCCTGTCGCGAGAGTCAGTACGACAGCCGTAATGTTCATTCGACCAACGTGCGCAAGCAGCGCTGTCCTGTCCGCGAACCCCGTTGTTGTAGGCGTGTGCTCATCTTCGCCATTCGCGGAAACGCCGCCTTTCCCGGCTGCACCAAACTCCAATGCCAGCACATCGACCCCCATCGCAGCCGCGAGCGAGTGTGCAACGCTTGCCGCCGCCTCATCCTTGCTACCTCCTTCGGCGATCAGAACCACCGGTCCCCGCCGGCGATGGAGCTTCCGATGCCCCAGCAGAAGGATGTCCCAGCTTTCCTGCCAAGTGCTCAGCGCCTTTTCGAGCGTGCCGGTGCGCGTCTCGAAAGACCAGCCTGCCGATAGAGCCCCCGCCACCCTCGCCAATGATACGCGGAAAGCACGTCGCTCACTCTGGATCAGCTTGGCAAGCTCCTCGCGGTTGGGTGGAGCAACCAGTTGCCCGCTCATCGTCACCAGACCACCGGCAGGCAGCACCTCGTCCATGATCTGCGAAAGGTCTTCAGCCATCAGACCAATCAGGTCCGATGACATTCCGCCGGCGACAAGGCGCACAAGGTTCAACGCACTTTCGGCATCGGCGAAGCTTGCGGCACCGACGAGGATCCGCCTTGATTTCGCCGGACCCCGCGTCATTTGTCCTCACCGTCGTCTCGTCGCACGAAGCGGCGCCTGTCATGAGCAAACTTCCTGAGGTTTGCCTCGACCAGATGATTGATCGTGTCTTCCGGAAACGATCCGTCCGCACGACGTTCACCAGCGGGCTTGCCGCAAAGGATCGCGATCCCCTCGTCAACGCTTTCAACCGGGATCACACGGAAAAGTCCCTTGCGGACGGCCTCCACCACATCCTCTCGCAGCATCAGGTGTTCAACATTCGCAGCGGGAATCAAAACGCCCTGATTTCCATCAAGCCCCTGATCGACGCAGGTCTCAAAGAAGCCCTCGATCTTCTCGTTCACCCCGCCGATCGCCTGAATGCGCCCGGCCTGGTTCACAGACCCCGTCACAGCCAGCCCCTGCCGGATCGGAGCCCCCGAGATCGCCGAGAGCAGTGCGTAAAGCTCGGCAGAGGACGCGCTGTCGCCGTCGACACCGCCATAGCTCTGCTCGAACACGATGCTCGCATGGAGCGACATGGGAACGTCGAGTGCGTACTTCGACGCGAGGTAGCCCGAGAGGATCAGGACGCCCTTGGAATGAAGCGGTCCGCCAAGCTCCACTTCGCGTTCGATATCGACAACCTTGCCGGATCCCATCCGCACACGGGCGGTGATCCGTGAAGGGCGACCGAAACGGTAGTCCCCGAGCGACAGAACAGACAGCCCGTTGATCTGGCCCACGGCTTCACCGGCCGTGTCGATCAGGATGGTACGGCGGGCCACGGCTTCCCGCATGCGGTCGCGGATGCGGGAGGCGCGGCGCTCTGCCTCGGCGACCGCGAGGGCGACTTCCTCAGCGCCGATCGCCGTCTTGCCTCCGTCTCGGGCGTAGTGATCGGCCTCGCGCATCACATCCGCGAGGGCATCCAGGTGCAGCGACAACTTCTTCGTGTCCTCTGCGCGACGGCTGGCCTCGTCGAGGACACGCGCCACCCCTGCGGCCGTCAGGGGGAGCAAACCGTCTTCACGGGCGACTGAGGCCAGCATACGGGCGAAAAGATCGATACTCTCGTCATTGCGCGTGACCTCGTCCTCGAAGTCCGCCTGAATCTTGAATAGCCTCGAAAAATCCGGGTCGAGTATGACCAGAAGGGCGTAAAGCAAACGGTCGCCGATCAGCACGACGCGCACATCGAGCGGAATCGGATCAGGGTCGAGCGACACTGTGGAGACGAGGCTGAGCCGATCGGCCATCGAGCTGATCTTGATCTCCTTCGCCAGAATGCAGCGCTTGAGCCCGTCCCACGCAAAGGGCTCGGTCAGAATGCGGCGGGCATCCAGCACCAGATACCCGCCGTTCGCCGCATGAAGCGCGCCCGGCTTAATGAGCGTGAAGTTCGTGACCAGCGTACCCATCTGCGAGACATGCTCGATCCGGCCAGTCAGAGCCCCGAGCGTGGGCAGGTCCTCGTGGACGATCGGCGCGGATGTCTTCGGCGACCTGTCGCGGGAAACCATCACATTCACCGCATAGCGGTCGAATTGCGGTTCCTGGTGATACTTGCGGATCGCTTCCGGAAACGGGCCGTCATTGCCTTGGCTGCCCACCCCGAGGAAAAGCTCGGCATTGTCGATGATATCCTTGTGGACCGCATCGAGGTATTGCCCGATGGCCTCGATTTTTGCGAAACCTGACCGGGCTTCCTCGACACGCGCCGAAACGACCCGCTCGGCCATTCCCGCGTGGAGTTCTTCCAGACGATTCCGGTGTTCCTTTTCCAGTTGCGGGGCTTTTCGCAGCACTTCCGCCAGATCTTCTTGAAGGCGCGCGATCTTTTCGTCGATCTTCTCGCGCTCTTCAGGCGGCAGCTTCTGGTAATCCTCGGTCTTGACCGCACGCCCTTCGACGATCGCAGCCAAGGCAAACCCCAGCGGCGTGCGAATAACGGCAACGTCTTCGGCCTTGGCGCGCTCAACGAAGTCGGAAAGTCCCGCTTCGTGACGTTCCCCGAACTCTTCCTCCAGCGCGCGTCGCTGGCTCTGATACTCCTCGGATTCGAATAGCGCCGGTATGTCGTTCGCGAGGTCGTCGACAAGCCCCTGCATCGCCCGCTTCAGCGCCTCTGCCGAACCGCGGGGAAGGCACAGGGCCTTGGGCTTGTGCGGCGCCTCGAAGTTGTTGACGTACACCCAATCAGTCGCATCCGCCTGCACCTCGCGGCGCTCGGACAATAGCCGGTCGACCGCCCGATGTCGGCCCGAGCCTTCAGGACCAAGTACGAAGACGTTGAAGTCTGTTCTGGCGATGCCGGTGGACAGGCGGATGGCATCGAGTGCCCGGTCCTGTCCGATCAGCCCTTCAAGTGGCTCAAGATCGTTGGTCGTCTTGAAGCCCAGCGCGTCCGGGTCGCACATTGGGCGTAGAACCTCGGGCGCGAGCCCCGCGGGCAAGTCTCGTGTTTCGGCAGTCTTATCGGTCATCGCTCGGCAAGCGCTTTCTGGGCCAGAGGGCAGGCCCCTACTACAATGAAGTTCGTTTCTCTTTGTCTCGGATGTTCGTGGCCGTCGCCCTGATCAAATGATGGTTCCGGCGGCCTCGCAGCTTTTCATTCCTCTCCTGGAAACAGAAGCGTTCGTCATGTTGCCTGGCGCGTCGCCAAGCACTTTCCGGCTCTTTGTCTCCGGCTCGCGCAGGACGCCGCCTCGTATCGACACGATACCAAGAAAGAACTGCTCCGGGACATCCGATCAACAAGGGGCCTGCCTGAGAACTACGGATACGACCTTCTCACGCGTTTGAGACGGTGCATGAATGGAAATTCTATCGTCTGGACCCGAATGGTCTTTGATTTGGGTCATCAAATGCGAGGCCATCGAGACGCCCGTTCGGTCGAGGGGGTGCCGCTTTAGCACCACCGTCGTGATGTGCTTTTCTCTACTGGAAAGGCCGACTTGGTCTTCCCGTAGGTGCCACCCAGTCCGCCTCTCGGGCGTTTCCCTTTCCACGGCATTGCGCGGCACGAGGCACATGCTTTTGGCTGCGTCGACAAATTTTCGAATTTCGTATAGGAAACTGGCTACGCGAGTTCTCAGGTATCGGAGCAAATTGAAATCACAGGCAACTCAGCCTTGGGAGGAGGAGAGATGTGCCATGTTTTCTCCGGACAGGATCCGGAAAGATACGCAAGCCAAACGCGGCGGCTGCGTTTGAACGGCCAAAGCACGAGCATTCGGCTCGAGAAATCATTCTGGACAATTCTCGACGAAATCGCTGCGCGCGAGGGTGTCACCACCCCGACATTCATTTCGACCCTTCATTCCGAGGTTCTCGAAAGACGGGGTGAACCGTCGAATTTCACGTCCCTGCTACGCTGTGCATGCCTGAAATTCGTCGAAATCACCCCGGATCGAAGCGTCGCGGCCATAGCGGCCGAGTGAAGTCCAGCATGCCGCATTCTAAAATGCGCGGGTAGTATCAGCATACTACCAAGGCGTCTGACCCTTCCGGCTTACTGGACTCCACACAGGAAGTTCGCAGCGGGAGGGCCTGGTGGCCAAACAGATCCATTCCATGATCCGAGTCCTTGACGAGGATCGGACAGTCTCATTTTACCGGAAGGCTTTTGGCCTTGAGGTTGCCGATCGACTCGACTTTCCAGACTTCACGCTCGTCTATCTGAGCAACCCGGAAAGCCCCTTCGAGCTTGAACTGACGATCAACAAGGGCCGCACCGAGCCCTACGATCTCGGTGACGGCTACGGTCACCTCGCAGTGTCCGTGACCGACGTCGCATCCGAACACGCCCGTTTCGAGGCTGAGGGCCTCAACCCCAGAAAACTCGTCGAATTCGCGCCGGCCGGAGAAGTCATCGCGAAGTTCTTCTTCGTCGCCGATCCCGATGGCTACCAGATCGAGGTGCTTGAGCGCGGCGGACGGTTCCAGTGATCCAACAGGTCTGCAAGGGAGGAAAAAATATGGAAGAAAAGCGCAGTCCGCGCGGGCTATCCCGGCGCCAGCTTATGTCGCGCGCGACGGCCGCAGGAGCCACGTTCGTTGTCGGCAGCGGATTCATGGCGGCGCGGAATGGCGCATGGGCCATGGAGTTGTCGGCATTGAAGCCTGAAACCTTTGCCACACTGGTTCAGATGGCACGCGATATCTACCCGCACGACCGCATCGCCGATGAGTTCTACGTGGTCGCAGTCAAGGGTTACGACACTGCCGATGCCGCACCCTCGATCGAGGCCGGCATTTCCGCGCTCGACGCCGCTGCGCAAGGCAAGGGATTTGCCAGCTATCTCGATACAGGCTGGGAGCGAGACCGCGTCGACATCCTTCGCGGCATGGAGAACAGCGCGTTCTTCCAACAGATCCGCGGCGGGCTGGTGACGGGGCTCTACAACCAAAAAGCGGTCTGGCCGGTCTTCGGTTACGAGGGGCCTTCCTACGAATTCGGGGGCTACATCGACCGCGGCTTCAACGACATCAACTGGCTCTGAGCCATAGGGGAGGATAAAACTATGGCTGCACCATTTGATCTAAACGATGACAACGTCGTCGTTATCATCGGCACCGGCGCGGGCGGCGGCGTACTCGCCAACGAGCTTGCGCAAAAGGGCGTGAGCGTCGTGGCGCTTGAAGCTGGCGGGCGCTATTTGCCCGAAGACTACGTCAACGACGAGTGGGAAAGCTTCGGACAGCTCGCCTGGGTCGACCCGAGGACGACGAGCGGCGACTGGCGCGTCGCCAAGGACTTCTCGGGCCTGCCCGCATGGATTGTAAAGGCCGTCGGCGGCACCACTACTCACTGGGCGGGCGCCTCGCTCCGCTTTCAGGAGCACGAGTGGAAGGCCGCCACGACCTATGGTCCCGTTCAGGGGGCAAACCTGCTCGACTGGCCGATAGATGCCGCGGAGATGGACCCCTGGTACGAGAAGGCGGAGGCCAAGCTGGGCGTGACCCGTACCGGAGACCGCGCAGGCTTGCCGGGCAACAACAACTTCCTCGTGTTCGAGAAGGGCGCCAAAGCGCTTGGCTATCAAGAAGTCCACACCGGCCGGATGGCGATCAACTCGGCCGACTACGATGACCGCATGGCTTGCCAGCAGACCGGATTCTGCTTCCAGGGCTGCAAGTGGGGTGCCAAATGGTCTGCGGCCTATACAGACATCCCGCGCGGCGAAGCCACGGGCAACCTGGAGGTGCGCGAAAAAGCCCATGTGGCTCGTGTCCTCCACGACGAGGCCGGCAAGGTCACGGGCGTTGAATACTTCGACGAAGGCGGCAACCTGCAGATGCAGAAGGCGCGCGTGGTCTGCGTCGCGGGCAACTCGTTCGAAAGCCCGCGGCTGCTGCTGAACTCGGCCTCATCAATGTTCCCGGACGGATTGGCAAACAGTTCGGGCCAGGTCGGACGGAATTACATGCGCCACATGACCGGCTCGGTCTACGCCACCTTCGACAAGCCGGTAAAGATGTGGCGCGGCACGACGATGGCCGGGATCATTCAGGACGAGGCGCGCCACGATCCTTCGCGCGGCTTCGTCGGCGGGTACGAGATGGAGACACTCGCGCTTGGTATCCCGTTCATGGCCGCGTTCCTCGACCCCGGTGCCTGGGGCCGAGAGTTCACGACCGCGCTCGATGCGTACGAAAACATGGCTGGCATGTGGCTTGTCGGAGAGGACATGCCGCAGGAAACCAACCGCATCACGCTGAACCATGACGTGAAGGACCAGTGGGGCTTGCCGGTCGTGAACGTCCACTTCAGCGACCATCCGAACGACATCGCGATGCGCAATCATGCCTACAAGCAAGGACAGGCGGTCTATGACGCGGTTGGGGCGACCCGGACGCTGCCGACACCGCCCTACCCGTCCACGCACAACCTCGGCACCAACCGGATGTCCGAGAATCCGCGGGATGGCGTGGTGAACCGTTGGGGCCGGACCCACGACATACCCAACCTCTACATATCGGACGGCTCGCAGTTCACTACTGGCGCGGCGGAGAACCCAACGCTCACAATCGTTGCCCTCGCCATCCGGCAGGCCGACCACATCGCCGGAGAACTGTCCAACGGCAACCTGTAAACCACCGGCCGCGGCGACCAATGTCGGCGCGGTCAACGCTGACGCAATTCACCAGGGAGGAAAAAATGCTCACTAGGAAACTTGTGTCCGGCCTTATGCTCGGAACCTTGATGTCAGGGCCAGCGCTGGCTCAGGACAACATGGACAAGCTATCAAACATGCAGCGCACCGACGCGACCTTCACCTTTGTCGACCAGGGTGGCGAACGGGCTGAGGCGCTTCAGGACATTATCCAGTACATCAATGTGCCCGACGGGTTCGAGGTGAGCCTTTATGCCGTCGTCCCGGATGCCCGTTCGATGGCCGTCGCTCCCCAAGGCACCGTGACCTTCGTCGGCACGCGAAAGGACAAGGTCTGGTCGATCGTTGATCGCGATCGGAACCGCGTGGCGGATGAGGTCAAGGACTTCGCACCCTCAATCACGTTCGACATTCCAAACGGACCGTGCTTCTCGAAAGACGGCTTTCTCTACATCGCCGAACGCAACCGCGTTCTTGTGTTTCCGGCCGCCGAGTTCTTTTTCGAGGGACCTGACCCTGCCGTGGGCGTCGTGGTCGATCAGGGTGATCTTATCCCCGCCGAGGAAGAGAGCTTTAACCACACCGCAAGGGTTTGCCGGGTCGGTCCGGATGGCAAGCTCTACATTTCGCTCGGCCAGCCCCACAATGTGCAGCCTGTCGACAAACATGAGATGTACGACCAGCTGGGCATCGGTGGGATCATCCGCGTCAACACCGACGGTACGGGTCGTGAGGTCTACACGCGCGGTGTGCGGAACTCGGTGGGCCATGACTTCAACCCGGCTAACGGCGATCTCTGGTTCACCGACAACCAGGTCGATGGCATGGGAGATGACATTCCACCGGGAGAGTTGAATCGTCAGACCGCGGCGGGCCAGCACTTCGGCTTCCCGTGGACGAATTCGCGGGTCGAGATCCCCGACTACAAAAGCGTAGCCCGGCCCGAAGGTGTCGAGTTCACTGAGCCCCAAGTTGAAATGCCTGCGCACGCAGCCGACCTCGGGATGAGCTTCTACAAGCACGACTCGTTCCCGGAAAAGTATCACGGCGGGATCTTCTCGGCCCAGCATGGGTCGTGGAACCGCACCGTGCCGGTTGGTGCGCGCGTCATGTTCACCGCGCTCGACGAAGAGGGCAACGCCGCCGGTACCGAAGTGTTCGCCGACGGTTGGCTGAACGAGGGCACGGGCGAATATCGCGGCCGCCCGATGGATATCGCCTTCCTGCCGGACGGCTCCATGCTGGTGTCCGACGACTTTGCCGGCGCGATCTGGCGTATCGCTTACAACCCACCCGCACCTGAATGATGCGGGCTTTCGCACTTGCTCTCGGCGGGGTCATCCTCGCCGGGAGCGCCACGGCAGAGGGTGCAGGCGATCGTGAAGCCGGGCGCAAACTTGCCGGACAGTGCCGCACGTGCCACGGCCTGGAAGGTTTCGCGCAAATCCCGATCGCGCCGCATATCGGCGGAGAGCCTGCAAGCTATATCCGCGCGCAACTCACCGCGTTCCGGGACGGCACTCGCGAGCATGAGATGATGTCTATCGTCGCCCGCACGCTTACTGATGAACAGATCGCCGACCTTGCGGCATGGTATTCCGGCCATGCAGTGCGCGTGGAACTCTCCGCCGATCCTGCAGACGCGCCGGAGGCATGTACGAGTTGCCACGGCACCGACGGACTTCACGTCTTCGAGGACGCCCCCAATCTCGCAGGTGAGACAAACATCTACATCGACACGCAGCTCAAGGCGTTTCGCAACGGCAAGCGAACGCATGAGGTGATGAGCGAGGTCGCAGCCGATCTGACAGACGAAGAGATCCGTGCCGCCGCGGACTGGTATGCGTCTGTGAAGCTGGAAATCGACCTGGTCGAATAGTTTCTATCCCGTTTACAAGCCAGCGCTCAAATGGTGCACCATCAAGTGATGACCACTGCGCATGGCCCGGTTGCCGCGCAAGGGCTTTCCCCCGGATGCGAGGCTGACTATATGGCTCGGACGGTACAGCGTTCGAAGGGGCAGTCATGGGCGAGACAAAGCACACAAAGGTACTGATCATCGGCTCGGGTCCGGCGGGATATACCGCTGCGGTCTATGCCTCCCGCGCGATGACGAACCCGATCCTCGTTCAGGGCATTCAGCCCGGCGGCCAGCTGACCATCACGACAGAGGTCGAAAACTGGCCCGGCGACACCGAGGTTCAGGGACCGGACCTCATGGTGCGTATGGAAGCACACGCCAAGGCTATGGGAGCAGAGATCATCTCCGATCATATCTCGGCTCTCGACCTCTCCAAGCGTCCTTTCACAGCGACGGGTGACGGCGGGACGACCTACACCGCCGACACCGTCATCCTCGCGACCGGTGCGCAGGCCCGCTGGCTCGGCCTGCCGTCGGAGGAGAAGTTCAAGGGCTTCGGCGTTTCCGCCTGCGCGACTTGCGACGGCTTCTTCTACCGGGGCAAGGAAGTGCTGGTGATTGGTGGCGGCAACACGGCTGTCGAGGAAGCTTTGTTCCTGACCAATTTCGCCACCAAGGTCACGCTCGTCCATCGCCGCGATGAGCTTCGGGCAGAGAAGATCCTGCAGCACCGCCTGCTGAACCATCCCAAGATCGAAGTGATCTGGGACCATGTGGTTGAAGAAATCCTCGGCACCGAAGAACCGCTCGGCGTCACGGGCGCGCGGATCAAGAGCGTCAAGACCGGCGAAGAGCGTGAAATCTCTTGCGATGGGTTCTTCGTGGCGATCGGCCATGCGCCGGCATCCGAGTTGGTCAAGGACCAACTGGAACTGCATCACGGCGCATATGTGAAGGTCACCCCGGGCTCGACCCACACGTCGATACCCGGCGTCTTCGCGGCGGGCGACTTGACCGATCATGTTTATCGTCAGGCCGTTACCTCGGCAGGCATGGGCTGCATGGCCGCGCTCGACGCCGAAAAGTTCCTGGCCGAGCACGAAGACTGACTCCGTTCAGCTCCGCACTGAAGCGAAGCGAAGCGCGGCGAGAAACCCGATCACAGCGAATGGGAGGCTGCCCATGAAGATCGTCCTGGCGACGTGGGCGGCCGCCTCGGCTGACGCGGAGGCGTCGAACCCGGCGCTGTTGGCCAAAATCCCCACGACAGAAGCCCCGAGCGCATAGCCAAGCCGCGCGACCGTCGGAACAGAGGCGGTCAGCCGCTCCACCTCGCCATCGGGTGCGAGCCGGTTCGCGCGGCGCAGGACGAACGTCCACGCCATGCCGTAACCGAACCCCTCGCAGGCTGCGAATACCGCAATGAGCGCCACCGGACCTGCCGGAACAGCATAGATCGCCCCGGCGACACTCAGGACCACGAGCGACATACCCAACACGATCATCAGCGGATCATGGCGTTCCGCCGCCCCAGCTACGGCCACCGCCGCAACTGTCCAGGCGATTGAGATGACCGCCACGACATAACCCGCGACGAGCGCAGGCGTGCCATGAATGAGCGCCATCAGAAGCGGCCCGTAGGCCACAAGCCCCATCGTGCCGATGTTCATCATCAGCAGCATGAGAAGCGCCGCGCCGGTAGCGTGCCGCGGGTCGAGGGCTCCACGCGGCCAGAGCCGGTCCGCACCGCTGGCCGCGTCGCGACGTACGAAAATCACGAGCGCCCCGACGCCCAGAACCAATGACATGGCCATAAGGAAGGGCGTTTTGAGGATCCCGGCGAAGGCCACGGCCAGAACCGACAGACAAAGAAGGGCAAGTCGCCGGAACGGCAGCGCACCGACCGGCTCGGACTTCGGCTTCGTCGGATCACGCTCTCGCACGCTCCAGATGAAGACGGCGAGAAGAAGCGCCTGCGCGGCGAAGAAGCCGAAGCCCGCCCGCCAGGATCCGTATGTTGCGAAGAGCCCGCCTACCAGTGGCCCTAGGAAGGCCGACGCCCCCCAAAGAAGCGACATCGCTGCCATGACACGCGGCATGAGCTGACTTGGAAAGAAACGCGGCACCGCGACAAAGGCCAGCGAGACGAGACCGCCCCCGCCCAAACCTTGCGCCACGCGGCCCAGCAGAAGAACCTCCATGACGGGCGCGACCATGCTCAGGACGCAGCCCAGCGAGAAGACGAGAGCCGCCGCGATCATCGGCAGCCGCACGCCTCTCCGAAGCGCTATCAGTCCACTGGCAGCACCCGCAACGATCGAACCCGCTTCGTAGAGCGCGAAATTCCACGACACCAGCGGCTCGCCACCGATCTCGGCCACGATCGCGGGCATCATCGTTGCGATGACCAGGCTGTCGGCCGCGTGCAGCCACACACCAAGGCAGACGAGGATCAACGGCCCCGCATGGTCCCGGCTGAGGATGTCGCGCCAGGAAGCCGTCTCGATATTCGTCGTCAGCGGCATCACCTGCCTCTCATTGTCCACCTGCGGCCCCTTCGTAGTTGCTCAGGTAAGGTTGAGGTCAAGCGTGTTTTGCTGGCATCGGCGTCGTTCAGGCGGAAGCACCATTTGGCCGCCAAAGCCCGCGCCGTTCCAGCACCTGCTTCAGAAGAGTCGGCCGGTCGGTCATCAACCCATCGACGCCGAGATCGATCAAGGACTCCATCCCCGCTTCGTCATCCACCGTCCAGACATGAACCTGGATACCGCGCGCGTGGGCTGCGCGCATGAAACGCCGCGTAACAACGGGGATGCGTTTGAAATGCGTCGGAACCTGCACCGCCGGAAACGCGCCATGCGACAGCGGCAGCCCGCAGCCGGCAAGCCACAGCCGGAAAACACCCGCATGCGCCGGCGACCAGGCGAGCGCAGGTCCAAGCGCTTTCCTGAGCCGCGCGGTGCGCTCGGGCTCGAATGAACCGACACAGACGCGATCGATCGCATCCGCCCGCCTTATGGCATTCGCCATCGGCTCGACCGCAGCATCCGCCTTTGCCTCGAGATTCACGAAAAGGCCAGGGAAAGCATCGAGAAGCGTGTCGAGGCGCGGTATGTCCGCTCCGGCCCTTGTCCGAACTTGCGACAACTCTGCCCAACTGAGGGAGTCGATACGTTCGGGCCGATCTGCGATGCGTTCCAGCGTGTCGTCATGAAAAATGACCGCGACACCGTCTCGCGTCACCTGAACGTCCGTCTCGATATGGCTGTAGCCGAGCGCGACCGCATGCTCGAACGCGGGCATCGTGTTCTCTTCGACCTCCAGCGCGCCGCCGCGATGCGCGAACGCGATCGGCAGCGGATGATCCAAGAAAGGTCTTCGCGGATCGGCCATCGGTCCTCCACCTCGTCAGCGGCGTTGCAGCTTCATCGGCTCGCTCCGTGCGAGCCGCAGGAAATGCGCCATGTAGGGCCGCTGGGCGTCCGCCTCGCGGATCGCCGCGAACATCCGCTTGGTCAGCCCCTTCGCGGTAACCGGCCGCGTCACATAGTCGGATTGGTACTTCACGTCTCGAAGCACCCAGTCGGGTAGGACAGACACCCCGCGATCCGCCGCAACAAGCATAAGGATCACGGCGGTGAGTTCCACCTGCCGGACAGCGCGCGGCTCAACCTTGGCGGGGGTCAGGAGCTCCGAGAAGATATCTAACCGCGTCCGGTCCACCGGATAGGTGATCAGCACCTGGTCGCGAAAGTCCTCTGCCTCGACGAAAGCCTTTTCGGCAAGCGGGTTCTGGCGTGCGGCCACGAAGGTTGGCGCGTAGTCGAAGAGCGGTTGGAAAACGACGCCGGGGATCTTCTCGGGATCGGAGGACACGACAAGATCGACCTCTTCGCGCGTGAGGGCGGAAAGCGCCTCGAAGGCAAGACCGGGGCGGATGTCGACGTCGACCTCAGGCCACGCATGGCGGAAACCTTCGAGAACCGGAAAAAGCCAGTCAAAGCAGGCGTGACACTCGATCGCGATGTGCAGCCGCCCCGTGCGACCGGCCTTTAGTGCCCTAAACTCGTCGGTAAGCGCCGTGATCTCTGGAAGGATACGCTCGGCTGCACGCAGCATCCGCAGCCCCGCCGCCGTGAGCTTCATGGGCTTGGCGCGGCGCACGAAAAGCTGCATACCCACTTGATCTTCAAGCGCTTTTACCTGGTGCGACAGTGCCGATTGCGTGACATTCATCGCTTCGGCTGCGCGCGCCAGACCGCCTGCGTCGTGGATCGCCTTGACCGTTTTGAAGTGTCGCAACTCAAGGTGCATGCTTAGAACTACTTGCGGATGGCTTCATGTTTATCTTGAACATTATGAGTTTGTCTCACTTTCCATTGCATGAGACAAGAGGGTAACGCCTATCAGGAGCACACCATGTCCGCACCCCGCATTTCATTTGAATTCTTTCCGCCCCAGTCGCTCGACGCTTCGTTCCGCCTTTGGGAGACGGTTCAGGCGCTTGCACCGCTGAAACCCGAATATGTCTCTGTTACCTATGGCGCGGGTGGCGCGACGCGCGACCTCACGCATGAGGCGGTCAAAACCATCGGACAGCACTACGGGCTCAGGGTCGCTGCGCATCTCACCTGCGTGGAGGCGACGCGGGAAGAGACGCTCGCCATCGCCGAGTCCTACGCCGAAGCCGGCGTGCGCGATATCGTTGCACTGCGTGGCGACGCACCCCACGGCGCGGCGCGGTTCGAGCCCCATCCCGAGGGCTTCGCGAATTCGATCGAGCTTGTCGAAGCGCTGGCGGCGACAGGCAAATTCGACATCACGGTCGGTGCCTACCCCGAGCCTCACCCCGACTCCGCCGACACCCAAGCCGACGTCGAGTGGCTTAAGCGCAAGTTCGACGCTGGCGCATCCAAGGCCGTGACCCAGTTTTTCTTTGAGGCCGAAACCTTCCTGCGCTTCCGTGATGACTGCGACAAGGCAGGGATCACCGCGCCGATCGTGCCGGGCATTCTGCCGATCATTTCGTGGGACGGCGCGCGGCGCTTCGCCGACCGCTGCAATACCCATGTGCCGCCGCTTCTTGAAGAGGCGTTCGCCCATGCCATTCGCGACGGGCGCGAGGAGCTTCTGGCGCTGACCCAGTGCACCGTGCTCTGCGACCGGCTGATCTCGGAAGGCGTGGAAGAGCTGCACTTCTACACGCTGAACCGGCCGCAAATGACGCGCGATGTGTGCTTCGCACTTGGAATTGCGCCTGAGGTTTCCCTGCAAAACGTCGCCTGACGCGTTTTGCCGCCCGGTCCCGGAACGCTCACATTCCGGGGCCGGGCCACTATCGCCGCCAGCGGCGGGTCACCGAATATCCCAGTCATCGTCGGATACCACCTCTCCGATCGCCAACCAATCCGCACGAATGCGGGCGACACGAGTGTCACCCCAGGTGCGGAAGACGATTTCGAAGCCTTTGGGGGTAACGCCATCGGCCGATATGTCGGCTCTTTGATTGCTTTGCCGGTTGATGTCCCACATCGAAATCGAGACATGCACCAACGGCTCGGTGTAAAAAACCTCGGAGAACTCGACATTGCGGCGCAGTTCGCGGGGACCATCTCCGGTCCACATCTCGCCGTCGTCCTTGTAGTCCGAGAAAAGGACGAGCGACCCCCGCTCTATCCCGACCGAATGACTTCTGAATCGCCGCATTGGCACCTCCGAGTTTAGATTTCTAACCTCGGTTGATCCGAGGATGAAGGCGCATTTTCCGGTTTCGCACGCTGGCCCATCTCCGGTGCTCGTCGGCCAGATCCCGCCAAACGGTGAACAGCGTTTACGCTCGAAAGGCGATTTGCGGTAGTATCCTCCTACTTCCGCACGAATACTTCCTGAGTCCATTTTGACTGATCAATAGCGGAAGTCTTTTGAAAACAAATATTTATGGAGGAAAAGATGGCCAACGGCGATCTTATATCAATCAACGATATTCCATGTTGTCCGGAAATCTCAAAGGAACCTTGCTGCGAAAGTCTTCGCGTGTCCTACCGGCTGACCAACCGTCAGACCGATGTGCCCGTGGAGATCATCATTGTGGCCGAACTGGAGCGCTGCCCAGGGCCGATGTCTCTTGGTGACGTGGTTTACTCGACGACACTTCTGCCGGGTGAGAAGGTGCGGCTTTACAGTTCTTCACGGAACAGCCGCTTCACCTATGACTCCGAATCCGAGGTCAGTTACCGGCACGAACAGACCTCCGAGGAGACCTACTACATGCGGTCGATGGACCGCTACTTGTCTGACCTGACGGTGACGGATCGCGGCGCAGCTTCGTCGACCTCTCACTCCGACTTCGAAACGGATGTGGACGGTTCCTATGCCTCGATCGGCTTCGCGGGAGGCGGCAGTGTGAACGTGGAGGGAGACTTCAATTCCAGCAGCACCTCCTCATTCATGCGCCAGCTTTCCAGCCACGCGCGCACGGCGCATGACCGGTCGGTTCAGGCGACGCGAGCTGCCAATGCGGTACAGATGGGCGAGGTTCAAAGCCGGAGCCACGCCGAAGGTGAAAGCGAAAGCGCATATGAGGCCGCGACCCGCGTCTTCGAGAACAAGAACGACTGTCACGCGGTGACCTACTTCGCGTACCAACTGGTCAAGAAACAAACGCTTCGGTTCCGAGTCGTCTCTGTCCTGCGTCGCATCGTGGATGCCGCTGCGTCTAGCGCGGTCGAGGTGCGGCCGGTTCGTCCGGCAACGGGTATCAAGGTGCTGCCGAACGGAATCCTGGCGACCCAGACCGCGCGTCTCGATGTCGAGACGGTGGGACGCACGTCAGCTGCCGCCCAGCGCGCCAATGTAATCTCGGGCGCAGGCGGCGTCGGGCTTGGCAATGGCATCAGCTCTGGCTTGTTGGCGACCGCGACGCCGGTCCGGTTTGCATCGAACGTTCAGCCCGTCCCTCCTGCGGTTCAGGACAAGGTACTGAAACAGGTCGACGACGAACTGGTGAAAGCGGGCATCCTTGCCAAGGCGGGCTCTGACGAAGTGGGTGCGAAACTTGTGGCCGAACTGAACTTCGAGCGCACCTACTGCCTTCCGACACAGGGCATCGTCGTCAAAGGTTGCCTCGACAAGTGCAACACCTGCGAGGAAAGCCGGCAGAAGTCGATCGAACTCGACCTAATCCGCAAGGATCTGGAAAATCAGCTTCTGACCAAAAGAATCCAGCTTCTCGAAAAGGGCCAGGAGTACCGCTGTTGCCCGGTCGGCGAGACCGAAACAGTGACTGAAGAGACCTGAACGCTACGCCAAAAAGACAAAGCGGCCCCTCTCGGGGCCGCTTTTCAGTTCAGTATTATAACGGCGATATCAGCTCGCCGAAATTCCGATGTGATCGCCGATAGCGACCATGTCGGCCAGAAGTTTGGCGGCATCATCCACGAGATCATGGTGGCCGGCTTCCTTGGCGGAGCGTAGGGCTTCCTCGGCGCGCTGGACAAAGCCACGCACAATGTCAGGCGTGACTTCGCTGACATGCATCGCCTCTTCGGCCAGAAGGGTCGTGCCGGCACCGGTGATTTCAGCGAAACCGCCGGTCACCGCGTAGTCGTCATTCGACCCGTCTTCCTTGATGATCCGGAGGATGCCGGGACGCAGCGTCGTGATCAGCGGCGAATGCCCCGGCATAGCCGTCAAGTCGCCTGCGGCGCCCGGAATGCGTACTTCGCGCGCCTGAACGGAGGCGAGCCGCCGTTCAGGGCTGACGAGGTCGAACTGCATCGTTTCGGCCATCTCGCCCCCTTACGCCGCTTCCGCGGCCAGCTTCTGTGCCTTGGCTTTCACGTCGTCGATGTCACCGACCATGTAGAACGCGGCTTCGGGCAGGTGATCGTATTCGCCCGCAACCACGGCCTTGAAGGACGCGATGGTCTTTTCGAGCGGAACCTGAACGCCGTCGGAACCGGTGAAGACCTTCGCCACGTCGAACGGCTGCGACAGGAAGCGCTGGATCTTACGGGCGCGGGCCACGGTGAGTTTGTCTTCTTCCGACAGTTCGTCCATGCCGAGAATGGCAATGATGTCCTGCAGCGACTTGTAGCGCTGGAGGATACCCTGAACGTCCCGGGCGACCTGGTAGTGCTCTTCACCCACGACCGAAGGATCGAGGATACGGCTGGTCGAGTCGAGCGGGTCCACGGCGGGGTAGATGCCGAGTTCCGAAATCGCACGGCTAAGAACCGTGGTCGCATCCAAGTGGGCGAACGAGGTCGCCGGAGCCGGGTCGGTAAGGTCGTCGGCCGGAACGTAGATAGCCTGAACCGAGGTGATCGAGCCTGCCTTGGTCGAGGTGATACGTTCCTGCATCGCACCCATGTCGGTCGCCAGCGTCGGCTGATAGCCCACCGCCGAAGGAATACGGCCCAGTAGCGCCGACACTTCCGAACCCGCCTGCGTAAAGCGGAAGATGTTGTCGACGAAGAAGAGAACGTCCGTACCTGACTGATCGCGGAACTGTTCGGCCAGCGTCAGACCCGAAAGAGCGACGCGCATACGGGCTCCCGGGGGCTCGTTCATCTGACCGTAGACGAGAGCCACTTTCGACTTTTCCAGGTCGTCGGGGACGATGACGCCCGACTCGATCATCTCATGGTAAAGGTCGTTGCCCTCACGGGTCCGCTCGCCAACACCGGCGAAAACCGAGAAGCCCGAGTGCACCTTCGCGATGTTGTTGATCAGTTCCATGATGAGAACCGTCTTGCCAACGCCGGCGCCGCCGAAGAGGCCGATCTTACCGCCCTTGGAGTAGGGCGCCAGCAGATCGACAACCTTGATGCCGGTGACGAGAATCTCGGAGCTTGTCGCCTGCGCTGCAAACTCCGGCGCCGGTTGGTGGATCGGACGCTTCTCTTCGGCCTTGACGGGTCCCTTTTCGTCCACCGGCTCACCGATGACGTTCAGGATGCGGCCGAGCGTCGCGTTGCCGACGGGCATGGAGATCGGCTCGCCCAAGTCGGTGACTCCGGCGCCACGTACAAGCCCTTCGGTCGCGTCCATGGCGACGGTGCGGACGGTGTTCTCACCAAGGTGCTGGGCAACCTCGAGGACGAGACGCTTGCCGTTGTTGGTGGTTTCAAGCGCGTTGAGGATCGCCGGGAGGTGATCGTCGAACTGCACGTCCACAACGGCGCCGATGACCTGCGTCACCCGGCCGGCTGCGGCAGCTGCTTTCGGTGCTTTTGCCATCTTGTTTCTCCGGTTACGTCAGAGCGCCTCGGCGCCCGAAATGATTTCGATAAGTTCTTTGGTGATCGCAGCCTGACGCGAGCGGTTGTACTCAATGGTCAGTTTGTCGATCATTTCACCCGCGTTGCGTGTCGCGTTGTCCATTGCGGACATTCGCGCCCCCTGCTCCGACGCGCCATTTTCCAGAAGCGCGGTGAAGATCTGGGTGGCGATGCCACGCGGCAGAAGATCGGCGAGTATGCCTTCCTCCGACGGTTCGTAATCGTAGAGCGTCGAAGCAGCGTCCGCCTCGGCCTCTTCGAACTTGGCCGGGATCACCTGCTGCGCGGTCGGTATCTGAGAGATAACCGACTGGAAGCGGTTGAAGAAGATCGTGGCCACGTCGAACTCGCCCGCGTCGAAACGGTGCAGAAGATCGCGCGCGATCGTCTGGGCGTTTTCGTAGCCGACGCGCTTGACCTCGGACAGGTCGACATGGGCCACGAACAGATTCCCGAAGTCACGCTTCAGCTGTTCGCGCCCCTTCTTGCCGACGGTCAGGATCTTGACTGTCTTGCCTTGGGCGATCAGCTCCTGCGCCTTCGAGCGAGCGAGCCGCACGATCGTGGAGTTGAAGCCGCCGCAGAGGCCGCGTTCGGCGGTCATGACGACCAGAAGATGAGTCTGGTCGGAACCGGTGCCGGACAAAAGCCGCGGGGCGGAATCCGACCCGCCGACCGAGGCGGCGAGCCCCGACATGACGGCCGTCATCCGCTCGGCGTAGGGCCGTGCGGCTTCGGCTGCTTCCTGGGCGCGGCGAAGCTTAGCCGCCGCGACCATCTGCATGGCCTTCGTGATCTTACGCGTCGACTTGACGCTTCCGATCCGGTTTTTCAGGTCCTTAAGGCTGGGCATATCCCTGTCCCCTCCCCCCGCTTACGCGAAGGTCTTGGCGAATTCGTCGATCGCAGCCCGAAGCTTGTCCTCGGCCTCGCCCTTGATCTTGGGGTCGTCCTTGGTCAGCCAGTCCAGGATGTCCTTGCGGTTGGTGCGCAGGTGCTTGAGAAGCCCCGCTTCAAACCGGCCGACATCTTTCACAGCGATGCTATCGAGGAAGCCTTTCGTACCGGCGAAAATGACGGCGACGATTTCCGCGTTCGTCAGCGGTGAGTACTGCGGCTGCTTCATCAGCTCGGTCAGGCGCGCACCACGGTTCAGCAGGCGCTGGGTCGCGGCGTCGAGGTCGGAACCGAACTGTGCGAAGGCCGCCATCTCGCGGTACTGCGCAAGTTCGAGCTTGATAGGGCCGGCGACCGACTTCATCGCGTTCGTCTGCGCCGAGGATCCCACGCGCGACACCGACAGACCGGTGTTCACGGCCGGGCGGATACCCTGGTAGAAGAGTTCCGTCTCGAGGAAGATCTGACCGTCGGTGATCGAGATCACGTTGGTCGGGATAAAGGCCGAAACGTCGCCGCCTTGGGTTTCGATGATCGGCAGTGCGGTCAGCGAACCAGCGCCGTTGTCCTCGTTCAGCTTCGCCGAACGCTCCAGAAGGCGGGAGTGCAGGTAGAAAACGTCGCCCGGATAAGCTTCGCGCCCGGGCGGACGGCGGAGAAGCAGCGACATCTGACGATAGGCCACGGCCTGCTTCGAAAGGTCATCATAGATGATCAGCGCGTGGCGGCCGTTGTCGCGGAAATATTCAGCGATCGCGGTTGCCGAGTACGGTGCGAGGAACTGCATCGGCGCCGGGTCCGACGCGGTAGCAGCCACGACGATCGAGTAGTTGATCGCGCCGGTCTCTTCGAGCTTCTTCACAAGCTGAGCGACGGTCGAGCGCTTCTGCCCGATGGCGACGTAGACGCAGTAGAGTTTCTTCGACTCGTCGTCGCCCGCGGCGTCGTTGTAGCTTTTCTGGTTCAGGATCGCGTCGAGCGCGATCGCGGTCTTGCCGGTCTGGCGGTCGCCGATGATCAGCTCGCGCTGACCCCGGCCGACCGGGATCATGGCGTCGACCGACTTGAGGCCGGTCGCCATCGGCTCGTGCACCGATTTCCGCGGGATGATGCCCGGCGCCTTCACGTCCGCAACCGAACGCTTTTTCGTCTTGATCGGGCCCTTGCCGTCGATCGGATTGCCAAGGCCATCCACGACCCGGCCGAGCAGTTCGTCACCGACCGGCACGTCCACGATGGACTTGGTGCGCTTGACGGTGTCGCCTTCCTTGATCGAACGGTCGTCGCCGAAGATAACGACACCGACGTTGTCGACTTCGAGGTTCAGCGCCATGCCGCGGATACCGCCGGGGAATTCCACCATTTCACCGGCCTGGACGTTGTCGAGCCCATGAACACGGGCGATCCCGTCACCGACCGACAGAACGCGGCCAACTTCGGCCACTTCCGCTTCCTGACCGAAGTTTTTGATCTGCTCCTTAAGGATAGCAGAGATCTCGGCTGCCTGGATTCCCATTATCCGACCTCTTTCATAACATTCTGGAGGGAAGCGAGCTTCGAGCGGATCGACGTGTCGATCATCTTCGAGCCCACTTTGACGATAAGTCCACCGATGAGGCTTTCATCGACGGTGGTATTGAGTTTGACGGTCTTGCCAACGGTCTTCTTGAGCGAGGCGGCAAGCTTGTCGGACTGAGCCTTGGTCAGCGCGACCGCAGCCGTCACGTCGGCGGTCACTTCGCCCTTTTCCTCGGCGATCATGTCCCGAAGTGCTGCCAGAAGCTGCGGCAGGACAAACAACCTGCGGTTTGCGGCCATAAGGCTGAGGGTTTTCGCCGTCGTATCCGTCAGGCCCATCTTTTGCGCCAACGCGCCGACCGCCTTGCTCTGCTCATCGCGCGAATAGATCGGCGAAGAGATGAGCGTGCGAAAATCCTGGCTCGTCTCGAGTGCCGCGCTCAGCGCGTCGGCGTCCTTCTCAAGCGAAGCGAGTTGCTTGGCCTCTTTGGCGAGTTCGAATACGGCCGTCGCATAGCGCCCGGCAATCCCTGCGGAAATCGAAGCTGGTTCGGACACGTCCACCCTTCCGATCGTTCTGTCCCATCGCCTCTTTTTCGTGGTCAGGTCAGAGGCTACCTGTGGCGTGTACAAGCGTACACGGCCGAAGTCGGCGCGGGTGTAGCAGAGGGAGCAAGGGCTCGCAACAGCCTTGGCGAGGTATTTCCGTCGTCAGTTTCTTTGTAATTTCAGAGACTTCGCGATTGCGCGACAATCTGCGCTGTTCCAGGGGCGGAAAGTTTGGGCGTTAACAGGCGTCGACGGGTGGAGAATCCTTCTCATCCGCTTGAATCGGCACGAAGCGGGCGGCCGTCGATTCACCGCACGCGCGACTTGGATCAGGCCGGCTCGGCCGAGGGCTTGGGCAGTGCATCGAGCACTTCGAGCGGGCGCTTGACCGCCACGGCGAGGCCCGGTCGCTGCGGAGCGTGTATCTGCTTGGAGACTTCGAGCATCAGCACCCCCCCGGCAAGAACGGTCGAAACGCGATGGCCCAACCTCTCCCACGCTGTGGCGGTGCGCAGCCAGAAGCGGCGGCGCGAAGGCGGAATGAACAGCGCCGACTGCTGACGCTCCGCGGCGAAGTTGTGCCTACGGAGTTGCGCGTCAAGCTGGCGCATCGAGTACGGTCGACCATAGCCGAACGGCGTCGCATCGCTGCGCGACCAGAGTCCGGAACGGTTGGGAACGATGAAGAGCGCCCGGCCCCCGGGGCCGAGAACACGCCAGGATTCCTCCAGAAGCGCCGTCGGATTCTCGGATGTCTCAAGGCCATGCATGAGAACCAACCGATCGACGACCCCGGTTTCGAGGGGCCATTGAGTCTCTTCACAAAGAACGGAAACGTTCGCCATACCGGCGGGCCAAGGCATCACGCCCTGAGGCGCGGGCATCAGACCGATAACGCGGCGCGCATCCGTCAGATAGGGCCTGAGAAGCGGTACGGCGAATCCGAAGCCCGCCACCGTTTGTCCCTTCGCCGGCGGCCACAGATTCACGACCTGATCGCGGATCGCCTTTTGCGCGACGCGACCGAGCTGCGTTCGATAGTAGAAGTTTCGCAGGTCGAGAACGTCGAGATGCATTGCGCTGCGCGTTTCCATCGGCAAAAGTCATGTTGAACATAAAGTAAGTCGCGCGAAACGCCATGGCCCTGGAAATCGTCACTGTCCCCTGCTTGTCCGACAACTACGCGTTCCTCGCGCATGACGCCGCGACTGGCGCCACGGCGGTGGTCGATGTGCCCGAGGCGGCACCAATATTGAATGCACTGCGTGAGCGGGGCTGGAAGGCAAGCCACATCCTGATCACGCATCATCACTCCGACCATATCGACGGCGTGCGCGCGCTTGCTGCCGCGACGGGCGCCCGGGTGATCGGAGCTGCGGCCGACGCCCACAGGCTGCCGCCGCTCGACGACGCCGTAAAGGAAGGTGACACCGTTCGGATCGGCATGTCCGAGGGCAACGTCCTTGATGTCTCCGGCCATACGGTAGGGCACATCGCATTCCATTTCCCGGACTCGAAGGTGGTCTTCACCGCCGACAGCCTGATGGCGCTCGGGTGCGGGCGCGTATTCGAGGGTACGCATGCGCAGATGTGGGAGAGTCTTTCCAAGCTCGCCGCGCTGCCGCCCGACACGCTGGTGTGTTCGGGGCATGAATACACGAAGTCGAACGCACGTTTCGCCCTGACCATTGAACCGGAGAACGAGGCGCTTATATCCAGAGCCGAAGCAGTGGACGCCGCACGCGCCGAAGGCCGAGCAACCGTTCCGTCGCTTCTTTTGGAAGAGCTCGCGACAAACCCTTTCCTGCGCGCCCGGCTGCCCGAAGTCAAAGCGGCCATCGGCATGAAAGACGCAAGCGACGCCGAAGCTTTCGCCGAGATCCGGTCCCGCAAGGACCGTTTCTGACTTTCACGTTTTCTGCCGAAATTCTGGCAAACTGGTCACGAGCGGACAAAAACCGATCACATTTCGTGTCCTTTGCCTCGCAAACGACCAAATCGGCGAGAAAACACTTGAAGCCGCCAGATTTCCACCGAACTTTAATAGTAGAAGGTGAAGGTGGTTGCAGGCCCTTGGTCCTGATCGCCGGAAGGAAAGGAGCACGAACGTGCCGTCATTCTCGAACACGCTTGAACAGGCAATCCATTCGGCGCTGGCGCTGGCCAATGCGCGCCGGCATGAACTCGCAACGCTTGAGCATCTGCTCCTGGCCCTGATCGACGAGCCAGAAGCGACGAAGGTGATGCGCGCCTGCTCCGTCGATATCGAAGAGCTGCGCAAGACGCTTGTGGAGTTCATCGATGATGACCTGTCAACGCTCGTAACCGATGTCGATGGCTCCGAAGCCGTCCCAACGGCCGCGTTCCAGCGCGTCATTCAACGCGCCGCCATCCATGTCCAGTCCTCCGGCCGTACCGAGGTAACCGGCGCCAACGTGCTCGTGGCAATCTTCGCCGAACGTGAATCGAATGCCGCGTACTTCCTGCAAGAACAGGACATGACGCGTTACGACGCCGTCAACTTCATTGCCCATGGCGTGGCGAAGGACCCCTCCTTCGGCGAAACCCGCCCTGTGACGGGTGCTCAGGAGCAAGAAGAAAACGCGGCGGGCCATGCCGAGGGAGACGGCAAGGAATCCGCGCTCGCGAAATATTGCGTCGACCTCAACGCGAAGTCCCAGCGCGGGGATGTAGACCCGCTGATTGGGCGCGAAACCGAAATCGAGCGCTGCATTCAGGTCCTTTGCCGGAGACGGAAAAACAATCCACTTCTGGTGGGAGATCCCGGCGTCGGCAAGACCGCCATCGCGGAGGGTCTGGCTCTGAAGATCACGCGGGGAGAAACCCCCGACGTGCTGAAGACGGCAACGATCTTTTCGCTCGATATGGGCGCCCTGCTTGCGGGCACCCGTTATCGCGGCGATTTCGAAGAGCGGCTTAAGGCCGTCGTGAAAGAACTCGAAGATCACCCCGACGCGATCCTCTTCATTGATGAGATCCACACCGTGATCGGCGCTGGCGCCACCTCGGGCGGCGCGATGGACGCGTCGAACCTCCTGAAGCCTGCACTTCAGGGCGGCCGGCTGCGCTGCATGGGGTCGACGACCTACAAGGAGTTCCGTCAGCACTTTGAAAAGGACCGTGCGCTGTCGCGCAGGTTCCAGAAAATCGACGTGAACGAACCTACGGTCGACGATACGATCAAGATCCTCATGGGGCTGAAGCCCTATTTCGAAAAGCATCACGACCTGCGCTACACGCAGGACGCAATCAAGATCGCCGTGGAGCTTTCTGCGCGCTACATCCACGACCGGAAGCTGCCGGACAAGGCGATCGATGTGATCGACGAAGCGGGTGCAGCCCAGCATCTGGTTGCGGAGTCAAAGCGCCGCAAAACCATCGGACCGAAAGAGATCGAGGCGGTGGTGGCCAAGATTGCCCGCATTCCGCCGAAAAACGTCTCGAAGGATGATGCGGAAGTGCTGAAGGATCTGGAGAAGACGCTCAAGCGTGTCGTTTTCGGCCAGGACAAGGCAATCGAAGCGCTATCCTCGGCGATCAAGCTGGCGCGCGCCGGTCTGCGCGAGCCCGAAAAGCCGATCGGCAACTACCTGTTCGCCGGTCCCACGGGCGTCGGCAAGACCGAAGTCGCCAAGCAACTCGCCGATTCACTCGGCGTGGAACTGCTGCGGTTCGACATGTCGGAATATATGGAGAAGCACGCGGTTAGCCGCCTCATCGGTGCGCCCCCGGGCTATGTCGGGTTCGACCAAGGCGGCATGCTGACCGATGGTATCGACCAGCACCCCCATTGCGTGCTGCTACTCGACGAGATCGAGAAGGCTCACCCGGATGTCTACAACATCCTGTTGCAAGTGATGGACCACGGCAAGTTGACCGACCACAACGGCCGACAGGTAGATTTCCGGAACGTGATCCTGATCATGACGTCTAACGCGGGCGCTTCAGAGCTTGCCAAGTCAGCGATCGGCTTCGGCCGCGACCGGCGCGAAGGCGAGGATACGGCGGCGATCGAGCGCACCTTCACGCCCGAGTTCCGCAACCGTCTGGACGCGGTCATCTCCTTCTCGCCGCTGTCACGTGAAGTCATCCTGCAGGTCGTGGACAAGTTCGTGCTGCAACTCGAGGCGCAGCTTATCGATCGCAACGTCCATATCGAGCTCAGCCCCGAGGCTGGCAACTGGCTGGCAGAGAAAGGCTATGATGACCGAATGGGGGCGCGGCCGCTTGGGCGTGTGATCCAGGAGCACATCAAGAAGCCGCTGGCCGAGGAGCTGCTCTTCGGACGCTTGACCAAGGGCGGCGTCGTGCTTGTGAAGGTCCGCGACGGAGCGCTCGCGCTTGAAATCGAGGAGCCGCAGAAGCCGCGGATCACGGGTGGCTCGAAGCCACCGCTCCTGACCGCGGATTGATTTCCCTGATCTCAGTGAAAGCGGCGCCCTGCGGGGCGCCGTTTTTCTTTCCAGGGTGAATCAAGGAACTGGATGGCCCGTCATCGGCGTATCCTGGCTGAAAACGTTCGTCCAACCGCCCCCACTGCGACGCCAGATAGAACTGACGAACATTTCCTCGGGCTTGTTCGCCGAAATGCGAGTGTAGTCCGCTTTGTAAGCGAGAAGCACATGATCCGCACCAAGCCGCATCATCCGCGCGTCGGTGATCTCGTAGCGGCGCACAGTTGGCCCGTCTGAAAGCTGACCGACATGAGCCGACTTCCCGGCGAAACCGTCTGGGTAGACCCCAAGAAACGCACCATCCAATGCATCAGAGTCGGCTTCCGCATTGCCCGCGACAAGCGCATCCCAGACGCGCCGCTCACAGGTCAGAATTTCCTCAATAAGATCAGCCGCCACCGCGATTTCTCTCCGGGTTCCCGCTTACCGCTCGGTCAGTTTGAGTTCGATCCGGCGGTTTTGCGCGCGCGCGTCCGGGCTGTCGCCCTCGGCTACAGGGTGGTACTCGCCAAAGCCGGTCGCGGCGAGGCGCTCGGGTGGAAAGCCCAGATCATCCTGCATGTAGCGCACGACCGAAAGCGCCCGCCCCTGACTGAGTTCCCAGTTGTCGCGGAACCGGCCCGCACCAAAGAGCGGGACGTTGTCGGTGTGACCGTCGACGCGGATGATCCAGTCGATCTCGGACGGTATGGCTGCCGCAACCTCCTGGAGCGTAGCCACGACGCCGGCAATCTGGCTTCTTCCCTCAGTCGCAAGCTCAGCCGAGCCGGGCTCGAACAGCACCTCCGACGAAAACACGAAACGGTCGCCGACGACCCGGACGCCTTCGCGCCCGGCCAAAACTTGGGAAAGCTTGCCGAAGAACTCTGAACGGTAGCGCGACAGTTCCTTGGCTTCTTCCTCCAGCCGCTTGCGCTCCGCCTCTTCCAGTTCGGCGCGGCGGCGTTCCTCTGCAGCGACCTGGGCGAGCGCGGAATTCAACCGGGTACCCAACGCATCGATCTGCACCTTTGCCGCGGCGTCTCGCGCTTCTGATGCGTCGAGCGTGTCCTGCAAGGCGCCAAGCTGACCGCGCAGCGCCAGAAGCTGTTCGTTCAAAAGCGCCACCTTGCGCGCAGCCTCCGCCGACGCGGCCTTTTCATCTGACAATGCCGCATTCGCGGCGGCGAGCAGCACCGCCTGCCGCTCGGCCTCCGAAAGACGCGCTTCGGCTGTCGACTCCGCCTCGCGCCGGGCGGCGAGAGCGGCTGCAAGTTCTTCCGCCAACCGGTCGCGGTCCACAACAACGGTGTCGGCTGCTTCTGCCGCCGCGCGGGCGGCCTCAAGTTCTGCCTCCGTCGCCGATTGCGCCAGGAGTGCAGCGGCTAGCCGACTGTCCAGATCCTCGGTTGCCGCACGTGCCGCAGCCAGCAGCGTCAGAGTCTCCTCGGCCTCGCGCCGCTTGTTCTCAAGCGCAAGGGTCATCGCTGTAAGTTCATCCTCGGCCCCCTTGAGCCGTTCGCGAAGCGCTTGAGCTGCGGCAGCTTCCGTCAGCCGGGCGGTCTCAGCGTCGGACAGCCGGGCTTCCGTTTCCGCAAGCGCGGCCGCCGTTTGCTCGCCTTGTGTCTTCAGGTCGGCAATCAGCGCCTCGAGCGCCTCGCGTCGGGCCGCAGCCAGCCGCGCCGCCTCTTCCTGCGCGTCGATCTCATCTCGGGCCTTCGCAACTGCGAGATTAAGGGCCTCTTGCGCCGACAGAAGCTCCTCCTTCTCTTGGCTGAGCGTTGCCGCTTCCCCGCGGGCCGCATCGCGTTCCGTCAGGAGCGAGGCCACCTGCGCCTCAAACTCGGTGACGCGCGCCTCGGCCGCTTGGGCTCGGGCACTTTCGCCTTCGAGCTGAGACGTCAGCGTGGCGATCAGCGCAGACTGCCGGTCGGCATCTGCCCGCGCGGCGGTCAGAGCACTGTCCAGACCGGCAACCTCGGCCCCGAGTTCAGCCGAACGCGCACGTTCGAGCCCGAGCGCATCGGCAAGCCCGGCCACCTGATCCGCGAGCTCGGCAAGCTCGTCATCCTGTGTGTCGATCGTTTCGCGTAGCGTGAACTGGACGATCATAAAGATCGTCAGGACGAACATCAGCACCATCAAAAGGGCCGTCATCGCATCGACGAAGCCCGGCCATATGTTGTTCGAAAACCGCCCCGCCCCCCTGCCCGAAGAAAGCGCCATGGCTCAGCCCCTGCGCGTCGCTTCGGTGCGCGCCAACGCGCGAACGGCCCGCGTCAGTTCGCCCAGATCGCCCCTGAGATCCGCGACGCTTTCCTGTCGCCCGGCAGCGACCTCTTCCAGAAGCTTCAAAAGCTGCACGTCGATCGAACGCAGCCGCATCCGGCTTTCGGCGTCGCCACCGTCGATGGGAACGTCGGCGGCGTTCTTCTCCATGACGGCCAGAATGCGCTCCTGACCATCCGCGATGCGTGCAAGTGCGCCCGACGACTCTTCATCAGGCTGAAGCCGCGCTGTAAGCCCCTCGACGGCCTCGGCCAGCTTGCCGAGCCGCTCATTCACGGTCGCCCGACCTTCTTCGGATCGCTGAAGGATCGTCTGGAGGGTTTCCACTTGTTCGGCCATGTGGTCCAGGACCCCCGCGACCGCGTCCTGGTCTACCGAGCCTTCTCCGTCTCCGCCGGCGAAGGAGAGCCGCGTGAAGGAGGTCATCCATTCCTCTAGCTCACGGTAGAAGCGGTTCTGCCCATGCCCGGCGAACAATTCCAAGAGCCCTACGACGAGCGATCCGGCCAACCCGAGGAGGGACGATGAAAACGCGGTCCCCATACCCCCAAGCTGCCGTTCGAGTCCGGTCATCAGCTTGTCGAAAACCTGCAGGCCGCTTTCCCCCTCGGCCGGCGCCAATGCACGGATCGTGTCGACCACGGCTGGCACCGTGATTGCGAGCCCGTAGAAGGTGCCGAGCAGTCCGAGGAAGATCAGAAGACTCGTGAGGTACCGCGTTATGTCGCGCGCCTCGTCGATACGCGTCGCCACCGATTCAAGGATCGAGCGCGCGGATGTCGAAGAGATCTGTTGTGCCCTCGGCCCACGCGACCGGAGAAGCGTCGCGAGCGGCGCGAGTAGCCGGGGCGCGATGGTCATCTCGTGCCCCAGGCGATGGGCCGCGAACCCCTCGATCCAGCTTACTGACCGCATGATCTGCGCGACCTGCCAGAAACATGTCAGCACGCCCAGAACGAAGACTGCGAGGATCACGCCGTTCAGCCATAGATTGGCGGCGAAGATTGAAACGATTGGCCCGTAAGCGACGTAGGCCCCCGCGCCCACAAGCACCAGAACGACCAACATCATTGTCACCTGGCGAATAGGCTGGGTGAATATCGGCTCGGCCTCGCGCATGGCTTTTTCCATCGGGATCGCCATCCTGTCTTTACTTAATCGGGACAATAGGCGGGGCGGCGGCGGCTCACAAGTGCATTCGGCCCAAGCTGTTAGCCCTCTGCGCGGAGCGTCCTGACACGCTCTGCCAGCCAGTCGAGGTCCGGGTCCGCGATACCGAGTTCGTGCAGATGACTTGCTGTGTTCCACAGATAGTCGGCGTTCGGGCCGCGACCGCCAATGGCGGTTGCAATGATGCGTGCCTGCTCTTCAAGCGGCAGGTCGCCGCAATACTGGTCATGACCGGGATCGATGACATAGGTCACTGCCCCGACCTCGCGCCCGTCCGTCAAGGCGAGGACCTGCTCAGTTTCGAGATAGGCTGACGAGATCAATTCGCGTTCGCGCAGCATTTCAAGAACAACATCCGCATCTTGCGGCGCAACACGGTAGGCCACGCCATTGCAGGCCGCGCCTTCGGCTTCGTCGAGCGCCAGAACAAGACCCGGTTCATCGACGGTCCCCCGATGATGGATGGATCGCATGCAGAATGACCTGTGCCAACCCGAAAGCCGGGCCAGCACCCGCTCTTCAAAGCCGAAGCCCGGTTCCCACATGAGCGAGCCATAACCATAGACCCACATCGCATCAGCCTCTCGCGCTGGTTTCTGTCCGTCCGGCCCTATAAACAGCATTGAACGGTAACTGGAAAGGCTTCCCCATGCGCGCGCTTATCTGGCTGGTCACTGCCGGCGCCCTTTTGTTTGGCGCGTACTGGTTCGTCAGTGCGCGCGCGCTTCGCTCGGGCGTGGAAACGGCGCTCGCGTCGCTCGATTCTCAGGGGCTTGCTCGGCACGGTGAGTTGAGCTTGGCCGGATTTCCCTCGCGCTTCGACATGACCGTGGCCGAGCCGGAGTGGATCGGCCGTGGAAGTGCTTTCGGATGGCGTGCACCATGGCTTCGCGTGCAGGCGTTGTCATATCGCCCGCATCACGTGATCGCGTTCCTGCCTGAAGAACAGACAATTCGGCTGGGGCGCGAGGAACTGACGCTTCGGACCCGCGACCTCAGTGCAAGCGCGGTCTTCGGTCTGTCGCCGTCCCTTCCTCTGGACCGTGCACAGGCCGTGGGATCGGCGCCGGTGCTGACGTCACCCCAAGGCTGGGGGCTTTCGGGGACCGAACTTCGCGTAGCGGTTCGCCGCGGCGAAAGCGAACTCCTGCACGAGGTGGGAGCAGAACTTCTTTCGCCGGAAGTGACCGGGTCGCCGGCACGGCTGATCAGAGGGAAGCTGCCCGCCAAAGGGGACCGGCTGCGGTTCGACGCGGACCTCGGCCTCGATGCGCCGCTCGACCGGCACAGTCTCGAGCGCGGCATCCGAATCCGCAGCGCCAACGTTCGCGCGCTTGATCTCGACTGGGGGACCGTTCAGTTGCGAGGCTCCGGGCAGGTCGAACTCAATGCGCAGGGGATACCAGATGGCCGCATCGCACTGAGCGTCCGCGACTGGCGGGCGGCGCTTGAGGCGGCGATAGGGCTTGGCCTGGTCCGTCCTGAGACGCGTCAGACCCTGACCCGCGCGCTTGAGTTTCTCGCGCTGACAAACGGGCAGCCGGATGAACTGTCGTTGCCGCTTACCTTTCAGAATGGCTTCATGAGCCTTGGACCGGTGCCCTTGGGTCCAGCCCCCCGCTTCTAGTCACTGGCGCAGAGGGGTTCAGCGGCAATACGTGCTTTTGCGGCGTGCGGTGTCGAAGTGGAAATGGTCGGAGTGATAGCGATCCGACCCCGGGCCGAGCACCGTCTTGAACGGTCCGCAGGCGGCGGAACGCATTGACTTCAGCGCCTTGCCATATCGCCGGGAGCCCCAGCCCTTCTCGATTGTGACCGCGCTTCCGTCGCCAAGCAGAATGGCCGAAATATCCAATGCCCGCCCGCGCCCATGCTCGGAAATCTTTGCGCCTTTGACGTTGTTGCGCGTTCGGCACGAATAGCTTGCTGCAATACGAAGCGCTCGGACTCCGCCGCCTTTTCGACCGACCGCCGGCTTCACGCCGTTCACGACCCACGATTTCAGCGCCTTTGCCGTCTTGCAGTCAATCGAGGCTGGCGTCGTCAATGCAACGCCTGCGACCGAGATCACGGCGACACCTTCGGGCAGCCCACAACCGTCGAGCTTTGCCGGGATAGGCTGAATCATCTTGCCGATAATATCCGGGTCGCCGCAAATCGCGCCACGTGCGCTCTTGGAGCTGCTTGCGACAGTCGCCCTGCGACGCTCGGACGATACCTGCTGAAGCTTCTCGGGGCGTTCGGTGGGACGCGGGGAGGCGGTGATAGCGAAGCCGCGCACTGGCCGGGCGGCCGCTTTCACCACTTGAACAATCCCAGCCATCGAGGGCCGGATTGCCGGGCGGGGCGAATGGGCAGGCGCCTCGGCAATTGCTGCATTAACGGCACCAACTAGAATAACCGCGCCGAAGGCTGCTGCCCGGATGGCCCTTTGCGCGCTCATGCGCCGTCCACCTTTGCGCGGCCGAAGTCCGGCGCCGATGTATCCTGCCCCGCCTCGATGATACCGCGACGGATCGCACGGGTGCGGGTGAAATAGTCAAAAAGCTCGTCACCATCGCCCATTCGGATCGCCCTCTGAAGTGCAAAAAGTTCTTCGGTGAAGCGACCGAGTATGTCGAGCGTCGCTTCCTTGTTGGTCAGGAACACATCACGCCACATCGTCGGGTCAGACGCGGCGATCCGCGTAAAGTCACGGAAACCGGCGGCGGAATACTTGATGATCTCGCTTTCTGTCACGCGGCTGAGATGATCCGCGACACCCACCATTGTGTAAGCGATGAGGTGCGGCGTGTGGCTTGTGACAGCGAGCACCACGTCGTGATGCGCCGCATCCATTTCCTCGACTTTCGCGCCCATCGCCTCCCAGAATTCGCGCAGCCGCGCGACTTCTTTCGCCGGCGCCTCACCCGGGATAAGCAGACAAAAGCGGTTCTGGAAAAGTGTGGCGAAACCTGACCTTGGTCCGGAGTGTTCAGTTCCGGCCAAAGGATGGCCGGGAATGAAATGGACGCCTTCCGGTATATGAGGCTCAACCGCTGCCACCACTGCCTGTTTCACAGATCCGACATCCGTCACGGTCGCGCCTGCTTTCAGGTGTGGTTCGATTTCCGCCGCGACGTCGCCCATCACACCGACGGGAACGGCGAGGACAACAAGGTCTGCGTCGCGAACCGCCTCGGCTGCGGTCGGATAGACCTCATCGCAAAACCCCAATTCCAGCGCGGCGGCTCGGGTGGCCTCGGTCCGGGCATGACCGACAATGGTGGTGGCGAGCCCCCACTTTTTGATCGCGTGCCCCATCGACGACGCGATGAGACCGAGACCGATGAGAGCGACGCGGTTGTAGATCGGTGCTGTCATGACTGTCTCTTGAACTGACCGATCGCATGCACGACGCGCCGGCAGGCCGCCTCGTCGCCGATGGTGATGCGAAGGCAGTTGGGAAGGCCGTAGCCTGCAACACGGCGCAC
>CBDUOT010000028.1:0-33484 GCA_965368915.1 uncultured Rhodobacterales bacterium | reverse complement strand
GAAGGACTCGAACCCTCAACCTGCTGATTAGAAGTCAGCTGCTCTATCCAGTTGAGCTACGGGACCGCACGCGCTTCCTTTAACGGCAGCGGTCGTATTCACGCAAGGGCGCGCGTCATGAAGACCGAGTTCGGGTCCGGGCCGTAGCCTTCGAAAGCCGGGCACTCGGCAAAACCCGCACGGGCATAGAGCGCGCGCGCTGCTGCGAACATCGGCTGCGCGCCGGTTTCGAGGCTCAGCCTTCGGTACCCCGCGGCCTTCGCCTCGGTTATCAGATGGTCGAGCAGCCGGCGCGCCAATCCGCGGCCCCTGACTTCGATCAGCACATGCATCGACTTGATCTCCGCGTGGTCCGCTTCGATCCGCTTCAACGCGCCCATGCCCACCGGATGGCCATCTTCGCGCATGACGAAGAAATCGATACCCGGCTTGGCCAGTTCACCCGCGTCGAGCATGTGAATGCTCTCCGGGGGCACCTCGGGTGAATGCATATCGGAGCTGTGCCGCTCCATCAGAAGCGCCAGGTCGGAGGAAAGCGGGCTGTCGCGGTGAATCTCAACGTCGCTCATGGACTATCGATGTCCCCCAGAAACCTCGGTTGATTTCGCGCGAGCATTGAAGGTTTCTCGAACGTCGTCAACGAGATAAGCGCGCCGGGGGGAGCGGCACGCAGTTCCTGCGCGCTTGCATCGAATGGATCAACAAATCCGGCTTCAAGCACTCAGTTCCAGCGGCATTTCGTGCACAAGCTTGGAAGCACCTTTCGGCTCGATCATCATGGCTGCCTCGAATGATCTGAGACTCCGCCGGGCAAGGGGACCGTAGGCGGCGATCCCGAAGGAGGCGAGGCCCGGGAACAGTCCCCAAAGCTCGTCCTGCGCGCCCTTCTCCAATCCCAGGAAACCCTCGTCCCCCGGATGGAAGCTTTCTGCGGGTGTACCTTCTGCAGACACGATCTCGTGGCGGTCGAACAGGATGTGGAAGTATTCCACTTCCGATCCCTCGACCACGCGAATTTCGTGACCGTTGACCAGATGTTTTGCAGCAACCAACACTTCATCTTCTCCGAAGAAGAGCTGGGAACGCCAGCTCGAAAGGAGCATGCGGTGTTGTTGCGAAACCAGAAGATCACGCTCGTTGCCCATGGCGCCCGCGGCGATCAGAACCGGCGCAAGCTTTCCTATGGCGGCAACCTTGCGTGACCCGATCCAGCGGACGGGCTGATCCCCATGATCGGCCGTTGTCACCAGATCGCCGACGCAAAGACCCTCGATCGGAACGGCTCCGTTCGGGGTCCGAATACCCGTCCCGCGCACGAAACACGGGATGCCCATCGCGTTCAGCTTCGCACCGCTATCGACCTGCGACGGGCGGATACCGACGAGCGTCACCCTTTCCCCATTGGGGAAGGTCAGGATCGCATCACCCGTCCCGTTACCGATCGTGTCCGAAACCGTTACGTCCCATGCGTTCACCCTGTTGCCCTGACTATCGGTCAGGTTGGTCAGGTCGAATCGATCCCGGCCCGTGAACGTTCCGTTGCCATTGTCCGTCGGCGCTTCGAAACCAACGATCACATCCTGACCGAAGGCGTCGCGCAAAATGACGAGATCGCTTGCGTTGTCGCCTGCGCCCAGGTCGAGGCGATCATTCCCGGCGCCGCCGTCCAGCGTGTCGCTACCGACCCCGCCAACAAGCGTGTCATTGCCGGAGCCACCTGTCAGGCGGTCGTTGCCAGCGCCTGCGTCGATGTTAACGCCTGCGGTTGTGAGCGCGGCGTTGACCGTGTCGTTGCCGGACCCGAGTTGCACTCGCTCGATCTCGGAAAATGTCGTCGTTGACGTACCGGCGGCGATCGTGCCTGCCTCGTTTCCTGTGAAGGTCAGCGACACGTTGGCGGTCAGACCGGATGCATCGATCAGATCGCCCGCTGTCTCGCCGGTTTCACCGCCCACGATGATGTCATTGCCAAAGGTGCCGGTCAGGACGAACGTGTCGTCCCCCGCACCGCCATTGGCCACATCGTTGCCGTCGCCACCATCGAGGGTATCATTTCCGGCGCCGCCGATCAGAGAGTCCGTGCCCGCCCCCCCGGAAAGCAGATCGTTTCCGTCGCCTCCGATCAGCGTATCGTCACCGCTCTCGCCGTAGAGCGTGTCGTTGCCGGTGCCGCCGTCGATCGAGTCGTTGCCCGTGCCGCCGTAGACGATATCGTTTCCGGCGCCGGCCAGAACGGTGTCATTGCCCGCTCCTGCTCGAATGTAATCGTCATTGCCCGCTGCACCCGGAAGGCCCGCATCTCCGTTGTCGATGCGGTCGCTGCCGCCCGCGACGGGTTCGACATAGCTGGAGTTGATCAGGTCGTTGCCCGAGGTGCCATCGACATATCCGTCATCGAACGCCGTGACATATCGATCGATCGCGAGGCCCGTGGTCGTATCGACGTACGTGCTGGTCGGGCTGACGGTGAAAGACCGGATGGGTTTGGCCTCGTAGGCCGTCGTTATCGCATTCGCCGAGGTCTGCGGCGCGAGGTAGAGCCTTCCGGCTGTGTCCTGAAAAAGGACCACCGACACCGTCGCGGTCGTGCCGTCGGTATATGTCAGCGTGACGGTATTGAACTGGAACGCGCAATCGAACGTCTGCGCGGCCCCGCCATTGACGCTGAACTGGTCGTTCGCGACGTTGTTGTTCTGGTCGAGAGCCGTCGAGGACCCGCCGACATTGATCGCCTGGATCGACACTTTCGATGCGTAGAGCGGGTTAGCCGCCGAACCGAATGTCTGGCCAAGCAGGGTCGAGACGTTTTCGGCGGTCGTGTTGTTCTCGGTCGGATCCATCGTCGGGTAGGTGCCGAGGTAGATCCCGTAAAAGGTCGTGGCCAATCCTGTTCACTCACATTGCGGCGATGTGCTTCGCCGTTGGCTACTGCATGACACCCCGAAACCGCGCGGAGCGGTTCTGGATCGCTTCTGTATTGTCGGAGGGTCGGTTCTTCAGTCGTCAGACAGAAGGAGGCGCGACGGAGGCGCTCCTCCGCAATACCTGAAGGGCGTGACCGTAAACGCAGTGGCCAGTATGTGGCGCAATCTGAAATCACTCCAAACGCGTCGATACGCGAGTTGATAGCAGCGATAGAACAGGTCGACTTCATCGGGCATGCCGAAACCCGTCAATCTGCTGAGATTAGTTGGCGACGATGGCAAATCTATGGCTGAGAATTCGAAGTGGAGTTTTCGAACACCACTTCTCCGCCGACCATTGTCACAACCACATTCGTTTCGCCGATCTCGTGGGGCGGGCAAGTAAAGATGTCGCGGTCGAGGATTATCAGGTCGGCGCATTTCCCGACGCCGAGCGTTCCGGTATCGGCTGATCGCCAAGCCGCGGCGGCTGCCTGGACCGTGTAGCCTGCCACCGCCTCTTGCCGCGAGATGCGCTCTTCGGGAAGGAAGGGTGCGACCTTCCCTTCACTCGCCGGCGGTTGGCGCGTCACGGCGGTTTCGATGATCTCAAACGGGTTGAGCGTCGAGACGCCCCAGTCGCTTGAAAGCGCCATTGCCGCGCCCGCATCAAGCAGCGACCGGAAAGCGTAGATCCAGCGGCTGCGGTCATTGCCGACCATCGGGACGGCAATGTCGGTGACCGAGGGTTCGCTCCGTGCCCAAAGCGGCTGCACATTCGCCATGACGCCAAGAGCGCGGAAGCGGGGCAAATCGGCGGGATCGATGAACTGGATATGAGCGATCTGGTGCAGCGATGGCCAGTCGCCATTGGTACCGCGCGCCACCTCGCATCCATCGAGCGCGGCGCGGACTGCCATGTCGCCGATCGCGTGCACGTGAATCTGGAAGCGCGCCGCATCGAAAGCGGTAAACATTTCGGCGATCTGGCCGGGCGTGAACATCAAGGGCGCGTTGCCGCCTTCCGCGTCCGAATAGGGCGCGATCATCGCCGCCGTCCGATTTTCGACCACGCCATCGAGGAAAAACTTCGCGGAATGCACCTTGAACCGCTCGCCCCGCGCCGCGCTGCGGAAGGCGGTCAGGCGCTCCACCGCGCCAGCGGTCGTGTCATGGGCGCTGACGAGCGCGGTCGCCGCTACCCGAAGAGTGAGTTCCCCCGCATCTTCGAGCATTCGGTAGACGCGGACATGCCGTTCCTCGACGCGCGCATCGAGTACGCCGGTGATCCCGTTGCGATGGGCGAGAGCCTGGGCCCATTTCACGCCCTCGGCGAAGTCGGCATCAGAAGGCCGGGGCATGCGCGCCTCGGCCCACATCACCGCATTTTCGAACAGCATTCCCGTGGGTTCTCCCTGCGCGTCGCGCACGAAATGGCCATTCTGCGGATCGCTCGTGTCGGCCCCGAGCCCCACCGCAGAGCAACCCAGCGAGTTGAGGCAGGCGTTGTGGCCATCGGACGCGACGATCAGGCAGGGCCGGTCGGGCACCGCGCGGTCAAGAAGATGCCGATCGAGGTTGTCCGTATTGAAGATGCCCGAATACCAGCCCGTTCCGTTGACCCACGGGCGATCATGCGTTCTGGCGAAAGCGCCGAGGGTTCCAACCAGATCATCCGGCGTTCTGGCGGCAGAAAGGTCCGCGTTCTGGCTGTAGTCCTGCCCGCTGTCCTGAAGATGAATATGGGTGTCCTGAAAACCGGGCAGGACCAGCCGTCCGCCCGCGTCGATCACAGTGGTCCGGCGGTTTGCCATGCCGCGGATATCCGCGTCAGAGCCCAGCGCAACGACCCGCCCCCGGTGGACCGCCAAAGCCTGCGCGTATGGTATCGCGCCATCCATCGTCACGACGCGCGCGTTCACGACGATCGTATCCGCCGGTTCCATTGGAAATGCCTCTCGGAGCAAGAGTCTCCGCATCAGATTGACGCCGGAATCGCGGATCTGACAAGCGGGAAAATGCATTCGTCAAAGTCGCGATAAATCCCCTTCCCCAAACGAAAAAGCTGTGCAACCATCTCGCATTCATCCCCTGCTCAGAGGCATCGAAATGCAACGCGTCAAGTTCATCGACCGGATGGCGCAAGGTAAGCTGTCACGCCGTGAAATGCTGCAATCCGCTGGCGCCTTCGGCGTCGGCATGGCGGTACTGCCGCGCGTCTCGCGCGCTGCGGGTGGACCGCTCACCTGCCTCGAATGGGGCGGCTACGACGAAGAGGGCTACATCGGCTCATACGTCGCCAAGCACGGCGCGCTGCCTGATTTCTCAATCTTCAGCGGGGAAGAGGAAGCGCTGGCGAAAGTGCGCGCGGGTTACGCCGCCGACGTTATGCACCCCTGCAACTACTCCGTCAGCCGGTTCGTGAACGCGGGCCTCGTGACCGAGATCGACACCTCCCGGCTGTCCAACTGGGCCGATGTGTTCCCCTCGCTTCAGACCGCAGAGGGCGTCGTCCTTGACGGCAAGGTGGTCATGGCGCCCGCCGATTGGGGCAACTCTTCGATCGCCTATCGCAGCGACCTGATCGATCCGGGCTTCGCCGCCGATCCGACCTGGGGGATCTTTTTCGACGAGAACTACGCCGGAAAGGTCTCGATGCTCGACAACGAGCTCGTCATCCAGATCGGCGCCATGGTCGGCGGCATGAGCTACGACGAAGCCTACGCGCTGTCGGGCGAGGCGCTTCAGGCGGCCGCGCAGGAATGGGGCACGAAGGGCGTCAACACCTCGCGCTTCCTCTGGACCGACGCGTCCGAAGTGCAGCAGGCCATGGCCTCCGGTGAAATCGTCGCCGCTTACGCATGGAACGACCTTGTGAAGAACCTCAAGGCCGAGGGCATTCCGATCGAGTATGCCGTGCCGAAGGAAGGGATGTTCACCTGGTTCTGCGGCCTGACGCTGCTGAATTCGGGCAAGGCGGACGAGGCGCTGGCATACGACTTCATCGACGCCTGGCTCAGTCCCGAGACCGGCAAGTACCTGATCGAGGCCTCGGGCTACGGCCACGCCAACCGCAAGAGCTTCGAGATCGCCGATCCGGCAGAGGTCGCCGCGATGGGCATCGCCGATCCCGAGGCGCTCATGGCTTCGGCGATCCTGTTCCGCAGCCCATCCGACGACGTGCAGGTGGAGCAGACGCGAGCCTGGGGAGATACGAAGGCGCTGAAGATGTAAGACCGCCGAACGATGTCGGCGGGCCCCACACGTACCGGTTTGTCGCTGCTGTCACCGGCCTTCCTGGTGATGGCGGCGACGCTTCTCGCGCCCGTCGTGGCGCTCGTCGTGATGTCGTTCTGGAGCCAGTCGGGCTTCGACATCGACCGGACTTTCACACTGAAGAACTACGCCCAACTCGCCCAGCCGGGCGACGGTGTCGTCTGGTACGGTATCCGGTTTCCGCTCGCCTATCCGGTCCCGGCGGTCCTGATGGTCAAGTCGCTGGCGATGTCGCTGGTGGCCACGATCTGCGTCATCGGCGTCGCCTGGCCGATGGCCTATTTCCTCGCCTTCCGCGTCAAGCGCAACAAGGCGATGTGGATCATCCTGCTGACGATCCCGTTCTGGACAAGCTACCTATTGCGCGTCTTTTCATGGAAGATCGTCCTCGGCTTCAATGGCGCGATCAATTCCGGGCTCATCTGGCTCGGCCTGATCGACAAGCCGCTTGAATTCCTGCTGTACAACCCGGTCGCGGTGATGATCACGCTTGCCCATAGCTGGATCGCCTTCGCGGTCCTGCCGATCTATGTCAGCCTCGAAAAGATCGATCGATCGCTCCTCGAAGCTGCATCCGATCTCGGCGACAGCCGTTGGGCGAGGTTCCGAAGGATCACGCTGCCGCTTTCGATGCCCGGCACGATCGTCGCGACGCTGCTCGTCTTCATTCCGACCGTCGGCGACTATGTCACGCCGACGCTCGTCGGGGGGCCCGGCGGCACGATGATCGGCAGCCTGATCCAGCAACTTTTCCTTAAACAGGACAACGCACCGATGGGGGCGGCGATCTCCATCGTGATGATGCTGATCATTGCGTCACTCGTCGGGCTGTTTCTGTGGCTCATCGGCTACGGCCGGATACGACGGAGGACCGGCTGATGCGGCGCTTCGATCTGCTACCTGTCTATGCAGTGTGCTTCGTCCTCTTTCTTTACGGCCCGATGCTGCTGATGCCGCTCTTCTCTTTCAACGACTCGAATTTCGCGACCTTTCCGCTCAAGGGCTTCACGATGCGCCACTATGCCGGGATGGGGGCAAACACATCCATGCTCAGGGCACTCGAGAATTCCCTGATCGTTGGGGTCGTAGTGTCGGTCGTCGCGACCGCGCTCGCGTTGCCGGCGGCGTTGGCGCTCACGCGCTACAGGGTACCGGGTGGCGGGGCGATCCTCTCGTTCATGATGCTGCCGCTCGTCGTGCCGTCGATCGTTCTCGCCGTGGGGCTTCTGATCGTTGTCCTGCGCATCGCCAATCTGCCCCTGTCGCTTTGGACCGTGGGCGCCGGGCACCTGATGCTGTGCATTCCGTTCGGCATGACGGTTCTCATGTCCCGACTGGAAGGCTTCGATCAGAGCCTCGAGGAAGCGTCGCGCGATCTTGGCGCGAGCGGATGGGACACGTTCCGACGGATCACGCTTCCCCTCGCCGCGCCGGGCGTAATCTCGAGCCTGCTGCTCTGCTTCATCATCTCGTTCGATGAGTTCGTGATATCCTTCTTCCTGACCGGCACGGACAACACGTTGCCGGTGTTCCTGTTTTCCCAGCTTCGCTTCCCGAACAGGCTGCCGGGCACACTGGCGCTCGGCTCGCTTATCCTCGTGGGGTCCGCAGTGCTCGTGATCCTCGCCGAGATCGTTCGCAAGCGGGGCGTGGCATCCGACAATCCCGGAGACCTGTGATGGACGACCCGATCATCCGCCTTCAGGGCGTCGAAAAAACCTTCGGAACCTTTCAGGCTCTGAAGCACATCACGTTCGACATCGGACAGGGAGAGTTCTTTTCCCTTCTCGGTGCGTCGGGCTGCGGCAAGACCACGCTTTTGCGCATCCTCGCGGGGATCGAACAGCCCACACGCGGCCAGGTGACGATCGACGGCAAACCGATGGCGGGCGTTCCGGCGAACAAGCGCCCCACCAACATGGTCTTCCAAAGTTACGCGATCTTCCCTCATCTCACGGTGCGAGAGAATATCGGATACGGACTCGTCTATCAGAAGCTTTCCAAGGCCGAGGCGAACGCCCGCACGGACGAGGCGATAGAACTGGTGAAGCTGTCGGGTCTGGGTGAGCGGAGCGCGCATCAACTTTCGGGCGGTCAAAGACAACGCGTGGCGCTTGCGCGCGCGCTTGTCTGTCGGCCCAAAGTGCTTCTGCTGGACGAACCGCTCTCTGCGCTTGACAAGAAGCTGCGCGAAGAAATGCAGCAAGAGCTGCGGAGCCTTCAGCGAACCGTCGGTATCACATTCGTCTTCGTGACCCACGATCAGGAAGAGGCACTGACGCTCTCGGACCGGATCGCGGTCATGTCCGGCGGTGAAGTTCTGCAGATCGACACCCCACAGGGCCTGTACGAGCGACCGAACTGCCTTGAGGTCGCTGGGTTCGTCGGGACAATGAACCTGTTCCCGGCGATAGTAAGTAGCACCGAGGGCGATGGAACTGTCGCCAAGGCCGACGGGCTTGGCGAATTCCGCGGACGTCGGGCTGACCGGCCAGTGCCGACAGGCGACAAGGTGTTCGTGGCCGTGAGACCGGAAAAGATCGGGATTGAAGCTGGCGCAGGCGCACCGGGGTCCAACCGGGTGGTCGGGCGGATCGCATCGGTTTCCTATCTCGGCGACAGAAGCCACTACCTTGTCGAGGTTGACGGCCTCGCGGCTCCGGTTGCGGTCTACCTGTCGAACCTGGCGGCGCGTTCGACATCCGCGACAGCCGGCGCCGAGGTCACCCTGTCATGGGACGAAAGCAACGCCCTCGTCTTGGAGCGCTAGCAATCATCTCTCGGGTTTACGTGCCCTCAGATGGGTCGGGCAGTGTTCACCACTGTCGAGAACCGGGATCATGCGTTCCCAGATGCCGATATTCTCGTCGACGAAGTCCCGCCCGACAAGCCGCGCAGCCGCCTCGCCATCGGGGCCTTTCAGCCGTGCGAGTTCCGATCGCGCGGTGTCGCGATACCAGGCGTTTCGGCTTGTGATCGCGATGTCGGCGAACCCCGCCGCTTCCATCGCATCCCGATAGCGCTTCGGCGACGCCATGCCAAAATCCAGCCCCTCGGCAGCGATGTAGGCTGTCATCTCAGGACTCGGATCGCCGTCATGCCCGATCAACCAGTCGGAGGCCAGGAACCAGCCGCCCGGCCGGAGCACCCGGAACACCTCAAGCATCAGCACGTGCTTGTCGGGAATGTGGACGATCGAATCCTTGGAAAAGACGACGTCGAAAGTCGAAGGTGGAAAGGGCAGCGGTCCCGGCGCGACCTTCAGGCACCCGATCCGAGAGCCGAGCTCCGCCTCGGCGACCACGTCACGGGCACGGGCAAGAACCGTGTCCTCGACATCGATCCCGCAGACATAACCTGCGCCGTGATCGCGCACCAACGTCACGTCGATGCCGCCTGCCCCGCAGCCGATATCGAGAACATCCTGGCCGCTGAGGTCGATGCCCGAAACAACACGGCTCACCTCTTCGGGTCCGCCGGGAGATAGGAAACCGGTACCCCACAACGCTTCGAGAACGGCGATCAGACGCGCGTGATAAAGCTCGCCTCCTTCTGCTTCCATTGTCCCGTCTCCTCGTTCCACCGGACGCCTCCGCGTCAACCTTCTATCTGCACCCGCTCGAGTGCGTCCCAATCTTGGGCCGGAACGATCCGCGCCGGCTCGTTCACGTCCTTCGTCCAGCAATAGATGCAAAGAAACGGCAGCGGGCCGACTTTGGTGAGATGCGGAACCTCGGGGTCATTCCAGACCGCTTCATGGGCGGACTTGATCACAAGCGGCGCGCCCGGCGCGAAGCGCCATCCATGCGGCCCGGTCAGCGGCACGTAAAGTTCCGGGGCCGGATGAGCATGATCGCGATAGAGCAGCCCGGGCGCGATCAGGAACAGCCCAAGGTCGAAGTCAGGCGCAAAGATAGCCCCCTCGCCGATCAGCGAGGCGTAGGCATGGCCAGTCCGGAACGCTGCTCCGATCTCTTCGTCTGAATAGCTTTCGTAGACACGCCAGCTAAGTTGGGGTGCCGCTGCCCCGATCGCGGCCGCCAAAGCGGAATGCGTATCAGAAAGCGAGGCGAGGGAGGACGTCAGATGGGTGTGCAGCGGGCCAATGCCGGACATCGGCTCCGGCCTTATCGGTGCGTGGCGCCATTCGGCCAGCCCCGCTCGGGTTTCCGCGATGCCGGGCCCGGTCAAGTCTGCCAGATAGCGGTCGATTTCATCGAGAAGCGCCCTCACGGACGTCTCCCGATCCGGGCGCGGCGCGGACGGAATGCTGTCAGACAGTCCACGTTCATTCAGAAGCGCAACGGGGTCGTCCCCGTCACGCGCGGAACAGACGCGGTAAACCTCCAGCGCCTCGTCGGACAACCGGCCCCTGCGGTGGAAGTACATCGCCGCCGCGTAGCGAAGACGACCCGATCCGGGCTGCCCCAGGGCCGTGTGAAGGTCGGCAAGCGCGCGCAGTTCTTCGGCAGAAGCGGTCATCGGTTTGCCTGATAGGCCATCTGCATATCGCGATCTCGGCGCTTCTCAGCCCTGTTGAGCAGCCAACCCGCAATAAAGACGCCGATCCCGACGATCAGAACCGTGATCGTGGCGAGTGCGTTGATGTCGGGCGTCACGCCAAGTTTCACCTTCGACCAGATGAGGATGGGCAGCGTCGTCGTGCCGGGCCCCGTCGTGAAGTTCGTGATGACCACATCGTCGAGCGAGATGGTGAAGGCCAGAAGCCAGCCCGACAGGATCGCGGGCGAAATGACCGGCAGCGTGATGTCCTTCATGACCTGCCAGGGCCGGGAACCGAGATCCATCGCGGCTTCCTCGATCGCCTCGTCCGCCTGCACGAGCCGCGAATGGACGATCGTCGTCACGAAGACCATGCAGAAGGTGATATGGGCCAGCGTCACCGTCGTGAAGCCCCGCGTCGCCGGCCAGCCGATATACTCTGCCATGAGGATAAAGAGCATCAGCGACGCGATGCCGGTAATCACCTCGGGCATGACAAGGGGCGCGGTCACGAGGCCGGAAAACAGCGTCCGACCCCGGAAGCGCCTGAACCGGGCCATTGCAATACCCGCCATCGTGCCGAGGATGGTCGCGAAGCTCGCACTGATGAAAGCGATCTCGATCGACAGGATCGCGGCGTTGAGCACCTGCCGGTTCGACAAGAGCGAGACGTACCATTTCGTCGAAAACCCGCCCCACACCGTCACGAGGCGCGATCCGTTGAAGGAATAGACCATCATCGACAGGATCGGGATGTAGAAGAATGCAAAGCCGAAGCAGAGCATCGTGATCAGGAAGATCGGGCGGCGGTTCATGAGGCGCCCCCTTCCGTCGTCCTCTTCGCGTGGGATTTCCCCTCGAAATACGTGTAGGCCATCAGCGGCCCGACGAGCAGCAGAAGCAGCGCGACCGCGACCGCCGACGCCATGGGCCAATCGCGCACGAACGCGAATTCGTCCGAGATGACCCGACCGATCATCGGCCGCGATGACGAACCGACGAGCGAAGGAATGATAAGCTCGCCCGAGGCCGGGATGAAGACAAGCAGCCCGCCCGCGATGATGCCCGGCACCGACAGGGGCAGTGTCACGTCAAGAAACACCCGGAAGGGTCGTGAGCCTAAATCCATCGCCGCCTCGTTCAGCGACAGATCGAGCTTCTCGAGGTTCGCATAGAGCGGCAGGATCATGAACGGCAGGTAGGAATAGACCGTCACCAGCACGACGGCGAAGCCGGTGTTCATCATCGGTATGTAGCGCAGCGCCATGTCCGTCGGCACCACTGAATTGTAGGCCCCGGTCAGAAGCTTGTTGAACCAGCTGTTCGTGCCCATGAGCCCCATCCATGCGTAGACTCGCAGCAGGAACGACGTCCAGAAGGGCAGGATCACCAGCATCAGAAGGACATTGCGCCATGATCGGCTGACGCGCGTCAGTCCCAGCGCCATCGGGTAGCCGATCAGAAGACACAGGACGGTGGCGAGCGTCGCGTTGCCGATCGAGTTCAGATAGGCGCGGATGTAAAGGTCGTCACTGAACAGGCGCGCGTAGTGCGAGGTGTTCAGCAACGGGTGCTCGCCGCCGAAGGAAAACGGGGGGGCGGTTGGCGTGCGTGTCGCGAAACTCATCGCGATGACGATCACGAAGGGGATCAGAAAGAACAGGACCAGCCAGATATAGGGCGTCGCGATCGTAAACCTGACCCAGCCGCGCCGGTTGAACCACCTGCGAATTCGAGAGGTCTGGCGCGCAACATCCATGCCCTCAATCCTTCAGCAGGATCGCTGCGGCGGGGTCGAATGCGAACCAGACGGCATCTTCCCAATCGGCCACGCGCTCATTCTCGCCCGCGCGTCGCGCGTTCACTGAATTCACCGACAGGACGCGCCCAGATGGCAACACGATGCGGTAGAGCGAGTCCTTCCCGAAATAGGCGAGGTCACGCACCACCCCTGCAAAGGCATTCGCCCCCGTAGGCTTCGAGCGCGACAACGAGATCTTCTCGGGCCGGACAGCCAGCGTGATCTGCTGGCCCTGAACCAATCCGGGGATCGCGCGCGCCTCGACGACGCCGCCAAGGTCGGGCACTTCGACCTGCGCCGCATCGCCCTGCACCTCGCGGACGGTCGCGTCGAAGAAGTTGATCGATCCGATGAAGCCTGCGACCCGCTTCGAGTTGGGGTACTCGTAGACTTCGGTCGCGGTCCCGATCTGCAGGATCCGGCCCTTGTCCATGACCGCGAGACGCGACGACAGCGTCATCGCTTCTTCCTGGTCATGAGTCACGACGATGAAGGTCGTGCCGGTCTTGTCCTGGATATCCATGAGTTCGAACTGCGTCGCTTCGCGCAGCTTCTTGTCGAGCGCGGCCAGCGGTTCATCGAGAAGAAGCAGCTTCGGCTGCTTGGCCAGTGCACGCGCCAAAGCCACGCGCTGCCTCTGACCGCCCGAGATCTGGTGGGGCTTGCGATGCGCGAAATCGGAAAGCTCGACCAGTGCCAGCATTTCCCGCACGCGCTCCTTGCGCTGCGACGTCGTCATATCGGCGTGTTTCAGGCCGTAGGCCACGTTCTTTTCCACCGTCATGTGCGGGAAAAGCGCGTAGGACTGGAACATCATATTCACCGGCCGTTCATAGGGCGGCAGGTCCGTCATGTCCTGTCCGTCGATGAAGATACGGCCCTCGGTCGGATCCTCGAAACCGGCGAGCATCCTGAGAAGCGTGGTCTTGCCGCAGCCCGAACCACCCAGAAGCGAAAAGATCTCACCCCTGCGAACCTCGAGGCTGACGGAGGAGACCGCCGTGAAAGTTCCGAACCTTTTGGTAACGCCCTCGATACGGATGAAGGGCGGCTCCTTTACGGCCGGCGCGACCGCGCGCGGAAATTGCGCGACAGACGCGGCGGCAGTGGCGGCGGGTTCGGGCATCTCGGCGGTCTCCCCGGGTGAGTGGTGGTCGTTGGAAGCAGTGAGTTCAGCCCGACTTGATCTCCTGCCAGGCGCGGTTCATCGCACGGTCCTGTTCCTCGCTGAGAGGTTTGGGCGCCCACATCCTGCCGATCGTCTCCGCATCGGGATAAATCGCCGGATCGTCGAGGATCTCCTGCAGGATGAATTCGTGCGAGGGCAGGTTCGCGTTGGCGTAGTACGTGTAGTTCGTGCATCCCGCCGCGACCTCGGGTTGCAGCATGAAGTCGAGGAACTTGTAGGCGTTGTCGCGGTTGGGCGCGTCAGAGGTGATGCACATCACATCCGCCCAAGCGGGAGCCCCGGTCTTCGGCACGAAGTAGGCGAGGTTCATCTCGATCCCCGCCTCGGCCGCGCGGCTTGCCGCCGTCGCATAGTCGCCAGACCAGCTGTTGATCGCGCAAAGCTCTCCGTTCGGGATGGCGTTGAGGTAATTGGTGTTGTCGAACGTCCGGATGTACTGGCGGATGGGTTTGAAGGCTTCCACCACCTTCTGATAGTCCTCGACATTCGTCGTGTCGCCATCGAGCCCCAGATACCTCAACACCATCAGCATCGTGTCGAGCGGGCTGTCGAGGATCGAGATACCGCAATCGGCCAGCTTTTCGGCGGTGTCCGGGTTGAAGAGCAGATCCATGCTCTGCATGTCGGCGCCGGGGATGCGTTCTTCCACCATGTCGACGTTGTAGGTGAAGCCGACCGAACCCCACATGTAAGGGACGCCGTAGCGGTTGCCCTCGTCCCAGCCCGCGAGGATGCGCAGCACTTCGGGATCGAGGTTCTTCCAGTTCGGCAGAAGCGACTTGTCGAGTTCCGAATAGATCTCCGCCGCGATGACACGCGGCATGTCGACGCCGGCATGGAAGACCACGTCATAACCCGTCGACCCTGCAAGCATCTTGGCCTGCATCTCTTCGGATGAGGAATAGGTGTCATAAACCGGCGCGATCCCCGTCTGTGCCTCGAAATCGGCGAGCGTCGTTTCCCCGATGTAGTCGGCCCAGTTGTAAACGTTGACGGTTCCGGCCTGCGCCCAGGACGGGCGCACATACGGCATCGCAAGCGCCGCGCCGAAGGCAGAGATGGCGGTTCTCCGTGTCAGCTTTGTCATTTTAGTCTCCACTGTTGGTCTGCGCCGTTCTTGATTTGGTCAGCCCACGTTTGCGCTGGCGCCACGCATACGTTCGTTGATTTTCGCAAGGTCTTCCTCGGCCGGCGCATCGGGCAGCGACATGACGGGCAAAAGCCGACGCAGATTGTCGTGGTGTGCACGCACGCCGAATTCGAGATCGGAGAGGTGGAAATCCTCGAAGGCCGAGGACTTCATCGACTCGTTGGACCAGATCGATAGCTGTTGATCCTCGTGCGACGTCTCGCGGTCGATCCGGTAGGCGAGGTAGCGCGCGGCGCGTTCTTCCCGTGTCTCGTGCGGGTGCCGATAAAGGCGCCCACCCACGAGGGTTTCGTCGCGCGACAACGGGATGTCGTGATAGTACTGCGCGCCCTCCGGCGTGAAGGCGATGACCGAATTCGGGAAGATGCCGTAGTAGGTCCAGCTTTGGCGCAAACGCTCCGGCAGCCATTCGCGCGCAGGGCTAAGCTCGACATAGTGCCGAACCGACCAGAGCCGGCCCGGTTGGTCGCCGAACTCTGCCACGGAGCGGGTGATGCCGCCGTCATAGACAAGGTCGCGATAGGTCCGCCCGTAAAGGTCCTGCAACGCGGGATGCGCCATCGCGACATGGTAGCCTTCGTTGTCGACGTCCCGGACCGATTTCCAGTTCACCGGCAGCGGTTGCCCCCCCGATTGGCCAAACGCGTCCTCCGGCAGAAGCCCTTCGGACTGGTACGCCTCGAAGTCGGCGTCGAACGGTTTCATAAGCTCCGCGACTGAAACCTGCGGACCCGGCAGGAAGCGCAGGAAGACGAAACCGTGCCAGATCTCCATCTCGACCGGCTTCAACCCGAAGTCGGCGCGGTCCATGTCGCCGAACGTCTCGGGCCGGGCTGCGCCCCGGAAGGTGCCGTCCAGATTGTAGACCCAGCCATGGAACGGGCAGACCATCGCGGACTTGCACTGCCCCGCTTCGCCGTCGACGACACGCGCCCCGCGGTGGCGGCAGAGGTTGTGAAACGCGCGGACCTGTCCGTCCTTCCCGCGAATGATGAGCGCGCGTTCATCCAGAAAGTCGAACGTCACCCAATCGCCCGGCGCCGGAACGTCGTTCACATGACCCGCGATCTGCCAGTGGTTAAGCAAAACCTCCGAACGCTCCAGTTCGAAAAGCGCCTGGGAGTGGTAAGTCCAGCCCGGCAGGCCCCGACGATCCCAATCGTTCGGGACGGGGATGGGTTTCAGGCTGCGGTTCATCGCGTCTCTCCCGGTGTAGTGGCCATTTGCCTGCTGACCCAGTCGTGGAAATTCCGAATGTCGAACTCCTGTGGCATCAGGCGGCCATGCTCATACTTCTCGGACCTGATCCCCCGCTGGTTCATCTCGCAGGCGTCGGCATCCTGCGACATCACCAAGGTCGCGAATTCCGCGACCGCGGGGGCGCTGAAGCCGGGCTGCGAGAGGGTTTCCTCCGGGAACAGCCACACGGCCTCAAGCCGCGTCCGCTCCGGCCCGAGGGGCATAAGCGACACCGCCCGCACGTAATCGACATGCGCGACGACATACATCGTCGGGTAGATCGTTACGAAGGTGTGGCCGTTTGCGCGTTCCTCGGGCGTCAGTGCCGCGAATTCAGGGCCGCAGGGCGCACCCGTCATCGTCCAGCTCTTGGCGTTTTCACGCAGCGCGGATGGTTTCGCGCTGCCTTCGCTCCAGCCCTCGGCCTCTTCGGGCGACATGATCCCGTCGCGGTAGACCGGCACCATATCGCACAGTTCGGGATGAATGCCGGGGCAGTGCAGGCATTCGTTGTAGTTCTCCCAGAAAACCTTCCAGTTGCACGCGATTTCCTTGACGAGTCGGTGACCGGTACGCAGGTCCTCCATCGGCCAGTTGTCCAGAGCCGCAAGGCCGAGATCGGGCGCAAGGTCAGGCGGCGTATCTGACAGACAGAGGAAAACGAAGCCGTTCCACGTCCGCACATGGACTGGAAAGAGACCGTGATCCTCCTTGCGGAAATCGGCCGTCGGCGTTGCGTAGGCGGTCGAAACGAGCCGCCCGCCGGTATCGTAGGACCATGCGTGATAGGGGCACCGGATCAGATTGCCGAGCGGCTGTTCGTCCTTCGTGCACAGCTCCGACCCCCGGTGGCGGCAGGTGTTGTGGAAGGCGGTCAGCTCTCCCTTGCGGTCGCGGCAAAGGATCAGGCTACGCCCGGCCAGATCGAACCGGCGCATCGTGCCCGGAGCAACGTCTCCGATCCGGCCCGCGCAGATCCAGTTTCGCGCCCAGATCGTCTGCCGCTCACGTTCGAACCAGTCCGTGTCATAGTAGGCCGACGCCGGAAGGGTTTCCGGGCAGTGATCCAGAAGCGGAGAGGTGAATGAGTTATGCTCTGTCATCGCCGCACCTCAAAACCGGCCGGGCGGCGTCGCCCTTCGGCGAGGCGGGGCAAAGAACGGCCGTTCCGTCAGCTGCGACTTCATCATCAGCTTGACGTAGTGCAGTTCGCGAAGCGCGTAGATTTCCGCCCACAGCGTTCCCTTGGTGCCGCTGTGATAGGGCCTTTTCACATGCGCCAAAGCGATGTTGCGCTTGGTCGCGGGCGACCAGGCGGCGGACGTGACCTGACCCACCTCCCTGTTGCGTCCACTATAGATGATCGCATGATCGGCAGGCACGTTCCCGTCGATGTCGAGCGCAACGAACGCCCATTTCGAGGTTCCCGCGTCGCGCTCTTTCAGCAGGGCGCGACGGCCATTGAAATGGCCCTTTCCGAAATCGATCATCCAGTCGAGCGCCATCTCGAAGGGCGAACGAACCCGATCCTCGCGCACCGCCTGATCGGCGGGAACGAAATCGACGTTCGTCGTGATGAAACCCGCCTCGATCCGCGCGAGGTTGAGCGCATTCGACCCGATGGGCCGAATACCGCAAAACCCGCCCGCGTCCACCAGCCGGTCCCAAAGCGGCAGGGCCAGCGCGGGTTCGACCCAAAGCTCGTATCCGAGGTCGCCCGTGAACCCGGTTCGCGACACCATCAGGTCCCCGTCCTCGAACGGAAAACGCATGATGCGGAATGGTTTCAGGGCCGAAACGTCGAATCCGGCCGCATCCAGAATCGCAGCTGTGCAGGGACCCTGAAGCGAGAGCGCCGCGATCTCTTCGGTGACGTCTCGAACGGAAACTTCAAATCCGATCGCCGAGTCCAGAAGCCACGGAAGGTGCCGTTCCTGACAGCAGAGCAGGAACTCCGCATCAGCAAGCCGGAAGAGCGTGCCATCGTCCAGAAGCTTGCCCCTGTCGTCGCACCACGCGGTGTAGTGGACGGCATCGACCGCCAGACGCGATACATCCCTGAGCGTCAGCCGGTTCAGATAGTCCACCGCGTCGGGGCCCGTGATCCGGTATTTGATCATCGGGCAGAGGTCATAAAGGCTCGCCGAGTTGCGGATCGCGGAATATTCCATCTCGGCATCGTCGAGGACGAGCGCCGTCGTGCATCCGGCCCAGGCACCCCACTGGTTCAGGACGTTCGCCGCCGCGATCCGGTCGTGGAACGGCGTCGTCCGAAGCGGCGCGCGGTAATGATGGGTCAGGTCCTTCATGCCGCCGCCCGCGTCAGGATACGTTCCGCCGCATTCCATCCGGGCGCGCCGGAGATTCCGCCCCCGGGATGGCTGCCCGCCCCGGCAAGCCATAGGCCCTCTATCGGCGTCGCGTACTGCGCCACTTCAGCAAAGGGGCGCAGAAACAGCATCTGCTCGACGCTCAGTTCCGCATGGTGCCAGTTGCCGCCCTCAAGGCCATAGCGCGCCTCGATGTCCTGCGGCATGAGCAGTTCGGTGCTGGCGACGAGGCCGCCGATACCCGGCGCATAGGTCTCCAGTACCCGCAGCGTGTTTTCAATCATCTGCCGGCGCGCCTCTTCCAGACCTGTGCGCGGCGCGTGCGGTGCGAATTGGACGATGGCCGACAGGACGTGCCCACCGTCTGGTGTCGGCTCGCCGTCCTGTGCCGACGGCACAACGATCTCCATCACCGGGTGTTCAGGGACCTCGCCGTACTTGGTCGCATTGAACGCTTCCTCTACTGTGCCGATATCCGGCGCGATCACCAATCGGGTGGTCAGATCAGCCCCCCGGAAATCGGGCAAGCCCGTCAGCGTCAGGTGCAGTTTCGCGGAACCACCACGCGAGCGGACTTTCGACGTGCGCCGAACCGTTCCGGTATCGAGATGCCGCGCGCCGACGAGGTTGAGGAGGGTCGTTTTCGGCCCGATCGCGGACACGACGGTTTCAGCCCTGATCTCTTCGCCGGACGCGAGGACGACGCCGCACGCCCTGTCATCCTCGATCAGAATGCGCTTCACGCGCGCGCCAGCGCGCAGCGTCACGCCCGCGACTTCGGCGGACCGCGCCATCGCCTCCGCCACCGCGGCCATACCCCCCCTCGGCATCGCCAGCGCGGCGCGCATTCCGCCAGCCTCGCCCGCCAGACGGTTGAGATAGAGCGCCAGTGAATTCGGCGACCGCGGCCCGAGCCATGCCCCCAGCACCGCATCGAAGGCGACAAGCCCGCGCAGCCGGTCATCGGTCAACTCGTCCTCCAGCACGTCGGCGACGTTGATGAGGAACATGCGCAGGAACTCGCGAAATTCCTCTCGTCCGAGCTTGCGAAGCCCTAGTCCGGTCCGGGCCAGGCCGAAAATGTCATTGCCGGCCTTCCGCGCGATGCGCGGAGGGGTCGCAGAGCGGAATGGCGCGAGCGCCCCGGCAAAGGTCATCAGGCGCGCGCGCAGCGCCGCCCAGGCGGCCCGGTCGGCGTCGCCGATGCTGCCCGACAAATGCGCCCCGGCAGGCCCTTCCAGAACGAGATGGTCGCCGGTCGGGGACAAGGCCGTGGTCGCAAGCTCCGCCGCCGCGTAGCTCAATCCGTGCCGCTCAAGTTCCATCCCGGACAGAACGCGCGTATCGAGGGTCGAGAGGAGATGCGCCAGAGGCACCGAAGTCGCGCCGGATGTAGGCGCCCTGCCGGCTGCCGCACCACCGAAGCGGTCGCCCGCCTCCAGAACGACGATACGCCTGCCCGCCTTGGCGAGCCTCGCGGCACAGGCCAGACCATTTGTGCCACCACCGATGATGATCGCGTCAAACGACGGCATAGGCTTCCCTCATCTCTGTCGGCGCGCGCATCTCGCGCAGCAGTTCGGCGGCGGCGTTGCGGCCCGGCGCGCCCATCACGCCACCGCCCGGATGAGTGGACGATCCACAAAGCCACAGGTCTCGGATGGGTGTCTTGTACTGCGCGTATCCAGGTACGGGGCGGTTGAACAAAAGCTGATCGAAGGTCAGTTCGCCCTGGAAAATGTTGCCTTCGGTCAGGCCGACCTCTGCTTCCAACTCGCGCGGGGTGCGGACCTCGACATGCAGAATCCGATCCTTGAAGCCCGGCGAGTACTCCGCGATCTGGTCGATCACGGTCTGTCCGAACGCATCCCGATCGGCATCCGTCCAGTCGCGGCCCTCGATCTTCGGTGGCGCATACTGGATGAAGCAGGACATGAAGTGCTTGCCGGGCGGCGCCATCGTCGGGTCGATCATGGTCGGGATCATCGTGTCCTGGAACGGATCGCGGCTGAAGCGGCCCGCCTTCCAGTCGTCGTAGGCCCGCTCCATGCGCTCCACGCTGTCGGTGAAGTGCAGATCCCCCTTCAGCATCGGCGCGCCCTCGGGAAGGGCTGGAAATTCCGGCGCGGCGTCGAGCGCGATGTTCAGCTTGCCGGACGAGCCGCGCGTCTTGAACGTCTCGACGCGCTTGACGAACGTGGACGGCAGGTCGGCGCCATCGACATGTTTCAGGAAGGTCCGCTTCACATCCATGTTCGAAAGGACCCGCTTCGCGCCGATCTCCTCACCGTCCTCAAGACGCAGACCGACCGCGCGGCCATTGCGAACAAGAACCCTTTCCACGCCCTTTCCAGTGCGCACCTCGCCCCCGAAAGCCCGCAGCGATGCGGTCAGCGCCTGCGTGATCGCCCCCATCCCGCCGCGCGCATAGCCCCAGGCCCCGACATTGCCGTCAACGTCGCCCATGTAGTGGTGAAGAAGCACATAGGCAGATCCCGGCGACATCGGGCCAAGCGCGGTTCCGATGATGGCCGAAACCGCGAGATAGGCCTTGATCACCGGGCTTTCGAAATACTCGTCCAGATAGTCCGAGATCGACATCGTCCAGAACCGGATCATGTCGCAGATCTGATCCTCGGACAGTTCGCCAACCTTCCGGCCAAGCCAGGCCAGTTCGGCGATGTCGCGGGGCCGGAACGTCGCCGGGTCGGGTGGCGTGCGCAGCAGAAGCGGCCGGATGAAACGGCAGTGCCGCATGATGTCGCGTGAGTAGCGGTCGTAGGCTTCCGCATCGCGCGGCGAATAGCGCGCGAATTCGCGGCGGTTGGCGTCGTGGTCCCGGAACATCCCGAGATAGCCGCCATCGCGGGTAAAGACCGCGCCGCCTTCGTAGGGCAGTATCTGCAAGCCATACTTCGGCAATTCGAGGTCGCGCATGATCTCGGGCCGGAAAAGCGAACAGACGTAGGAGCAGTTGGAATACGTGATCTCCGGGTGGAGAGAGCGGGACACGGCGGCGCCGCCGACCCAGTCGTTCTTCTCGACGACGACCACCTTCAAACCGGCGCGGGCGAGGTAACAGGCGGCCACGAGGCCGTTGTGTCCCGCGCCGATGATGGCGGCGTCGTAGCTCATGCGCGTTTCTCGGCCTCGACCTGTTCAAGCGTCATGTCGACGGCGGCCTCGAAGGCCTGCAGCGTGTCTTCCAGGCAGGCTGCGTCGTGCGCCTCGCACATGAACCAGGGTTCGCGGCTGTCAGGCTCGCAGATGACCCCAAGGTCGTGCAGGTGGTAGGCCATCCGGTCGTAGAACGAATAGTCCGAGGTCTTCCAGTCGCGGTAGTTGTCCGGCGCCTTGTCCGCGAAGAACAACCCGAACATCGAGGAATGCCCGGCATAGGAATGCACGATCCCGCGTCGATCCAGGATGCGCGACATGCCCGCCTTCAGATCCTCGCCGTACTTGGCGAGCGTTTCGAGCGCGGGCGTCTCGTCGAGGATGCGCAGGCATTCCTCCGCCGCGGCAAGACTGACCGAATGGGCCGTGTAGGTCCCGCCATGCGCCGCACCGCCGTAACGGAAGGTGCGCATGACCTCCTCGCGCCCCGCCACGACCGCGATCGGATAGCCGTTCGCCATGGCCTTGGCGAAGGTGCAAATGTCGGGCGTTACGCCGAGAAGGGACTGCACGCCGCCGCGCGCGACCCGGAACCCCGTCTTCACTTCGTCGATGATCAGCAGAACGCCGTACTTGTCGCAAAGCTCGCGCGCCAGCCGCACATATTCGACCGAGGCCGAGATGCCGCAGCAATTGCCCTGGATCGGCTCGATCAGCATAGCCGCCATCGTGTTTCCGTGGCGCTTGAACGTCTCCTCAAGCCGCTGGGGATCGTTCATGGGTACAAGGTGCGCAAGCGTCCGCAGTTCCTGCGGAATACCTTCGGAATAGGGCACGACCTCGGGATCGCCGCCGCCCTTCCGACTCCAGTCCTCGACGTTGGCCATCCACATCGCGGCGTCGAAAAGCCCGTGATAGGCACCCTCGATCAACAGGTAGCTGTCGCGGCCCGTATGCGCCCGCGCAAGGCGCAGAGCGGCCATCACCGCTTCGGTTCCGGAATTCGAATAGCGGACGAGATCGACGCCCGGAACCATCTTGGCGATCCGGTCCGCCACGGAAAGCTCGCGTTCGGTCGACAAGGCAAAGACGCCGCCGACCTCCATGCCGCGCCGCGCGGCCGCATCGACCCGCTCGTCCGCATAGCCCAGGATCGCAGGACCGTAGCCGAGGCGGTAGTCGACATATCCGTTGCCGTCGATGTCCCAGATTCGTCCGCCCTTGCCGTGATCGACATAGATCGTGCGGTCGTCACCCCAGTAGCGGAACGTGGAGGCCACCCCGAGCGGCAGCCGCTTCAGCGCCTTCTTGTAATGGGCGTTGGATTTCTCGATCGAGCGTGGTGATGCCGCGCGCATGTCTCATCCCTTTGATTGAAGGGCGAAGCGTCGGCAGCGCGTAAAGGCGGCCGTTCTTCGCCGTCTTCCCCATCTCACATGGATTCTGACTGACTTGTCAATCAGAATTTGACTGACAATCCAGTCAAAACGTGGTTTGCTTGCACAACCCGCCGGATTCCCTATGTCTGGCCCGACCCGGAACGCCACGATCAAAGAGAGGCGACATGAACCAGATCGAAGGCGATACCACGGAAAAACCGACGCCGCCCCGCAAGCTCAGCCGCGCGGCACGCCGTGAACAGTTGATCGAGGCGACCATCGAAACCATCGCGCGCCACGGCTATGCGAAGACCACCCTGACCGATGTCGCGCGACATGCCGGGCTTTCGCACGGACTGGTCAACTTCCACTTCGAAACCAAGGAGAAGCTGCTCGGAGAGACGCTGCTTCATCTGGCGGAGGAATACCGGCAGAACTGGATCGGCGCGCTTGAAGCCGCGGGGCCTGACCCCGCGATGCAGCTCGACGCGATGATCCGGGCCGACTTCAATCCCGCGATCTGCACACCCGCGCGGCTCGCCGCCTGGTGCGCGTTCTGGGGCGAGGCTCAAAGCAGACCGATGTACCAGGAACAGTGCGGATCGAACGATCAGGAGTACAACCGCGTCCTCGAAAACATCTGTCAGGAGTTGCTGAAAGAGACCGGCCAGACCGGCGATCCGGAACGCATCGCCCGCGTGCTGCGCGTCACCACCGAAGGCGTCTGGCTCGACCTGATGACAATGAGCAACCCCTACGACAAGCAAGAAGCCATGCGCACCGTCTTCACATGCGCCAGCGCGTTCTTTCCGGGGAAGTTCACTGCGGACGGGTTCGTGGCCCCTGGTCCGACGGAGTGATCAGGAACGGGCGTGCACTTCGATCGCGCCAGATCTTTTGGTGAACCCTTAAAGTCTGTAAAATCAGGGGGCGCTTCGAACCGTCGGACAGCCACGTCCAAGCAGGCGGTCGAAGTCCCGGTTCACCGCTCCGTCGCGCCCTTTCCGGACAGGATCTTTTCGCGGAATTTCGCGATGCGCGACATGCGCGTCGCCGAGGTCTTGGCCGAGTTTAGGTTGATCACATAGCTTCTCTGCCGGCCGGGCGTCAGAGCGTGAAACGCCTCGGCGAGGTCGGGATCGGCATCGAGGGCTTCAACCAACTCATCAGGCAGTTCGATGTCACGTTCCTCTTTCGGCGGCTTGATGCCCGCCTCGGCATAGCCCTTTGCCTCTTTCAGATAAGACAAAATGACCGGCCCGATCCGGGCCACCTGCGCATTGTCCGTGAACCGGATCATGCCCGCGTGCTGGGTATTGGGGCCTTGCTTTTCAAGCAGGGATTCGGGGTCTTTCATCAATGCCGCGTTGAAAAAGTTCAGGCGAAAATCGCCGCGAAAGGCGCCGATGATCGCGACATTGCGCCCCTCATGGACGTAGCAGGGATGCCCCCACTTGACCGTTTCGAAAAGCCCTGACTCGCGGCAAATCTTGCGAAGATCACCAAGGCCACCGGCCCATTGCCGCGTCGAACACTCTGGTGTGGCGAACCGTTCGCAGCGTCCGCAGCCTTTGGAAAAGTAATCCTCGATGTCGGTGATCATGGCTTTACCGGTTCTCCGATCCTGGCTGGCCCAATCTAGATCGAACCACCCCGGACATCAAAGACCCGCGCGAGCTTCCGGGAAGGTCGCACGTTCATCTGTGTGCCGCGCAGACTATCTGAGCGATGTCACCACTGACTGCCCGATTGTTGGAGGCACCTGCCAGCCCCGGATGAACCCCACCGGAGGCCGCTCGAAAGCCCAAGGCACGTAGATGGCGTCGAATTCCACCGTCGCGCACGGCAAGGCCGCGTCGGGGTGAGGATGCGAGCCCGGCCACAAGCGCGCCGCGCCCGTCAGCCTGACCTGATTTTCCGTCTGTCGAAGCAGTATGTAGCCGTCACCGGCCAGATGGAGCGTCTTGTCGTCGTGGCTTCGACGCTTCTCGCGCTCAACGACGAAAATATCGCCGGTTTCATGACCCTGCGAGACGAGCGTTGCGTGCAGTACGGTTTCAGGCGTCAGCTCCGCCGGAGCCTCCTCCTCCTCCCGCCCTGAACACGCGCCGGCGTTGGAGATGGTCAAAAATTCATTCCGCCCACCCGAGCGCGAGACAATCAGGAACTCATTGTCGTCGCTCATGAACGTCTGGGGATGCAAATGCGTTGCTTTTGCCCGCCGGTTCAGCATTGCAATTAAATAGCTCACTTCTAAAAAGGCTCCTTTCTCGCCTCGCAGGGTAGGCCCACTATGACCTTGCAGCGTGACCGTCCCGGCAGCAGGCCGTCAGCGCGGCGTTAAATGAGGTGGTAGAGGCGAAAAAATGTGTGGTTCACCTTCTTCTCCTGCACATGACTTCCGGCTGCCTTCGCCTTCAGCTTGGCAGCATGGACGAGGGGATCGCCCGATCCCGGTCCGCGGGAGAGACGAGGTAGCCCGCCACGAACGCGACGGCCGCCGCCAGCAGTGAATCCGCGACGATGAACGGCATCATATCGACCGGATAGGCACGGAAGACCGAGAGTGAGGTCATCGCGATCGCCGAGGCGATGCTCGCCACGATCACTTTTCGGGCAGGTCTGGCTGTCATCATGTAGGCCATTGGGTTTCCTCCAGGGTGCGGGACAATGTCCCTTCCCCACCCTCCACATGCGGCATCAGCCGCCCGTCAGCCGATCGTGAACGGGCCGCCAAAATCCGGGTGGCCTCGTGGTGACCGCAATCGCCGTCGGCTCCGCCGGGCGCGGTGGACCGGCATGGCTTCTCCAGCGTTAGTCCACCGTCAAATCGCACGGACAAACGCGCCAACCGCAGCCATTTCCTTGTCAGGCAAGGCGCCAAACGCCATCCTTTTCAGAAGCGAATGGAGGGCGTCATGACCGACCAGAACGGATACCTGAAGCCTGCGAACGGCCAGAACGGATATCCGAAGCTCGCAACCGACCGGGACGGCTATCTGGAATTCGCGGCACGCCTCGCCGTCGCCCCCGACGGAAAACTCGATGTGGACCGTCTTCGTTGGCAGGGAATACCGGTCAAGGACGCATCCGACATACTTTGGGAACCGATCTTCATAAGATCTGTCGAAAACGGGATCTCCAACGATGAATTCTTCGATGCGCTCACGCAAAGAGCCGAGCAGGGACTGACCTTCGATCCCTTTGTCCGCGACTACAGCGCAAGGTTCCGCCGCGATGGCCGGCCGATTGAAGCGATCATCTATCGCCAGTTTGGCTCAGGTGACCATGGCGACCTGTTCGAAGTCCTGGGCGTCGGCGGATTGGTCACCGCAGATGCCGTCGCGTTTACGGCAAGGGACAGCGACCGGGAAGCCGCCGCCGAAGGCGCCTCGGTGGCGCTCGGCCTGATCGACGATAGCGTGCCCCTTCTGAACGCGCGCTTCTGGGACGGCGCAGGGGCATCCCGCATCGTCGGCTTCAACGCGCAGTCATGGGGCGCGCCGCCCACCATTCTGGGTAGCACAGAGATCGGGAACTGGCTGGCCCGACTTCAGGATGAAGGCGAAGATGTTCTCTACAGGGAACTGGCCACGCTTTTCTTCCCGCCGCTGACCCGGCACAGCCTGCGCAATCGCGGCAGCCACGGGGCGCATATGCTGGACCTCGCCGGCGGCACCGACCAGTCCCCCGGCGATCCGATGCGGGATGTGCCCTTGCGCGTGGTTCAATTGCCGCCTGTCGTCTACGACGACACGTCGGGCGCGAAGATGCCGCTGCAGGTGATGCAGGCATTGCAGTGGCTCATATCCGAAACGGAAGGCACGGCCCAAACGCTCGTCGTGAACATAAGCCTCGGCGTGCTCGCCGGGCCCAAGGACGGCTGCTCTCTGTTCGAACAACTGGTCGCCAATGAAATCGACAACGCGGCGGCCAAGTCGCTCGAGCTGATCGTCGTCTTCCCATACGGCAACGATTACGCCAAGCAGCAGGTCGCGCGAAGTGGGCTTGCCCCGGAAGAAGAGCGCGAGTTCACGCTGCGCGTGCAGCCTGACGACCTGACGCCAAGCTATGCCGAGCTGCGCGCATCGAAGCTTGGCCCGAACGCCGATCTCGGAACGCTTGAGATAGGACTTCGGTCGCCCACTGGCGACGAGCTTGTACCGCAGACGCTCGCACCGGGCTCGTTTCAAATCCTGCTGGACGCGGCTGGCGCCGAGATCGCGTGGGTCGCGCATTTCCCCGAGATCCCGATTTTTCCGAAACCCATACCTCCCTACATCGTCATCGCGCTCTTTCCGACAAAGGCGCTGTCCGCGACGCAGCCGACCAGCCCGAGCGGCGCCTGGTCGATCCATGCCAGGAACACCGGCACCGCCGAGATGGATGTCATCCTTCAGGTTCAAAGCGACGACAGCCCCTATCCTCGGCGGACCGGCGCGCGGCAGTCCTATCTCGACGCCCCCAGCGTTCACGGGTTCAACCCGATCACGCGTGACTTCGACTTTCACGGACCCGGCGACATCACGAACGAGGGGACCAACTCCGCCTACACGACCATCGCATCCGCCGGGGCTAGAACCGTAGCCGGGGCGGTCGTCCGTCGGGACGCTCTGAACACCCCGCCAGACCACATCTCTCCGGCGGGCTACAGCTCAGAAGGCGCGGATTGGTCTGGCCAGAAACCGACGGCATCGGCGCTTTCGGGCGTGCTTCGGTCCCCAAGGGGCGTCCGGGCGGCGGGCGTTCATTCGCACGCCACCGTGTCGCTCGACGGGACAAGCGCGGCGGCGGCGACGTTCACGCGGGACACGGTGCTGCGCCTTTTGGGTGAAGCTCCACTTCCGGAAACGCCGGTGATCGCCCCGCTACCGGCGGCGCGGCTGGGCGACCGGGTCATCCTCGACAATCCGGCGATCCGAAAGCGCGGGGTGTAAGGCGCGTATCAGGGCGCCTCCGAAGGCATTTCGGCCAGGGCCGCTTCCCAGAGCTTCTTGATGAGGACGTCGCGGTCGGCAGGCTGGGCCACGAAGTCGCGGTCGGAAACGGTCAGTTTGCTTCCCAAGACGGCTTCGCTGAGTTCGTAATTCGCCCCGGCCCCCGGCTTGGCGAGCACGTATTGCTTCGTCTTTTCCGCACCACTCGCGTAGTTGACGATAGCCTCCCCGATCGCGAGTCCAAGCGCCGCACCTGCGACCCCGTCACCGGGGTAGTGAACGCCTGCGACCACCCGGTTGTCGGCAATCCGCATCGCGGTGCGCAAAAGCATGGTGGCACCGAAGTTCAGGGGCGTGGCGACGTCCAGCAATCTGAAAGTCCCCGAGCCGTCCCAACGGTGCAGCAATCCGCAAAGCACGGCGGCGACCGCGAAGCTTTCGGTGGCGTGCCCTGACGGCCAGGCACCGTGCCCGGGCGGCGCGAGCATCGGAACGACCCTCGCGGAAAGCTGACTGGGCCTTGGAACATCGAAGGCGAACTTCAGCGGAAACTCGGTGTAGCCGCAAAGTCGGACGACAGCCTCAAGCAGTTCCGAAATCCATTCCGAATAGGACAGGTCGATCTTCAGGATTGCGGCGAAGAAGGAAAGGATGTCCTCGGTCTGCACGATGATTTCGTCAAACCGATCCTCGCGCAGATCCGCATAGGATTGCAGGTGCGAGAGCTGCCGAATGAAAAAGTCGTCCCCCGGCTCGGTCAGCTTCACCAACGGATCGCCACCGGTCACGAGGTCACAGTGAACCTGTCCGACGGTATCGGCTCCAACCACCGTATCGCTCGTCACGAACCGGTAGAACAGCCGGTGATCGAGCACCACCTCTCTCGGGATCGGCGCCAGCGCCTTGAGCCTGTCGAACTGGTGGCTACGCAGCCTTGGTGTAAGGTCGGCCGAGCTATCCCAGAACGGAGAAATTCCTTCGCGATGCGTCAACAGCGCGGCATCTAGCGTCGCGTCTTCACCTTCGGAATAAGCGCGTCCGGCGCGCCCCGCCCGCCCTGCTCGTCCCGCGCGGCCTGCACGTCCCGCGCGCCCGGCCCGACCGGCTCGTCCCGCTCTCCCAGCCATGGGCTCGCCCTCCGGAATGAATAAACTGAATGCCGCGAATGATGATTGCCTCACCAAATAGGTGTCAACTGCCGCTACGTCAGCCAACTGGCGAAACGTCGGAATTAACGATAGACTGACGATAGCCGCAGGGAAACCACCACTCGTCCACTGGACGTTCGCCCACTCGCCTCGAAGTGGCGCGACGTCCATGCCACAAGGGCGACGCAAGCAAGCTTGGCGATCATCGGTTCGAGGCTATGAAGCGAGAACCACAGCATGGGCAAGTGCTTCAAGATCACGTTCTTTGGGGCTTTTTCGCTCGCAGACCCCGGCGGCAACGACATCACGCCGAAAGGCACGAAGCCCAGGGCCCTGCTGGCGCTCCTCGCCGAGGCGGGGGATATGAAGCGGTCCCGCCGCTGGCTGGAAAGCAAACTCTGGAGCGATCGCGCCCCAGCGCAGGCCAGCGGCAGCCTGAGGCAGTCACTGACCGAGATCAGAACCGCGCTTGGCGAGCATGCCGACCTGCTCGGTGCGGATCGGAGCGACGTCTGGCTCGATCGTCAACGGATCGAAACGGACCTGGGCACCGCGTCCGACCCGCGCCGTGTCAGCAGAGAGTTCCTGGAAGGATTTGATGCTAAGGACGATGAATTCGACGACTGGCTGCGAAGCACGAGGGCACGCTACGAAAGCGCCACCCCGACCGCGCCCACGCCCTCGTCGAAACCGCTGCGCCGCGGGCTCATCATTCGTGCCGAGAAATCCGAAGGTGGCACATCGTCCGAAAGGGTTGCCGGACGCATCATCGCGGACCAAGTCGCCCGAAACCTTGAAGACAGACTGTCGGCGAGCCGTTTTCTGAAGGCGGATCGCGCGGATTTCAACGGGACATACGATCTGGAGATCCGATGCGACGTCGCCCAGGACGACAAGGGCTCGGTGGTGTTCCTACGGATCGAGGACCCAAGGGATGGATACCTGCTCTACTCCGATCACAAGAGCGTCTCTGGCGGGATTGCCGATACGATAAACAGCGCGATCGTCGCAAATCTCGTACATGGCGCCGCCACGAAGGTGATCCACAAATTGCCAGAGCGTTGGAGCCCTTCCAGACCCGAGGCGCAGGCCGTCAGGGACGCCATTCAGGGCACCAAGAAGCTTGCGCAGTTCGATCCTCAGGGGTTCGACGACGCGCACGGCCTCTTCTCGAAGGCGCATGAGGAAGATCCGAACGGCGTCTATCTCGCGTGGCGCGCCTTCGTCCGCATGGCCCAGCTTGTCGAGAAAGTCGGCGGAGACCACGACGCCTGGAAGGACGAGATCGACGAGCTTGTTCCAAGCGTGCTGTCCCGTGCGCCCGATAACGGGCTGGCGGTGGCACTTGTCGCCCTGACCCGGATCATGCTGGAAGATGACCTTTCAGGGCCCGCCAAGCTGGCCGAACGCGCGATCACCTGGAATCAGAACAACCTTTTTGCACGCCAGACGCTCGCGATGGCACACAGCGCCGTTGGCGACCCCCTAAAAGCCTACGAGATCTCCGCTTCTTGCCAGACCATGGCTTCCACGGATGAGTTCGGACATCTTTGGGACCTCTACCATTCCCTCGTATGCATCAGCGCCGGCAAATTGGGCGAAGCGAGGGAGGCCGCCGAGCGCGCGAGCCGGCTGGCCCCGAGGTTCGTCGCACCCCGCCGTCAACTGCTGGCGCTTTGCGCCAACGCGGGCGACCTCGCCGCTGCCGAGAAGTATCTTGAGGAGCTCAAACTGCTAGAGGCCGATTTCACGCTCGATCGCTACCTGAACGATCCCAACTATCCCGTGCTGACCTTGCGCAGGGCGGGAATCATCGCTCCTGTTAAGCGATTGCCTGAAAAGTAATCCAGAGTTCCGAAGATCCGTTAGTTCGCGGGGCCGGTGCCGCCCTGATCAATCGTCGCTCAGTGCGTCCAGGGGCTCCGCCGGTCGGTCGCGAAGTTCTCGCCATAGCCACGCGTACGGATGTTGTGACTACGCTTGTGCGGTTCGGTCACGACATAGTCGATGCCATGGGCGCGGGCGTAGTCTTCCGCCGCTTCGCGGCTGTCGAAGCGCAGGCGGACCTGCGATTGCGTATCGCCCGAACCGGTCCACCCCATAAGAGGATCGACCTCGCGCGCTTCGGCGGGGGCGAAATCCAGAATCCACTGACGGGTCTTCGCGGTTCCCGACTGCATGGCGTTGCGGGCCGGCTGATAAATGCGCGCGCGCATGGGCATACTCCGTCTGACGTCCGCCTCTTATCCTGAAACCCGGGATGTTTAGCAAGGGGTCAGGCGGTGGCGCCCCCTATCTCTCGCTGACCGCGATCTTGGCGGCCAACCCCACGAAGACCAGCCCCGCGATCCGGTTCATCGCCTTCTGCGCCCCGGGCGATCCGGTCAGCCACCCGCTCAGCCCTCCGGCGATCAGGGCGATCACGCTGAAGACGACGAACGCGATCGCCATGAAGATCGCGCCGAGCGTGGCGATCTGAATACCCATCGACCCGCGCGACGGGTCCGCGAATTGCGGAAAGAAGGCAAGGAAGAAGATCGCGACCTTTGGGTTCGTGATGTTCATGATCACGCCCCGTCGATACAGCGCCGCCGGCCCAAGTCGTGGGACTCGTTGCGCCAGATCCTGCGCCGGCGCCCGAAAGGCCTGCCAGGCGAGATAGAGAAGATAGCCCGCCCCCGCGATCTTGAGCAGCGTGAAGGCCACCGCACTCGCCTCGATCAACGCGGCGACACCGAAGGCAACAGCGGCAGAATGGACGATCAGCCCGGTGCACAAGCCCAGCACGACGAGAATACCCGCCACCGCGCCGTTCAGCGCGGATTGCGTGAGAACGAAGATGTTGTCCGGCCCCGGCGCGAGGGCCAGCAGGACGGCGGCGGCGGAAAAGGCCATCAGTGTGTCGAAGGGAATCATGCGGGGCCCTGCGGATAAACGGTCGAGCAGCCTTGGCCTCTAGCATCGGTGTCTCAGCGGGGCAACGTCAGCACCACCTGCGAAGCAAGCGCGCGCCGATAGAACGAAAAGGCCGAAGACCGGGCCGCTCGCAGTGTTGAAGGGGGGGAGGGTGCAAGCTTGGCTGACTGCCGGTCGATGCTCTGGGAGCAAGGGTGGGTGGTGGCTGGGTGGGTGCCGCGACCGGCAGTCAGTTGCTGCTTGCCTGATCAGATTAGAACCTTCATTTCACAAATACAACTCAAAGTTGTTCTACTTTAGTCTGAATCTTGTCGGTTCCTTAAGGCCCTATAAACCATTAGCTTTCTGGCGTTTTGTTTCCCTCAGGACGACATTAATCCCCTCCATTCGCCTTGAACCGGAACAAAAACAGATCAAATCTGTGGGGCCTTAAGGAATCGCTCATGCCCCACAACAACACCAACGCCCCAAGCCCGCGCCCGGACGTCCTGACTCGCCCCAAGCTTGAAGGCGGGCGGCGATTCGTGATGAAGACCGATTTTGAGCCGGCGGGCGACCAGCCCACCGCGATCGCCGAGCTGACCGCGGGCGTTCTCGACGGCGAACGCGACCAGGTGCTGCTCGGCGCGACCGGCACCGGCAAGACCTTCACCATGGCCAAGGTGATCGAGGAAACCCAGCGCCCGGCGATCATCCTCGCGCCCAACAAGACGCTCGCCGCCCAGCTTTACGGTGAGTTCAAGGGCTTCTTCCCCGACAACTCGGTCGAGTACTTCGTCAGCTATTACGACTACTACCAGCCGGAAGCGTACGTGCCCCGGTCGGACACGTATATCGAGAAGGAATCCCAGATCAACGAACAGATCGACCGGATGCGCCACTCGGCCACCCGCGCGCTTCTGGAACGCGACGACGTGATCATCGTCGCCTCCGTCTCCTGCATCTACGGTATCGGTTCGGTCGAGACCTACTCGGCCATGACGCAGGACATGGCGGTCGGCTCGCTCTACGAACAGCGCAAGTTCATCTCCGACCTCGTCGCCCAGCAGTACCGCCGCGCCGATGCCGCTTTCCAGCGCGGTGCGTTCCGCGTGAAGGGCGACACGGTCGATGTCTGGCCCGCCCACCTCGAAGACCGCGCCTGGAAGTTCTCGTTCTTCGGCGAGGAGCTTGAAAGCATCACCGAATTCGATCCGCTCACCGGGCAGAAGACCGACACGTTCGAAAAGATCCGCATCTACGCGAACTCGCACTACGTCACGCCCCGCCCGACGATGCAGCAGGCGATCGCGGGCATCCGCAAGGAACTGACCCTCCGCCTCAAGCAGCTTCAGGACGAAGGCAAACTGCTCGAAGCCCAGCGCCTCGAACAGCGCTGCAAGTTCGACCTCGAGATGCTGGAGGCGACCGGCGTCTGCAACGGGATCGAGAACTACTCGCGCTACCTCACCGGCCGCGCCCCCGGCGAACCGCCCCCCACGCTGTTCGAATTCATCCCCGACAACGCCATCGTCTTCGCCGACGAATCCCACGTTTCGGTTCCCCAGATCGGCGGCATGTACAAGGGCGACTACCGGCGCAAGTTCACGCTGGCCG
>CBDUOT010000027.1:0-34348 GCA_965368915.1 uncultured Rhodobacterales bacterium | reverse complement strand
AGCAACGGTCGATTGGCTGCGCGCCCATCGCGCCAAACTGACTCAGACACCTGGCCTGAAACATCGAACCGGCTAAGGTGAAGCACCTGACTGACCGATCCGCCGCGCCGTTGCGTTGCACCCACGGCGAACCGCCTCGCGGCGCTTGGCGACCGCAATCCCGATTGGCCCTTAGCATCGGCTGCACTCTATTCAGGCCCATGTAAGATGCCCGGTGCCACCTCCTGCCGCTGCGCTAATGCGGCGATGTAGCGCCTTTTGCATCGACCTTTTCGCCCACATCGCGCGGCGCACGTGCCAACCTGCACAGGGGTTAAAGGGAAAACCGCTTGACCTTTGCCTGCCCGTTCTGTTGAACCAGCCCAAATCCTAGCCGGACAGGTGTGTGTCCTTATGGACGATCAGAACAAGAACCTCATTCTCGCGACCGTACTGTCGTTTCTCGTGATCCTTATCTGGTACACGCTGTTTCCGCCGCCCGCGCCGGAAACGCAGCCCGAAGTGGCGACCGAGACCGCGCAGAACCTGACCCCCTCCGCCATCGGCGAGACGGGCGCGGCGCCTGCGGTCGATGCCGCAGCCGCTGAAATCGCGGCAGCCCCGCGCATCAAGATCGACACGCCCCGGCTTGCCGGCAGCGTTTCGCTTCTTGGCGGTCGGCTCGACGATCTGCTGCTGAAGGACTACAAGACGACGCTCGACAAGGGCGCGCCGAACGTGCGGCTTCTATCGCCCGTCGGCGGCACCGAGATCAACGCGGCGAAGCCCTACTACGCGGTCTACGGCTGGGTTCCGGCCGGCGGGCTCGATGCTGCTCTCGTGCCGAATGCGCGTACGCTCTGGCAGGTGGAGGAGGGCACAACGCTCGCCCCCGGCCAGCCTGTGACACTTAGCTGGGACAACGGCGCCGGCCTCGTCTTCAAGCGCAAGATCTCGGTCGACGATACCTACCTCTTCACGATCATCCAGTCCGTCGAAAACCGCGGCGGCTCACCCGTCCGGCTCGCTCCCTACGGGATCGTTGCGCGACACGGCCTGCCCAAGATGAACAGCATCTACGTCTTGCACGAAGGCGTGGTTCGTAAATCCGACGGCCAGCTTGAAGAGATCGATTACGACAATCTTCCCGATCTCGACATCGATCCGCGCGAAGGCACACCGGCCGAGGCGATCTCCGTCGCCGAGAACGGCTGGATCGGATTCACCGACAAGTACTGGATGACGACGCTCGCCCCGGCGCCCGGTCAGGCCTTCACCTCGGTGGCGAAATACGTCCCCGGCGCCGACATCTACCAGACAGAGGTTCGTCTTCCGGTCATGGAAGTCGCCGCAGGCGCCAGCGCCGAAGCCTCGACCATGCTCTTCGCGGGCGCGAAGGAATGGGAAGCGATCAAGCATTACGAGGAAGACACCGGCATCCAGGGCTTCGTCGACTCCATCGACTGGGGTTGGTTCTTCTTCCTGACGAAGCCGATGTTCCGGCTGCTTCACTGGCTCCATAACGCAATCGGCAACATGGGGTGGGCGATCATCGCACTGACCGTGATCATCAAGCTGGTCGTCTTCCCGCTGGCGCGCAAATCCTACGTCTCCATGGCGAGGATGAAGGAGCTTCAGCCCGAGATGGAGGCCCTGAAAGAAGCCGCCGGCGACGACCGCCAGAAGATGCAAAAGGGGATGATGGAGCTTTACAAGAAGAACAAGGTCAACCCGGCCTCGGGCTGTCTGCCCATCCTGCTGCAGATTCCGATCTTCTTCTCGCTCTACAAGGTGATCTACGTCACGATCGAGCTTTACCACGCCCCGTGGATCGGTTGGATCAAGGACCTTTCTGCTCCCGATCCCTCCTCAATCCTTAACCTGTTCGGGCTCTTGCCCTTCGCGACGCCAGAGCCGGGATCGCTGTTCTTCATCTTCTCGCTCGGCATCCTTCCGATCCTTCTCGGCATCTCTATGTGGTTCCAGCAGAAGCTGAACCCCGCGCCGACCGATGCGACGCAGCAGATGATCTTCGCCTGGATGCCGTGGATCTTCATGTTCATGCTGGGCGGCTTCGCGTCGGGCCTGGTGCTCTACTGGATCGCCAACAACGTGATCACCTTCATCCAGCAGTACACGATCATGTCGATGCACGGAAAACGGCCGGACCTGTTCGGCAACATCCGCGAAGGCTTCAAACGTCGGGCCCGCGAAGCGGAAAAGAAATGACCGCGCAGGTCGCCGCCATCCAGCGCCACCCGTTGAAATCGCACGGGCGCGAGGAACTGATGGCGGTGACGCTCAGGGCGGGCCAGAGTCTGCCCTGGGACCGGCACTGGTCAGTTGCGCATGAGGCCGCGCGCCTCGTCGAAGGCGAATGGGCAGCATGCGCGAATTTCTCGCGCGGCGCCAAGGCTCCGAAGCTCATGGCAATATCGTCGAAGCTGAACGAAGCGACGTCTGAACTGACGCTGAGCCATCCCGAAAGGCCCACCCTTACTTTCCGCCCCGACGACGCCGAGGATACCCAGCGCTTCATCGATTGGGTGCGCCCGCTCTGCCCCGCCGACCGCGCCCAACCCGAGCGCATCTATTCGGTGGCGGGGCGCGGCATCACGGATACGGACTATCCCTCGATCTCCCTGATCGGGCTGGCGTCGAACCGGGCGCTTTCGGAGTATATGGGCGTGCAGCTCTCTCCGCTTCGCTGGCGGGCAAATTTCTGGATCGAAGGCCTGCGGCCGTTCGAGGAACGCGAATGGATCGGCAAAACCGTGAAGCTGGGCGACGCGGTTCTGAAAATCGAGGAACCGCAGGAACGCTGCCTCGCTACTACAGCCAACCCCGCGACTGGTGAACGCGATGCCGACACGCTTCGGGCGCTGAGCGCCATGCACGGCGATAAAGACTTCGGCATATACGCAACCGTCATCGAAGGCGGGACTGTTCGCCACGGCGACACCGTGGAGCTTCTGACGTGACAATCGCTTTTCCCATCGCGCCCGAGCCTGAATCGGGACCCGCAGAAACGGGACGGCTTCTATTCGCGGGGCCCGTCGATTTCCTCAAGGGCGTCGTCGCGATGGACGGGCTGCCGACCGCAGACAGGGTGGAGGTCTGCTTCGCGGGCCGCTCCAACGTCGGGAAGTCGACGCTAATCAACGCGGTCACCGGCCGCAAGGCGCTGGCGCGCGCGTCGAACACACCCGGCCGCACCCAAGAGATCAACTACTTCACCGCTGGCGACAGTCTCTATCTCGTCGACTTGCCCGGTTACGGCTATGCCGAGGCGCCGATCAGTGTTGTCGCGAAGTGGCAAGCGCTTCTCAAATCCTACCTCTCGGGCCGCCAAACTCTCCGCCGCGCCTTCGTGCTGATCGACATGCGGCATGGGGTGAAAGAGGTGGATGAGGAAATCCTGACGCTTCTCGACAAGTCGGCCGTCACTTTCCAAGTGGTGCTGACCAAGGCCGACAAGGTGAAGACCGCGGACCAGGAAAAGGTGCTGGCACAGGTCCGCGCCGCGCTTCAGAAACACCCCGCAGCCTACCCCGAGATCGTCGTGACCTCTTCCGAAAAGGGCCAGGGTATCGCGACCCTTCGCGCGATCATCGCGACGATGGAGTAATGCATGTGCTTGGCAGAGTGCCGATTTAGCGGATAACTAAGAACACGCGTGCCAAGGTTTTCCGAATGAGAAAGCAAGACATGAACCGTGACTGGATCGCCACCGCCCGGACGCTGTCCGAGGCGCTTCCTTATCTGCAGCGCTATACCGGCGCGGTTGTCGTCATCAAGTTCGGCGGCAACGCGATGGGCGATGACGAGGCGATGGCGGATTTCGCGCGCGACGTCGTGCTGATGCGTCAGGTCGGCATGAACCCTGTCGTGGTCCATGGCGGCGGGCCAATGATCAACGACCTTCTGGGCAAACTTGGCATCAAGTCCGAATTCGTACGCGGCAAGCGGGTGACCGACAAGCCGACGGTCGAGGTGGTCGAGATGGTGCTCTCGGGCCTCGTCAACAAGCGCATCGTTCAGGCCATCAACGATCAGGGCGGGCGCGCTGTCGGGATCTCGGGCAAGGACGACGACATGATGGTCTGCGAGGCAGACGATCCCGAACTTGGCTTCGTCGGCCGCCCGGTCGAAATGAACGTTCAAGTGATCCGCGATCTCTACAACGCCGGGATCATTCCGGTGATTGCCCCCGTCGCGACGGGCATGGAGGAAAACGAGACCTTCAACGTTAATGGTGACACGGCGGCTGGAGCGATCGCGGGTGCACTGAAAGCGGACCGATTGCTGCTTCTGACCGACGTGTCTGGCGTCAAGGACGAAAGCGGAGAAGTCGTGACCCAGTTGACGCCAGAACAGGTGCGTGAACTGACCGACAAGGGCGTTATCGCAGGTGGAATGATCCCGAAGACTGAAACCGCGCTGAAGGCCATCGAGGACGGTGTGCGCGCCGTCGTAATCCTTGACGGCCGCGTTTCCAACGCCTGCCTTCTGGAGCTTTTCACTGACCACGGCGCGGGCTCTCTCATCCGCTCAAGCGAACCGCGGGTGAAGCCGCGGTCGAAGTGACCGCCCTTTCCGATCTGGAGGAACTGGCGGCGGCGCACAGGCTGGCGGTCTTTGGCGCGTTCCACCCCGAACCGGAAGACGGGCTGGACGGCATCGGAACGCTTGTGCTGTTCGGACCGTCTGAACCGGGCTTCTGGGCATACGTCACGGCTGAACCCGAATGGCACGACGGCGCGCCAGATCCTATGGATCGTTGGTCGGCGCGGGTGATCGGTGGCATGGCTGCGACCGCAGGCGGCACCGCTTTCTTTCCCTTTGGCGGGCCGCCCTATCATCCGTTCTACCAATGGGCGCTAAAGACCGGACGCGCATGGACGTCGCCTGTCACGCTGCTCGTCCACGAAACTGCGGGGCTCATGCTGTCCTATCGCGGTGCAATCGGCGTGCCGGCGCGCATCGACTTGCCCGTCCCGCCCCCAGCTTCGCCCTGCGACAGTTGTGAAGACCGCCCCTGTCTCGCTGCATGCCCGGTCAAAGCGCTTGGAGGCGAGGGCTACGATGTGGCCGCCTGTCACGCTTTTCTCGATACAAGGGCGGGCGCGGACTGTCTTTCTTTGGGTTGTGCCGTTCGTCGCGCTTGCCCGGTGTCACAGGCCTATGGCAGGCTGCCTGAACAGTCCGCCTATCACATGAGGCTTTTTCACAGATGACACCCGCCGGCCACCGCCGACTCATACTGACCCGTCACGCGAAATCCTCATGGGATGATCCAAGTATGGAAGACCACGACCGCCCGCTCAACAAGCGCGGGTTGCGGGCGTCGATGGAGCTTGGCGAATGGCTCGTCTCTCGCGGCTATGAACCGGACGAGGTGCTTTGCTCGACCGCGGTCCGCACGCGCGAGACCTGGTCCCGCGTCGTGGCCGCCCCGATCGAGACGATGCCGAAAGTCTCATATCTTCCAGAGCTTTATCATGCATCGCCCGACCTCTTGCTCGAAACGTTGCGCAAGGCGCGCGGCGAATGCGTGATGATCCTTGGCCACAATCCCGGCATCGCCGAGTTTGCGGCGATGCTGCCCGTGCAGGCCCCCTACGACCCCGATTTCAAACGTTATCCGACCACGGCCACGCTGGTCGCCGACTTCGACATCGACGACTGGGCCAAGCTTCGGCCCGGCACCGGCAGCGTTCTGGATTTCTTCCTGCCCGAAACACGCGGCTGAGAGGGGCCGACGCCCCCCTCGGCGCGCGTCTTCAGTGACCGAGAATCTGGCTGAGGAACAGCTTCGTCCGGTCCGACTGCGGGTTGTTGAAGAACTCTTTCGGCTCGTTCTGTTCGACGATCTGGCCCTGGTCCATAAAGATGACCCGGTTCGCGACCGCCTGAGCGAAGCCCATCTCATGGGTCACGCAGAGCATCGTCATGCCTTCCTCGGCCAGCTCGATCATCGTGTCGAGCACTTCCTTGATCATCTCGGGGTCCAGCGCCGAAGTCGGCTCGTCAAACAGCATGATGCGCGGCTGCATGCAAAGCGATCGGGCGATCGCCACACGCTGCTGCTGGCCGCCCGACAACTGTCCGGGATACTTGAGCGCCTGCTCGGGGATCTTCACCTTTTCGAGGAAGTGCATGGCCGTTTCGTCGGCTTCCCTCTTCGGAACCTTCCGGACCCAGATCGGCGCAAGCGTGCAGTTTTCCAGCACGGTCAGATGCGGGAAAAGGTTGAAGTGCTGGAACACCATGCCGACTTCCGACCGCACCTTGTCGATATTCTTCAGGTCGTTGGTCAGCTCGATTCCGTCCACGACGATCCGGCCCTGCTGGTGTTCCTCCAGCCGGTTGATACAGCGGATCAGCGTCGACTTGCCAGAACCGGACGGGCCGCAGATCACGATCCGCTCCCCCCGGTTTACGGTCATGTTGATGTCGCGCAGAACGTGAAACTGGCCATACCACTTGTTCATGCCCGAGATCTGGATCGCGACCTCGTCCGAAATCTGCATGTGGCTGCGGTCGATTTCACGAGTAATGGCGTGCGGGTCCTCCATTGGGACACTCCTTAGCGATGTTCACGCTTCAGCTTGGTTTCGAGGTACATGGAGTACCGCGACATGCTGAAGCAAACGATGAAGAAGATCGCGCCGACGAAGATATAGGGCTCCCAGTAGATACCCTTCCATTCGATTGTGGCGCGCACGGCGTCGGTGATGCCTTTCAAAGGATCGAGGAGCGCGACGAAGACGACAAGCGTCGTGTCCTTGAAGAGCCCGATGAAGGACGACACGATCCCGGGGATCGAGATCTTTAGGGCCTGCGGCATGATGATCAGCTGCTGGGCCTTCCAGTAGTCGAGACCCAGCGCGTCAGCAGCCTCGTATTGGCCGCGCGGCAGAGCGGCGAGGCCACCCCGGATCACCTCGGCGATGTAGGCCGCCGAGAAGAGCGTGACCATGATGATGACGCGCAGGATGATGTCGAAGTTCGTACCCGGCGGCAGGAAGTAGTTCAGCAGCAGCGAGGCCGTGAACAGCAAGGTGATCAGCGGCACGCCCCGGATGAACTCGATGAAGCCCACGCAAAGCCCCTTGACGAGCGGCAGGTCTGAACGTCGCCCGAGCGCGAGGATGATCCCCAACGGGAGCGAGATGGCGATGCCCGCAAGGCCGATCGTGAATGCGAGGACGAAGCCCCCGAATTCATCCGAGTCGACCTGGCGCAGCCAGAAGGGCTGAGACCGTCCCGTCATGCTGGTCAACGTGTCGGTCAGCGGTCCGGCGGCAAAGGACCACCAGAGAAAGGCCGCTACGACCGCGGCCGCCACGGCGGGCATCAGCCCGATCACGGGCGAAGCGAAGCGAAGGGCAAGGCCGCCCACGACGAAGCCGAGCATGACCATGACTGGCAGCCAGACCGAACCGCCCCACAGAAGCCAGAAGGCCACTGCCGGGAAAATGAGCGAGAACCACATAAGGTTGTGCGGCCACTGCTTGCCCTTGGACCCCAGGAAAGCCGAGACCGCCGCGATAACGACGAGGATGCCGACCGGAAGCCACTGCCCGTTATAGGCCGACAGCCACAGAACCAGCGCAGCGGCGACACCGAGCGCCACCAACAGCTTCTTCGACATTTCGTCGAAGAGAATGGGCGCGAGGGCTGCAAAGAGCAGAAGCAGTGCGAAGATTGGCCGCCAGTACTCGCTCGACGGGTAGAAGCCGAACAGGAACTGGTTCCAGCGCTCGCGGATCATGGCCCAGCAAGCGCCATGCGCCCCCTCGCCCCAATTCGCCGCGATGATCGCCCGGCACTCGCTCAGCGAGTTGGCGTCCCATACTCCGTGAAGGAACCACGGCAGCGCTTCCTTGAGCGCAAAGAACACCGCCGTGATACCGACCAACGTGAGGATGGTGTTGAGCCAGCCTGAGAACAGGTTTTCCCGAAGCCATTTGAGAGCACCGGATTCCAGCGCTGGCGGTGTCGAAGGCCCGAGCATTTCCTGACGGACGAAGGCGGCGGAATGTGCGTGCGTTTCGCTCATCTCAGCGCTCCTTCAGCTTCACGGCGTTATTGTAGACGTTCATGCCAGCCGAGATCAGAAGGCTCAACGCAAGGTAGATGAGCATCAGGAGAAGCATGCATTCGAGCTCTCGGCCCGTCTGGTTGAGCGTGATGCCCCCCAACGTCCCGCGCAGGTCCATGTAACTGACCGCGATTGCGAGCGACGAGTTCTTGGTCAGGTTCAGGTACTGAGAGATCAGCGGCGGGATGATGACCCTGAGCGCTTGTGGAAGGACCACGAGGCTCATCGTACGCCCGGGGCGCAGACCCAAAGCGTAAGCCGCTTCGGTCTGACCGCTGGAAATGGCCATGATACCGGCGCGCACGATCTCGGCGATGAACGCGGCGGTGTAGAGCGTAAGTCCCAGCCACAGCGCCATCAGCGCGTTCGAGACCAGAATGCCGCCGGTGAAGTTGAAACCGCCGAGCTTTGGCACTTGAAGCGAGAAGCCCAACGAAACAAGAACGATGATCACCGGGGCAAAGACCGAAAGCAGACTCTTCCACCACGTGACGGGTCGGACGCCGGTCGCCTCCTGTATCGCCGTGGCCCTTCGTCGGATCACCCGGTAACCCCAGAGCCCGCCGATGATCGCCACCAGAACCGCGATAGTGTTGAGGCTGAAGGGCATGAAGCCCAGATGCACTTCGCCAAGCGAACGCGAATAGACGGCCTTCGGCATGAACGTGCCGCGATTGGTCACCGCAACTGAATCGAACAGGATCATCGAGGCGGCGGGCTCTTCCCCCGCCGCGATCATCTCGTCGGTAACACGGAAATCGCGCGGCTGAGGCGTGATCTCGGTGAAGACCGCGAAAGCCACGAGGATCCAGAGCAGCAGGGGTACGTTCCGGAACGCCTCGACATAGATCGTCATCAGGCGTCCGACGAGCCAATTGCGCGACAGGCGCAGGACACCCACGATCACACCGATTACCGTGGCCGCAACGCAACCCAGAATAGCGACGAGGATCGTGTTGACCAAACCGACGAGCAGCGCGCGGAAGTGGGTGTCGTCGTTGGTGTAGGGAATAAGCGTCTGACTGATGTCATAGCCAGCCCGGTTCCACAGGAAAGAGAAGCTCAGGTCCTTGCCGCGTTCGGCGAGGTTGTCGAACAGGTTGCCGAGCAACCACCCGACGCCGAGCATGAACAGGATGAGCACGAAGATCTGGATCGTGATCGAACGATACCGCGTATCGTATACGAGCATCCCGAGCCGAAAGCTCTCCTTCGGCGAGTCCGAGACTAGTGCCATGGTCATATCCCCGTTGCCGAAGGCTTGCGCGGCTTTGCCGTCTACCCAGGACTGGAAGCCCCGGCCTTCGTGTCATTCTTGATGATTGGGGACGCGCGCGAAAGCGCGCGTCCCCTTGGACATAACGGATTAGCGGAACGGCGGTGCGTAGAGCAGGCCGCCTTGGGTCCACTGAGCGTTCAGACCGCGCGCGAGACCGATCGGCGTGGATTCACCGATGTTCTCGGCGAAGATCTCACCGTAGTTGCCCGAAGCGGCGATAGCCCGCTTGGCCCACTCGGCATCGAGGCCGATCATCGCGCCAAGGTCGCCTTCAGAGCCGAGCATCCGGTTGATTTCCGGATTGTCGGTGCCCTTGGACAGTTCTTCGACATTGGCCGAGGTCACGCCGTACTCTTCAGCAGCGACGAGCGCGTTAAGCACCCAGCGGTTGATGTCCGCCCACTGGTCGTCGCCGTGACGAACCAGCGGCCCAAGCGGCTCTTTCGAGATGATCTCGGGCAGGATGACGTGGTTTTCCGGGTCCGCGAAGATAGCGCGCGTAGCCGCAAGGCCCGACGCGTCCGTGGTGTAGGCATCGCAGGCGCCAGCGAGGTACTGCTGTTCGCCTTCAGCGTTGGTCTGGATCGCGACCGGCTGATACGACATGTTGTTGACCTTGAAGTAGTCAGCAAGGTTCAGCTCGGTCGTGGTGCCGGTCTGGATGCAGATCGTCGCGCCGTCCAGTTCCTTGGCCGAAGTCACGCCAAGATCCTTGCGAACCATGAAGCCCTGGCCGTCATAGTAGTTGACGCCGGTGAAGGTGAACTTCAGGTCGGCATCGCGCGAGAACGTCCAGGTCGTGTTGCGGGCCAGCATATCGATTTCGCCCGAAGCGAGCGCGGTGAAGCGCGTTTCGCCGGTCGTCGGGACATACTTGACCTTCGACGCGTCACCCAGAACTGCAGCGGCGACGGCCTTGCAGATGGCGATATCGAAGCCCTGCCAGTTGCCTTCCGCGTCCGGCGCGGCGAAGCCAACGAGACCGGTGTTCACGCCGCAGATCATCTCACCGCGGGCTTTCACGTCGTCGAGCGTCGCCGCCGACGCGAAGCCTGCCACTACGGCGGTCGCGGCCAGCGTCCCGAAGAATACGGATTTCTTCATACTTACCTCTTCCTGAGTTTCCGTCCCGTCGGGACGGTTTGAAACGGCCAGGTGGACCTGGCGCAGATTATTGGGTTTGGTTCCCGATATTGGGCTTGATCCCCAGTGCGCGCAGTTTTGACCTATGAAATGCTGACGTCAAGCGCACATTCCCCGGCAGTGACGCAAGGTCGTTCAACGATCAGATTTGAAGCTTATTGCCGACATAACGCCGAATAATGCGCAGTATTATCATCATTCTGCCGAAGCAAGACGCCAGAATTGGTATGCCGCAAGGAAGTCCGTGCGCTTGCGCGACGCGACCTCCGCCGCCTCCTCGTCCTCGCCCCAAAGCCGCACCTGCCACTCTTCATCGATTCGGGAGATGCGCCAGATATCTTCGGGCCGAAACTCCGACCTTGTCGCCGCAAGCCCGAGGACCAGCGAACCAGTAAGCGCGACCAGATCGTGCAGCGCCGCAAGCTGGAAGGGAGTGGTGCGACGAACCTCGTCAAAGAGCCGTTCAAGGCTCTCCACAGGTTGCTCCACATGGACGATGCCGCGCGTCCACCGCAGCGGAGCGGCCAGCGTCCGCGCCGACCAGTCTAGCATAGGGTCCCAGGCTTTCGCCTGTTCGTCGCAAAGCTCCTGTGGGGCCTCGGCGCGGTAGCACAGAAGGTCCGTCGCTCCGTACTCGGCGATCATCCGGGCTACTTCGTCGAATTGCGGGGCAACCTTGTCGATCGCGGAGTTCGCGGCGCGCGTGACCGGCATGGCCGTCGGATCTATGACGCCGTCGATGGCGCGCCATTCCTCCGCCATCGCGTCGGCCATTGAGCGGGTCGGCAGAATCAACGGTGCCTTCGCCGGGCTCTTGACCGGGCGTGCATCGAGGAGAACGCGAAAGCCTGTCTCCTCCGGCTCGACGCCGACCTCTTTCCAGAAGCGTTTCGTGGCCCAGCCCGTCATGCGATTTCCCATATCCGATCCAGCGCCGGAAGAAGCGCGTCGAATGCGTCGATCACCTGCCCCGCGCCGGCTGCAACCAGTGCCTCCGCCCGGTGATATCCCCACGATACGCCGATCGTCGCAAAGCCCGCCGCGCGGCCCATTTCGATATCAAAGCTCGTGTCACCGATCATCACGCCGGGCGCGGCCCCCGTTTCCGCGCAGGCGGCAAGCAGCATCGAGGGATGCGGCTTTGACGGATGGTCGTCCGCAACCTGTTGGGTAACGAAGCTGTTCTCAAGCCCATGCGCGCGTAGAATATGGTCGAGCCCTCGGCGCGACTTCCCTGTCGCGACGCCAAGGATGACCTCGTCCTGCGATCGAAGGGCCGCCAAAGCGTCGGTCGCGCCCGGATATAGCGGCGCGAGCGTCTCTGCGCGCAGCGCGCCAAAACTGTCTTTATAGGCCTCGACCAGCCCGTCGCGGCGATCGCACGGCAGATCGGGGACAAGCCGCGCCATCGCCTCTGGCAGCGACAGGCCGACGATCGACAGCACTTCCTCGCGCGGAGGAAGCGCTACGCCCAGTGCGTCGAACGCACGGCGCATCGCCGAAAGGATATGGTTCTGGCTGTCGACGAGCGTTCCGTCGACATCGAACACGACAAGCCTCAGATCGCGCGTCATTCCGTCTCCGCGAAAGGGTCTGCGGGCACGTCCTCTTCTGACCAACCGACGGTCTTCCACGTACGCTTCATGTGCTCCGGCAAGGGCGCGGTAATCGTGATGCGGCGCCCCGTGATAGGGTGGTCGAAGCTGATGGAGCGTGCGTGCAGATGCAGCTTGCGGCTGATTTCACCGCCAAGCTGTGCGCCCCAGCCGTCGCCCGGATTGTCCTGCCCGGATCCGCCATACTTGCCATCGCCAACGATCGGGTGGCCAAGTTCGGCCATGTGCGCGCGAAGCTGATGTGTCCGGCCCGTGATGGGCACAAGCGCAACCCACGCTGCCCGCGTGCCCAGAACTTCCATCACCGCGTAATCGGTCGTCGCCCGCTTCGCGCCGTCTGTCGCGTCGATCTGGGACGGGTGGATGGCGACCATCTTTTCGCCCTCGCCGCCCCGGCCATGCCCTGGCGCCTTCACCAGCCCGAAGCGGATCGTGCCCATCTTCGGCGACGGCACGCCCGCGACGGCCGCCCAATAGATCTTGCGGGTCGCGCGGCCGCGAAAAGCCTCGCTCAACGCGCGTGCGATGCGGCTTGTCCTCGCAAGAAGCAGCACTCCCGACGTGTCCTTGTCCAACCTGTGGACAAGCTTCGGTCGGTCCTTGAAGCCGAACATCAGCGCCCCGGTCAGACCGTCGACATGCCGGTCCCCCTGCCCCGAACCACCCTGAGACGGCAGTCCCGGCGGCTTGTTGATCGCGATGATGTGTTCATCCTTCCAAAGGACGGCGGCCTGGATCATCTCCTCGTCGGATTCGCTGACAGGGCGCGTCCGCGCGGGGCCAGCTTCCGTCTTCGGAAGCGGCGGCACCCGGATCTGTGCGCCCGGAGCCACGCGGGCCGATGCCTTGACCCGTCCGCCATCGACCCGGATCTGCCCGGTGCGGCAGAGCTTTTCGACCTGACCTTGTGTGATCTCTGGGAAGCGGCGCTTCAGCCAGCGGTCAAGCCTGCTTTCGCCTTCATCGGCGGACACCGTAAGAACCTTGACGCCACTCATGCAAAAAGCCCCCGTGCAGCGGCCATGCCCGCGACAATCGCGGCAAGCGACGCGATGACCGATCCCAGAACATAGGCCGAGGCGAGCGCCGTCTGCCCGCGTTCCCAGAGCGTAAGCGCATCCAGTGAAAAGGCCGAAAAGGTTGTGAAACCGCCCAGAAGCCCGGTCATCAGAAATGGCGCGAGCCGGGTCCCGTCCTTATGCGCAAGAAACACCACGAGCGCGCCCATCAGGAACGACCCAAAGACGTTGACCGCGACCGTCGCCCAGGGAAATCCGGGCCCAACAAGACGCATCGCCGCTACATTGGTCATGTAGCGGGCCGAGGCGCCAAGCGCACCCCCGAGGGCAACCTGCAAAAGGCTCTGGATCATGGCGCCTTCCTCAGGCCTCGGACGGACAAAGTCAACTCCGTGCGCAGGATCAGCTGCCGCGCTTGTCGCGCAGCTTCGCGAACCACTCGACACGCTTCTTCAGCTCACGCTCGAAACCGCGCTCGACCGGCTGATAGAAGACCGGCCGCTTCATCGCCTCCGGGAAGTAGTTCTGGCCCGAGAACCCGTCCTCGGCATCATGATCGTAGGCATAGCCCTCCCCGTAGCCCTGATCCTTCATAAGCCCGGTCGGCGCGTTCAGGATGTGCTTGGGCGGCGGCTCCGATCCGGTCTTGCGGGCCGAGGCGCGCGCCGCTTTGTAGGCGGCATAGACCGCGTTCGACTTCGGCGCGAGCGCGAGATAGGCGACCGCCTCTGCAAGCGCGAGTTCGCCCTCGGGGCTGCCGAGACGCTCGTAAACCTCCCAGGCGTGCAAACAGATCGACTGCGCCTGCGGATCGGCCAGACCGATATCCTCGACGGCCATACGGGTGACCCGCCGCGCGAGGAACCGCGGGTCCTCCCCGCCTTCCAGCATCCGCGCGAACCAGTAAAGGGCTGCGTCCGGGTCCGACCCCCGTACCGATTTATGGAGCGCCGAGATCAGGTTGTAGTGCTCGTCACCCGACTTGTCGTACTTCGCCGCCCGCCGCATCAGGCGCTGACCCAGCGCCTCGGGTGACAGCGGCGTATCGACCTTCCAAGCCGCGACTTGCTCGATCAGGTTCAAAAGCGCGCGCCCGTCGCCGTCTGCCATCTCCAACAGCGCCTCGCGCGCCTCGGGCTTCAGCGGCAGCGGCCGCCCGATTTCCTTCTCGGCGCGCTGCGTCAACCGCTCTAGATGCGTCGGTGTCAGCCGTTCGAGCACAAGCACCTGCGCGCGGCTGAGAAGTGCTGCGTTCAATTCGAACGACGGATTTTCGGTCGTCGCCCCAACGAGCACGATCGTGCCGTCTTCCATATGCGGCAGGAAACCATCCTGCTGGGCCTTGTTGAAGCGGTGGATCTCGTCGACGAACAGCAGCGTTCCGCCGCCCTGGCTTCGGCGCAGCTTCGCGGCCTCGAACACCTTTCTCAGGTCCGGCACCCCGGTGAAAATCGCCGATATCTGAACGAAGCGCAGATCGGATACATCCGCCAGTAGCCGCGCGATCGTCGTCTTACCTACGCCCGGCGGGCCCCAGAGGATCAGCGACGACAGGCTTCCCGACCCGAGCATCGCCCCCAACGGGCCCTCCGGGTCCAGAAGCTTGTCCTGGCCGATGACCTCCGACAACGCGCCCGGGCGCAGGCGGTCGGCCAACGGGCGGTTGGCTGAGGGCGCAGACGTGGACGCCGCTGTATCGAAAAGGTCTGCCATGCGCGGGACCATACTCCTCGCATCGGCGGGGCAAAAGATGCGATCGGCGCCCGGCGTACCGAGCGCCTCGGGTCGGACGCTAGCGTACTCAGGTCAGTGCATCTTCGCCGAAAGGTCGATCTGCACGCACTGGTAGTCACCGTCGTCGATGAACATGACCGGCCCAATGCCGGTCGCCGTAAGCCCGCAGCGACCGTACCAGCGCGGCCAGTTCGCCGGCGTGATCGCGATAAGCTGCGACGCGCCGAGTTCGCGCGCCGACTTGACCATCGCGCCGACCATGTAGCCATGCACCCGGCGCCGCAGCGTCTGCGGAGTCGAATGCAGCACGAAAACCCGCGTACATTCCCAGATGTTCGGATCGACCGGCGCTTCTTCATAGAGAAGGTCGGTGGGCAGCGAGTTGAGAAGCCCCCTCTGCGCGTCGCGGATCATGTAGCTGTAGATACCGCAGCGCGCCGTGCTGGGCGTCAACCGGATGCCGGCATAGACCTGCCCGACATCATCATGGATCGCGATCCATCTGCTCGCCGGAGTATCGTACTGGTCGTACTCCATATCCAGCGCTTCGGGCAGGTTCCATCGCTTCTCGACGATGAAAGACTGCTTCCGCGCGCGGAACAGGTTGGCGAAAAGCTCCCCGTGATTATGGAGATTTTCGAAGGACAAAACCGTGGTATGCATGCGTTAACCCCCGCCTAGTGAACCTTTTAAGCCCTGCATGCAATATAAGGGTCCGCATGTGTCTACATCAGCCTGTAGTCTTTTGCGCGCTGGATCGCTTCCGCCGTCGTCCGGGCGAGAAGCCGCTGTCGCGCCGACATAAGCCGGGCCTTAAGCGCGCTTTCCGAGATGTTTAGTTTGGCTGCTGCTGCCGCGTGCCGATCCCCTGCCGCTATCAGTTTCAGGGCCTCGATCTGTGCCTGTGTGAGGCTCTCCGGCGGCTCGGTGATGTCGTGAAGCCGCCGAATGAGATGTGTGATCTTTTCTACCTCTTCATCGAGGAAGTCGCGGTCCGAACGCGCAAAGCTTGAAATCGTACGTGAACTCATGGGGCCGCAGGACACCGTCAAACCGAAGTCGAGCCCGAACTTCTTGGCCTCGTCGAAAAGCCCAAACGGATCGGGAACGTCCATGTCGTCCCAGCGGCAGGCCCCTTCCTTGCTGAAACCCCACGCGATTGTGGGATCGCGAAGGGCGTAGGCCTTCTCGGTATAGTGATCTAGCCAATCCTGATTGTAGTTCGAGAATTGCATGAGTGGAGAGGCATACCGAATATGGAGCCCGATGAAGTATCCCGCTGGCGCCATAAGCGCCAAGGAATGCAGGATCGGATCAAGCGTTGGCATAGCGGACATGTCCTTTTAGACAAGTTGCTTTAGGATTGGTCAACCGTAAATTGTGTTCAGAGTCCGGATGTTAAAGGTGTCTTACGTTGCGTAATATCGATCCTACCCTGTTTTCTCGTCTCATGCGCCTGCCTGAACCGGCGCGGGACGACCTGCTCGAATTCGTCGGGGCAACGCCCATTGCCGATGCACAGCTTTCCTCCATGATCGACGCCATGGCCGAAATGCGTACACCGTCTGACTGGTGCGCCCGGAACCACCCGAATAGCACAATCAGCTCATAGAGTTAGCGCGATTGTTGGCGACAATCAAACGTGAAGCCCCGCCAGTTGCCTGACGGGGCTTTGTTTTCTTTTCAGTAAGCTTCGAGCCCTCAGGACTCGGCAGCCTCTTCGGCTTCCAAGCGGGCCTTGTCGGCGGCGCCTTTGGCAGCCGGATCACGATCGACGAACTCGATGATCGCCATCGGCGCCATGTCGCCGTAACGGAAACCGGCCTTCAGGACGCGGACGTAACCGCCCTGGCGCTCTTTGTAGCGCGGGCCGAGAATGTCGAACAGGCGCGCGACATACTTGTCCTGCTTGAGCTGCGAGGCGGCCTGGCGGCGCGAATGCAGATCGCCGCGCTTGGCGAGCGTAATCAGTTTTTCGATGATCGGACGCAGCTCCTTCGCCTTCGGAAGGGTCGTCTTGATCTGTTCGTGTTCGATGAGCGAGCCCGCCATGTTGGCGAAAAGCGCCTTGCGGTGCTCATGGGTACGGTTCAGGCGGCGATAGCCGCGAGCGTGACGCATTGTAATCTCCTATCGTCTCTTTTGCTTTGTCCGGCGGCCGTGGTCCTCGGTCCGCTCACCTTGGGGCTTTATGCCCAGATCGTCCCCGCATTCGCGGGCATTTCGGGGGGCCATCTATTCGACAGCCCCCGTCGAGTCAATCAGAACTGGTCTTCGAAGCGCTTGGCGAGGTCTTCGATGTTCTCCGGCGGCCAGTCCTCGACATCCATGCCGAGGTGCAGGCCCATGCCCGAAAGCACTTCCTTGATCTCGTTAAGCGACTTGCGGCCGAAGTTCGGGGTGCGGAGCATCTCGGCTTCGGTTTTCTGGATAAGATCGCCGATATAGACGATGTTGTCGTTCTTGAGGCAGTTCGCCGAACGGACCGAAAGCTCCAGTTCGTCGACCTTCTTGAGAAGGAGGGGGTTGAACTCCAGCCCTTCGTCCGCCTCGCCCTTCGTCGCCGATTCCGGCTCTTCGAAGTTGACGAAGATGCCCAGTTGGTCCTGCAGGATGCGCGCGGCGTAAGCCACGGCGTCATCCGGCGTCAGCGAACCGTCGGTTTCGATCTTCATCGTCAGCTTGTCGTAGTCCAGCACCTGGCCCTCACGGGTCGGCTGAACCTCGTACGACACTTTCTTGACCGGCGAGTAGATGGCGTCGATCGGGATCAGACCGATCGGCGCGTCTTCCGGACGGTTCTTGTCGGCAGAGACATAACCCTTGCCGGTGTCGACGGTCAGTTCCATGAACAGATCCGCACCATCGTCGAGGTGGCAGATCACGTGGTCCTTGTTCAGAACCTCGATGCCGTTCGATTCCGAGATGTCGCCAGCGGTGACTACGCCCGGACCCTTGGCCGAGATCGAAAGACGCTTCGGCCCTTCGACTTCCATCTTCAGGCTGACGCCCTTGAGGTTCAGGACGATGTCGGTAACATCTTCCCGGACGCCCGCGACCGAGGAGAACTCGTGCAGGACGTTGTCGATCTGCACGCTTGTGATGGCCGCGCCCTGAAGCGACGACATCAGCACGCGGCGCAGCGCGTTGCCGAGCGTAAGGCCAAAGCCACGCTCCAGCGGCTCGGCGATCAGCGTCGCCTGACGCTGAGGATCGTTACCCGGCTTGACGTCAAGCTGCTGCGGCTTGATCAGCTCAGCCCAATTCTTGTGGATCATGCGTTCTGCCTCCATACCTGTTCCCGGCCCATGTCCGAAGTCCGGGAACGCCCGAGGAAAATGCGAATACCACCCGGGCCATGCCTGAAGCACGGTCCGGGTGGCGAGAAGTTAAGTCAGACGCGGCGACGCTTCGGCGGACGGCAGCCGTTGTGCGCAATCGGCGTCACGTCACGGATCGACGTGATGTTGAAGCCGACAGCAGCCAGCGCGCGCAGGGCGGATTCACGACCCGAACCCGGGCCCTGAACTTCAACCTCGAGCGTTTTCACGCCGTGGTCCTGCGCCTTCTTGCCAGCATCCTCAGCAGCCATCTGGGCAGCGTAAGGGGTCGACTTGCGCGAACCCTTGAAACCCATCGTGCCGGCCGAAGACCATGCAATCGCGTTGCCCTGAACGTCTGAGATCAGGATCTTGGTGTTGTTGAAGGAGGAGTTCACATGAGCAACGCCAGAGGCGATGTTCTTGCGTTCCTTCTTCTTGGTGCGGGTCTTGTCACGTGCCATTTTTCAACGCCCCCTTATTTCTTCTTGCCGGCAATGGCTTTTGCCGGGCCCTTGCGGGTGCGGGCGTTGGTGTGGGTCCGCTGACCGCGCACCGGCAGATTGCGGCGATGGCGCAGACCGCGGTAGCAGCCAAGGTCCATCAGACGCTTGATGTTCATCTGCGCTTCACGACGAAGGTCGCCTTCGACCGTGAAGTTGGCGTCGATATGCTCGCGGATCGCGAGCACTTCGGCGTCGGAAAGTTCGTTCACACGACGGGTCGCCTCGATCTTGACCGCCTCGCAGATTTTATGCGCGGAGTCGGCACCGATGCCGTGGATATACTGAAGGGCGATGGGGACGCGTTTCCCCGTCGGAATGTTGACGCCAGCAATACGTGCCACGCGTATTTTCCTTTCGTTGCGGTTCCGTAGCGCCGGAACCTTTTTTCACAACACTGGCCCGATGGTTGAGAGACCTTCGGGCCGGTTCTTCCGAACTGAGTCGCGCGGGCCAAAGGCCCAGCAAATCAAGACGATTCTCGCTAGAGACGCCGTGACCTAGTGGGTTTCACCCCCCGCGTCAAGACGCGTTTGGCTAGTCCAGCAGTTTGGCGATGGATTTCGCCACCACGTCGATCTCGGCCAGGCCGTCGACGCTGCGAAGATCGCCCTTGGCATAGTAATAGCCGATCAGTGGCGACGTCTTCTTGTAATACTCCATAAGCCGCTGCTTGAGGCTTTCTTCATTGTCATCGGCCCGGCGCTTGAACTCGGCTTTCTGGCCGCAGCTGATGCAGACGCCGTCGGCCGGAATGGGTTTGGTCTGGTCGTTGTAGACCTCACCGCAATTTCCGCAGGTCGAGCGGGCAGTGATGCGCGCGACCAGCGCGGCGTCATCCACCTGCATCTCGATCACCGCGTCGAGCGTTTCGCCCTTGCGCGCGAGAAGTTCACCAAGCGCGTCGGCTTGGGGCAGCGTGCGCGGGAAGCCGTCGAAGATGAATCCCCCGCCCTTCTCGCCATCGAGCTTTTCCTCGATCAGCCCGATCACGATCTCATCGGTGACAAGATCGCCGCGGTCCATGACCTCGGCCACCCGTTTGCCCATCTCGGTCCCAGAGGTCTTTGCCTCGCGCAGCATGTCGCCCGTTGAAAGCTGGACCATTCCGCGTTGCTCGACGAGACGGCGGGCCTGTGTTCCCTTGCCCGCTCCCGGCGGTCCGAGAAGGATGATGTTGGTCATATGTCCCCCAATTGGCGTTTCGGGGTTGGTTCGGCCCCGGATTCAATACAGCCTTGTTTGAATCCGGATGCCGCTTTTTGCAACCAAAACCCTGAACGCCTTACCGGCGGGCAGGCGCCTTGCGTGCCCCGCCCCGTTTCTTGCCGCGCAGTTGCGACTTCTCGATCAGCCCTTCGTACTGGTGGGCCAGAAGATGCGACTGCACCTGATTGATCGTGTCCATCGTGACGCTGACGACGATCAGCACCGACGTGCCGCCGAAATAGAACGGGATCGCAAGCTGCGAGCGCAGGATTTCCGGCAGAAGGCAGACCGCCGCGAGATAACCCGAACCGACGACCAGAATACGCGCGACGACGTAGTCGAGGTAATCGACCGTCTTCGGGCCCGGACGAATACCCGGAATGAAGCCGCCCTGGTTCTTCAGGTTATCCGCCACGTCGTCCGATTTGAACGCGACGTTTGCGGTGTAGAAATAGGCGAAGAAGATGATCATCGTCGCGAAGAACAGCAGGTACAGCGGCTGACCCGGCCCGAAATAGGCGAGGATCGTCGACATGACGGGGCCAGTCTGGGACCCCGAGAAGGTCGAGATCGTGGTCGGCAGCAGAAGAAGCGACGACGCGAAGATCGCCGGGATCACGCCCGCAGGGTTGACCTTGATCGGCAGGTGCGACGACGAACCGTCATACATCTTCGTCCCGACCTGACGCCGCGGGTACTGGATGTGGATCTTGCGAAGCGCGCGCTCCATGAAGACCACGAAGGCGATGACCGCGATGATCATGAGGATCACGCCTATGATCACCGGAGCAGAGATCGCACCGATCCGGCCTTGTTCGAAGAACTGCGCCAGTGCACCCGGAACCTCGGCGATGATGCCGACGAAGATGATCAGCGAAATTCCGTTGCCGATGCCGCGCGCGGTGATCTGTTCACCGATCCACATCAGGAACATCGTGCCGCCGACAAGCGTGATGACGCAGGCCATCTGGAAGAACATCCCCGGATCGTGGGCGAGGTCGCCCGCCTCGAGGCTGCGCGCAAGCCCGTAGGCCTGGAAAGTCGCCAGCAGGACCGTGCCGTAGCGGGTGTACTGGTTGATCTTCTTGCGCCCCTGCTCGCCTTCCTTCTTCAGCTGGTCAAGCGCCGGCACCATGGCCGTCAGAAGCTGAACGATGATCGAGGCCGAGATGTAGGGCATGATGCCCAAAGCGAAGATCCCCATCCGGCCAAGCGCACCGCCGGTGAACATCTGAAGCATGCCCCCGATGCCCTGCGAGGCCTCCTGCATGAACTCGCGCAGCGCCTGCCCGTCGATTCCCGGCACCGGGATATAGGTACCAAGTCGGTAGACGATCAGAAGCGCTATGGTGAAGAAGATGCGTTGGCGGAGGTCTGTGGCCTTCCCGAAGGCGCCCCAGCTTATGTTCGCCGCCATTTGCTCTGCAGCAGATGCCATTCCAGTCTCTTTCATGGACAGCGCCGCCGAACCGGTTTCCGGTCGGCGGCGCTTTGGAAAACCTGGTGTCTATGTAAGCGGCGCTCGGGCCGCTCACAACACCTTATTCGGCCGGTGCCGCCGCCGGTGCCGCAGCCGTGACCGAAAGCGAGCCGCCAGCCTTCTCGACCGCGTCGATCGCGGCCTTGGAGGCGCCCGTGACCGCGAGCTTCAGCTTCGCCTTGATCTCACCCTTGGCAAGAACGCGGACACCGTCGAGCTTGCGGCGCACGATGCCGGCTTCGACGAGCATGTCCTCGGTGATGTCCTTCTTCGCGTCGAGCTTGCCCGCGTCGATGAAGGTCTGGAGCTGGCCGAGGTTTACAACGGCGAATTTCTTGGCGTTCGGCTTCGTGAAGCCGCGCTTCGGCAGGCGCCGGTAAAGCGGCATCTGGCCGCCTTCGTAACCGCCGATGGCCACACCCGAACGGGACTTCTGACCCTTGATACCACGGCCGCCGGTCTTGCCCTTGCCCGATCCCGGACCGCGGCCAACACGCATGCGTTTCTTCGTGGCGCCGGGATTGTCCCGGAGTTCATTGAGTTTCATATCGCTTCTCCTTGGCCGGAACCGCCCCCGAAGCGAGATGGGCGGACACGGCATTTCTTGGTTGTTGAATCGGGCCCTGTAAGGCCACCGGGGGCGTATAGACGGGAAGGTTCAGCGATGCAAGTATCCCGCCAACGCAAAACGCCCCGACCAAAGCCGAGGCGCATGCTGGGTCTCGTTCGCTCCGCCCCGGCTGTTGCCGGGCGCGACAGTGCGGCTCAGGCGCCGGCTGGCATCTGGAATTCGGGCCGGAAGCCGGAATAGACCGGGCGGCCGTCATCGGGCTTCGGATATCCCTTCGACTCATCCCAGAACGCGTGGTAGGTCGCCTTCGGGAAATTCGCATCGTCGTAGCCCATGATATTCGGGACCGCGACGCGGATGCGCCCCTCCTTGTCGTCGAGCATGATTGCCGCACCGCAATCCTTGCAGGTGCAAAGCTCCAGTGGCCCGTTTGGGTTGTCCTTGTTGAATGGCTGACGGGCGAGCTTCTCGGGATGATCAACCTTCAGGTCGCCGTGATTGAAGAAAACGACATGCGTCGTGTGCTGGCCGGTGACGGCCTTGCAGACATTGCAATGGCACTCGTGGTTGTCGATCGGCTCGGCGTCTGAATGCGTGTGAACGTGATCGCAGCCGCCTGCGTATTTATGTGACATGTATCCCCCCTATGGCAGTCGCTCATCCGGCGACGATGAATCTTTAAGAAATCGAACGAGATACTGCTAACGCGGGGATTTTAGCACATGACCCCCGGGGGCGGAGAACGCCGACATAAGTCGCCATTGGCGGGGAAGGTCAGTCCGGGCTGGCTGCGCCGGGCCATGCCAGAGAGCGCAAACGAAAACGCCCCGGACCGGCCGGGGCGTTTTCGCGGGACGTGCCGTGCGCCTTAGTTCTGGCGCTCGCGCGTGTCGCGAAGGTAGTCGGTCCAGTAGGGGCAGGGTTCCGCGATCCCGGCCGACGACAACCGGGTGACGAACGCCCGCAGAACGCGGATCGTTTCGCCGAAAAGCCCGGCTTTGCGTGTCATTTCCAACATGTCGTTTCTTTCGTGCTTCATGCAGTTGCGGCGTAGATAGGCCCGCGTTTGCGGCGCCACCACATACAATCGCGAAAGGCCGGGTTGCGCGGCGCGCAATGCAACCCACTGCCCCGAAAAAGAAAAACGCCCCGGAGACCGGGGCGTTTCGATAGCTGATCTCAGCCCCTTGCCGGGGCCGGTCGCTTAACCGCGCTCTTCGACGATCTCGACGAGATGCGAAATCTTCGCGACCATGCCGCGGATCGCGGGCGTGTCTTCCAACTCGCGGGTGCGGTTCATCTTGCCAAGGCCAAGACCCTTGAGGGTCTGCGCCTGGATGGCCGGGCGGCGGATCGGCGAACCGATCTGCTTCACGACGATGGTTTTCTTGGCCATGCTCCGGTCTCCTTACGCTTCGGCTGCTTCAGCCGGGGCTTCGGCTTCCGGCTTCTTCAGGATGTCGGCCACCTTCTTGCCGCGACGCTGCGCGACCATGCGGGGGCTCGATTCCAGCTTCAGACCGTCGATCGTGGCACGGATCATGTTGTAGGGGTTCTGCGAGCCGAGCGACTTGGCGACGACGTCCTGAACACCCAGCATCTCGAACACGGCGCGCATCGGACCACCGGCGATGATCCCGGTACCGGCCGGAGCCGTCCGCATCACCACTTTACCGGCGCCGTGACGGCCCTCGATGTCGTGGTGCAGCGTACGACCGTCGCGCAGCGGAACGCGAACGAGCGAACGCTTCGCCTGTTCGGTCGCCTTGCGGATCGCTTCCGGCACTTCCTTGGCCTTGCCTTTGCCAAAGCCGACGCGGCCGCGCTGGTCACCGACCACCACGAGTGCTGCGAAACCGAAGCGCTTACCGCCCTTGACCGTCTTCGAGACACGGTTGATCGCGACGAGGCGATCGGCGAATTCCGGGTTTTCATCGCGGTCGCGACGGCCCCCGCGGTTGTCTTCTCTTGCCATGAGGCATTCCTTGCATGGTGGCGCGACCTCGCGCCGTTATCGCCAATCCTGGTGGGCAGAATGCCCCCGGATCATCGGGGTGGCGCGAACGCCACCCGCCTTAATCAGAACTTCAGACCACCTTCACGGGCAGCATCGGCCAGAGCCTTGATCTTGCCGTGAAACAGAAAGCCGCCACGGTCGAAGTAGCACTCTTCGACACCGGCCTTCTTGGCGCGCTCGGCGATCGCCGCGCCGACCTTCTTGGCCGCCTCGACGTTGTTCTTGCCGATGATGCCGAGGTCCTTCTCCAGTGAGGAGGCCGCGGCGATCGTCACGCCATTGGTGTCGTCGATCAGCTGCACGCTGATGTTCTTCGAGGACCGATGAACCGAGAGGCGCGCGCGCCCGTCGGCCATCTTGCGAAGCTTGTTCCGGACGCGCAGGCGGCGCTTGAGGAACAGATCCCGTTTGCTGTTTGCCATCTGTCTTGTCCTTACTTCTTCTTGCCTTCCTTGCGGAAGATGTACTCGTCTTTGTACTTGATACCCTTGCCCTTGTAGGGCTCGGGAGCACGCCATTCGCGGATATTGGCCGCGACCTGGCCGACGAGCTGCGAGTCGATCCCTTCGACGACAATCTCGGTCAGCTTCGGGGTCGTGACAGTCACGCCCTCCGGCACGTCGAAATTCACTTCGTGGCTGTAGCCGAGCGACAGCTTCAGGACTTTGCCCTGCATCTGCGCGCGGTAGCCGACGCCGTTGATCTCGAGTTCCTTCTTGAAGCCGCTGGTCACACCTTCAACGAGGTTCGCCACCATGGAGCGCGACATGCCCCACTGCTGACGAGCCCGCTTCGAGGTGCCGCGCGGCGTCACCGAGATTTCACTGCCTTCTTGCGCGATCGTGACGTCGTCGGTTGCCGTGAAGCTAAGCGTGCCCTTCGGGCCCTTCACTTCAATGGTCTGACCCGAGATCGTCGCGGTGACGCCCGAGGGGACTTCTACGGGTCTTTTGCCGATACGAGACATCGAACCCTCCTTAGAATACGGTGCAGAGCACTTCGCCGCCAATATTGGCAGAACGTGCACTTGCATCCGACATCACGCCCTTGGGCGTTGACACGATTGAGACACCCAGGCCCTGACGGACCGACGGAATGTCCTTGGAACCGGAATAGACGCGGCGGCCCGGCTTCGAGACGCGCTTCAGTTCCCGGATGACCGGGGTGCCCTCGAAGTACTTCAGGCTGATTTCCAGCTCGTTGTGACCGGCGTCGCTGGTCACCTTTTCATAGCCGCGGATGTAGCCCTCGTCCTTCAGGACGTCGAGCACCCATGCGCGGAGCTTGGAAGCCGGCGTGCGGACGGTGGACTTGCCACGCATCTGCGCGTTCCGGATGCGGGTCAGCATATCGCCGAGAGGATCGTTCATCGACATATCTCGGTCCTCCTTACCAGCTCGACTTGACCATGCCCGGGATCTGGCCGTTCGAGGCGAGATCACGCAGCATGATGCGGCTGAGCTTGAGTTTGCGGTAATAGGCGTGCGGACGGCCCGTCAGCTGGCAGCGGTTGTGGATCCGCGTAGCCGAAGAGTTGCGCGGCAGCTTCGCCAGTTTCATCGAAGCCTTGAAGCGCTCTTCCATCGGCTTGGACTCGTCAGCGATGATTTCCTTGAGTGCGGCGCGCTTGGCTGCGTACTGCTTGACCAGCTTCGCGCGCTTCACTTCGCGGTTCACCATGGATTTCTTAGCCATATCTTCGTTCCTCCGCGATCAGCTGGTGAAGGGCATGTTGAAATGCTTCAACAGCGCCTTCGCTTCCGCGTCGGTCGGCGCGGTGGTGCAGATGATGATGTCCATGCCGAGAACTTCGTCGACCTTGTCGAAGTCGATCTCGGGGAACACGATGTGTTCCTTCAGGCCCATCGCGTAGTTACCACGACCATCGAAAGACGACCCCTTCACGCCGCGGAAGTCGCGGACGCGGGGAAGCGCGATGGTGATCAGGCGGTCGAGGAATTCGTACATCCGGTCGCCGCGCAGCGTGACTTTCGTGCCAAGCGGCATTTCCTCACGGACGCGGAAGCCGGCGATCGACTTCTTGGCTTTGTTGATCACGGCCTTCTGGCCTGCGATCAGCGAAAGCTCATCGGCGGCCTGCTTGACCTTCTTGGTGTCCTTGACGGCCTCACCGACGCCCATATTCAGGACGATCTTGTCCAGACGCGGGATCTGCATGTCGTTCTTGTAGGAGAATTCCTCCTTCAGAGCGGGACGGATCGTCTCTTTGTAGGCGGCCTTGAGGCGCGGGGTGTAGGTTGCGGTATCCAGCATCAGATCACGTCTCCCGTGGTCTTGGCGAAACGCACCTTCTTGTCGCCGTCCATGCGGAAGCCGACGCGGGTCGCTTTGCCGTTCTTGTCGACAACCGCCAGGTTCGACAGGTCGATCGGCATCGCCTTCGGCTGACGGCCGCCCTGGCTGGTCTGTGTCTGGCGCTGGTGACGGATTGCGATGTTCACGCCCTCGACCACGGCCTTGTTGGCCTTGGGGTCAACGGACTGGATCTCGCCCTCTTTGCCCTTGTCCTTGCCGGCAAGGACGACGACCTTGTCGCCTTTTTTCAGTTTCGCAGCCATCAGAGCACCTCCGGAGCCAGCGAGATGATCTTCATGAAGTTCTTGGCGCGCAGTTCGCGAACGACCGGCCCGAAGATACGGGTGCCGACCGGTTCGCCCTGGTTCGACAGGATGACGGCGGCGTTGCGGTCGAAGCGGATTGCGGTGCCGTCTTCACGGCGAACTTCCTTGGCGGTGCGCACGACGACGGCCTTGCGGACGTCACCTTTCTTCACGCGGCCGCGTGGAATGGCTTCCTTCACCGACACCACGATGATGTCGCCCACAGAGGCGTAACGGCGATGGGAACCACCCAGGACCTTGATGCACTGAACCCGGCGCGCGCCGGAGTTGTCAGCAACATCCAGATTGGTCTGCATCTGGATCATTTGGTTTCTCCCGACCTTTGGGGCTTATTCCCCAGGGTTTCGATTGAGCTGTCAGGGGTGCTTACGCCGAAGCGTCGCTCACCACCGTCCAGCGTTTCGTCTTCGAGATCGGCGCGCACTCTTCGATACGCACGCTATCGCCGACCTTGAATTTGTTGTCCGCGTCATGGGCGCGGTATTTCTTCGACTTCCGCACGGTCTTGTGCAGCAGCGGGTGCTTGAAGCGACGCTCGACGAGAACCGTGATGGTCTGGTCGTTCTTGTCCGAGGTCACAGTGCCTTGCAGGATACGTTTGGGCATGGGTGTTTCCTCAGTTCGCCGCCGCTTCAGCGGCTTTCTGGTTCAGAACCGTCTTGATGCGGGCGACGTCACGGCGGACGGCGCGCATGCGGGCGGTGTTCTCAAGCTGGCTCGTGGCCTGCTGGAAGCGCAGGTTGAACGCTTCCTTTTTGAGCGCCGTCAGCTCGTCGCGGAGCTGGTCGGGCGTCTTCGCTTTCAGTTCACTGGCGTTCATCGCCTTCTTTCCTTTCAACATCACCGGAAGGCCCTGTGACGGGTGACCCTTTGCCCGGTGGAGTCAATGATGGACGTGCGAATCCGGTAACCCGGAATCGCAGGATGCGTCCCTATAAGGGAGGGGCGGCTGGGGGGCAAGGGAAAGTTTGTCCCATCGGCCCCGGGGTCAAGGTGCGGTCCCCTTTCCTTCTCGAAACCATGGTGGCCAATGGGAAGCGTGGGCTAGTGCTTCTTGGCCGTTACGACAAGCGCCGAGGTCGGAAAGATCGCTTCGCCGGAAGGCGTTGAATATCCAGACAGGCTCCGCTCCGACTTCGCCAGAATGTTCGCGATCTCCTCTTCGTTCAGATTGATGCCGAAAAGCGGGAGCCAGCCGCGCAACTCCGCCTCCACCACGGTCCGTGCAGAGGGGAACCTTGCGTTCTCTGTGCGTGCCTCGGGCTTTATTTCGGTGAATCCGCCTTCCTCTAGGACGCTCACGACCTCATCGGCATCGCCCATGCTGAAAGGCAGCCGAAGCGCGTCGCCGGCCTCAGTGCTCACATGTACGTCCAACACAATTGCCAGCTCGTGGTAGGCCGGGTTGTTGCCAATACTGTCCCAAACAGCGACTGCCAGTCGACCGCCCGGCTTGAGAACTCGGTGCATTTCCCTGGCCGCGCCCTCAGGATCCTGAAAGAACATGAGGCCAAATTGCGAAAGCACGCAGTCGAAGGTGGCATCGTCAAACCCGAGCGCCTCGGCGTTCCCCAGAACCCAGTCGATCTCTGGCGCGACTTCCTTTGCAACGGCGATCATTCCCGGCGCCTCGTCAAGGCCAACGACGCGGCCTGTATTGCCAGCTATTTCCAGCGCTTCGCGTGCAGCCACGCCGGTTCCGCAAGCGACATCCAGAACGCTGGACCCGGGTTCCACGTTCGCGCCCGCCAAAAGATGCTTCACCCAGGGTTTGAAGAGCGCCGGCACGAACAGGGCTTCATAACCCCGACCGGCATCGAGTTCAGCTTGCGTCACGCTTGCTTCCATCACGAAGCCTCCCGCCGTTCACAAAAGCTGTTGTGTTGTGATGGTTAGTCTAGCGCAAAACGGGATTGGGTGAAATCATCCGACCCGGCCCGCATTCCGGCAGCGGCAGGAACCGATTTAGCCAGGCGCGACCGTTCCCGTTCGGACACGTCAGCACCAGCATGTTGACAGCCGCCGAGTCAGGACCGACCATCCCCGCCGGTAGTCGTGCCTACTGGCCCGATGCCGTCACCTGCAAAGGGTGTAACCCATGCTGAAAACCTACCAAGCCTCCTGCCATTGCGGCGGCGTGCGGTTCGAGGCCGAGATCGACCTCACCGCGCCCACCTACCGCTGCAATTGCTCGATTTGCTCGCGCACCCGGTTCTGGCCAGCCATCGCCACGCCCGACAGGGTCCGACTGAACGCAGGCGAGGACCTGCTGACAAAGTACCTTTTCCACTCGATGAAGAACGAACACTTCTTCTGCAGTCGCTGCGGCGTCCGGCCCTTCGGCATCGGCACGACGCCGGACGGACAGAGGATATACGGCATCAACATCGGCTGTCTGGAGGACGTCACGCCCGAGGATCTCGCCGCCGCGCCCATCGTCTATATCGACGGCCTGCACGACCACCACGCCGCCCCCGAGGTCACGAGTTATCTCTGAACTCGAGTGGGTGCACGGGCACGAAGACCGGCCATTGTATGAAGTCTCGCCCGAACACAGTTGGAATTCCCTTGGCGGGAGATACATACCCGACAAATTTCAAATGCTTGGCAAGGATTGCACGCGTACGATGCGACAAAAGAAAAAGCGCGCCATAAGGCGCGCCTTTCCGAATTCTCAAAGTCCCGTCGGACCGATTACCAGTCCTCGCGGACCACGACGCGGGTCTTGACCGGGAGCTTCATCGCACCGAGGCGGAGCGCCTCGCGGGCGATCGTGTCGCTCACGCCGTCGATCTCGAACATGATCCGGCCCGGCTTGACCTTGGCCGCCCAGAAATCGACGGAACCCTTACCCTTACCCATCCGGACTTCGGTCGGCTTCGACGAAACCGGGGTGTCCGGGAAGACGCGGATCCAGACCCGGCCCTGACGCTTCATGTGGCGTGTGATCGCGCGGCGAGCCGCTTCGATCTGGCGCGCCGTGATGCGCTCGGGCTCGGTCGCCTTCAGGCCGAAGCCGCCGAAGTTCAGGTCGGTACCGCCCTTGGCTTCGCCGTGAATCCGGCCCTTGTGCTGTTTGCGGAACTTTGTCCGTTTCGGTTGCAGCATCTGCTTCTACTCCTTACCGGGCGTCGCGGCGCGGGCCGCGCGGGTTCGGACCACGGGGGTTCGGACCACGGGGGCTCGGACCTTCCTGGGCCTCGGCGGCCTTACGATCGCGGGCCTGCGGGTCATGCTCCATGATCTCGCCTTTGAAGATCCAGACCTTGACGCCGATGATCCCGTAAGGGGTCGTCGCCTCGGCCAGAGCATAATCGATGTCGGCGCGCAGCGTGTGCAGCGGCACGCGACCTTCACGGTACCATTCGGTCCGGGCGATTTCCGCGCCGCCGAGACGGCCCGCGACGTTGACCCGGATGCCGAGGGCACCCATGCGCATCGAGTTTTGCACGCTACGCTTCATCGCGCGGCGGAACGAAACCCGGCGCTCGAGCTGCTGGGCGATCGACTCTGCCACCAGTTGGGCGTCAAGCTCGGGCTTGCGGACCTCGACGATGTTGAGGTGCAGTTCCGAGTCGGTGAAGTTCGCCAGCTTCTTGCGCAGCGTTTCAATATCCGCGCCCTTCTTGCCGATGATGACACCGGGACGGGCAGTATGGATCGTGACGCGGCACTTCTTGTGCGGACGCTCGATGATGACGCGCGAAACGCCGGCTTGCTTGCATTCCTTATGGATGAACTCACGCATCTTCAGGTCTTCAAGCAGCAGGTTTCCGTAGTCCTTGCTGTCGGCGTACCAGCGGCTATCCCAGGTGCGGTTGACCTGGAGGCGCATCCCGATGGGGTTGACCTTTTGTCCCATTACGCTTGCTCCTCGACTTGCCGCACCTTGATGGTCAGCTCGCTGAACGGTTTCATGATCTTGCCGAACCGGCCGCGCGCACGCGGACGGCCGCGCTTCATCACGAGGTTCTTGCCAACCCAAGCCTCGGCGACGACGAGTTCGTCGACGTCCAGACCGTGGTTGTTCTCGGCGTTAGCAATGGCCGACTGCAGGCACTTGCGCACGTCCTCGGCGATCCGCTTCTTCGAGAAGGTCAGATCGGCAAGCGCCTTCTCGACCTTCTTGCCGCGGATCATCGCGGCGACGAGGTTCAGTTTCTGCGGCGAGGTACGAAGCATCTTGGACTTGGCCATTGCTTCGTTATCGGCCACGCGGCGCGGATTTTTTTCCTTGCTCATGGCTTACTTCCTCTTGGCTTTCTTGTCGGCCGCGTGACCGTAGTAGGTCCGCGTCGGCGAGTATTCACCGAACTTCTGGCCGATCATCTCTTCGGTCACGTTGACCGGGATATGCTTCTGGCCGTTGTAGACACCGAAGGTGAGGCCGACGAATTGCGGCAGGATGGTAGAACGGCGCGACCAGATCTTGATCACTTCCGATTTGCCCGAGGCTTGCACCTTTTCCGCCTTCTTCAGAAGGAAGGAATCGACGAAGGGGCCTTTCCAAACAGAACGAGCCATAGATTAACGCCCTTTCTTCGCGTGGCGTGACCGGACGATGTACTTGTCCGTCTTTTTGTTCGAGCGGGTACGGTTGCCCTTGGTGCCCTTGCCCCAAGGTGTAACCGGATGGCGGCCGCCCGAAGTCCGGCCTTCACCACCACCATGCGGGTGATCGATCGGGTTCATGGCAACACCGCGGACGGTCGGGCGAACGCCCATGTGCCGCTTGCGGCCAGCCTTGCCGAGGTTCTGGTTCGAGTGGTCGGCGTTCGACACCGCACCAACCGTCGCCATGCATTCCTGACGCACCATGCGCAGCTCGCCCGAAGAAAGGCGGATCTGAGCGTAGCCGCCGTCACGGCCGACGAACTGTGCGTAGGTGCCGGCGGCGCGCGCGATCTGGCCACCCTTGCCCGGCTTCATCTCGACGTTGTGGACGATCGTGCCGATGGGCATACCCGAGAACGGCATCGCGTTGCCCGGCTTGACGTCGGTCTTGACGCCCGCGACGACGCTGTCGCCCACGGCCAGACGTTGCGGCGCGAGGATATAAGCCTGCTCGCCGTCCTGGTACTTGACCAGTGCGATGAAGGCGGTGCGGTTCGGGTCGTATTCGATCCGTTCCACGGTCGCCGGGACGTCGAACTTGCGACGCTTGAAATCAACGATACGGTAGAGCCGCTTGGCGCCCCCACCCTTGTGCCACATCGTGACGCGCCCGGTATTGTTCCGGCCACCCGTCTTGGTCAAACCCTCGGTGAGGGCCTTGACCGGGCGACCTTTCCAAAGCTCCGAACGGTCGATCAGAACCAGCCCTCGCTGGCCCGGCGTCGTCGGTTTGTACGACTTGAGTGCCATGCTCTCTGTCTTCCGTTGCTTTGAACCTGTCGGTCCGTTGGTTTAAGGGCCCCTTAGGTCCCCTGACTTAAAAAACTGCACGGCCCCGGATACCGGGGCCGTGAGATTCGCGCCTTCTATCAGAGCCCCGAAGAGACGTCGATAGTGTTCCCCTCTTCGAGGGTCACATAGGCTTTCTTCACGTCGCTCCGCACACCAGGCTGGCCGCGGAAGCGCTTCGTCTTGCCCTTGGTGATGGTGGTGTTCACCGCCTTCACCTTGACGCCGAACACGGCCTCGACCGCTTCCTTGATCTGCGGCTTGGTCGCATCCTTGGTCACCTGGAAGACAACCGCGCCGGCCTCGGAGGCCATGGTCGCCTTTTCGGTGATGATCGGCTTGACGATCACGTCGTAATGTTCCGGCTTCACGCTCATTTCAGACGAGCCTCCAGAGCTTCGACACCCGCCTTCGTGAGCACGAGCGTGTCACGCTTGAGGATGTCATAGACATTGGCGCCCATCGAGGGCAGCACATCGATGCCCTGGATGTTCGCGGCGGCGCGGGCGAAGTTCTCGTTCACTTCGGCGCCGTCGATGATCAGCACCTTCTTCCAGCCGAGTTCCTTCGCGGTCTTGGCAAGCGCCTTGGTCTTGGCGTCCTTCATCTCGAGCGAATCGAGAATGATAAGCTGACCGGCGCCGGCTTTGGCCGACAGCGCGTGCTTGAGGCCGAGAGCCCGGAACTTCTTGGGAAGATCGTGGGCGTGGCTGCGCGGAACCGGGCCTTTGTAGGTACCACCATGACGGAAGATCGGAGCGCCCCGGTCACCGTGACGTGCGCCACCGGTGCCCTTCTGGCGATAGATCTTCTTGGTCGAGTAGGACACATCGGAGCGACCCAATGTCGAATGGGTCCCGGCCTGCGCCTTCGCACGTTGCCAACGCACAACGCGGTGCAGGATGTCGGCGCGCGGCTCGAGCCCGAAGATCTCGTCGGAGAGATCGATCGAGCCAGCCTTCTTGGCGTCGAGCTTGATCACATCGAGTTTCATTCTTTCTCTCCTTCGGGCGCGTCATCGGCCTTGTCGCCGGCGGCCGCATCACCTTCCTCGGCTGCGGATGCAGCGTCGGAGGCAGCCATTGCCGCTGCCTGTGCGGCGGCTTCAGCTTCGGCAGCAGCCAGACGTGCGGCTTCTTCCTCGGCCGCGGCGGCGGCGGCAGCTTCTTCAGCAGCCTTGCGGGCAAGCTCGGCCTGCGACTTCAGAGCGGCGGGAAGGATGGCGTTTTCCGGGAACGGCTTCTTCACCGCATCCTTGATCGTCACCCAACCACCCTTCGAGCCCGGAACCGAGCCCTTGACCATGATCAGGCCACGGTCGCTATCGGTGCGCACGACCTGCAGGTTCTGCGTGGTCACGCGGACGGCGCCGAGATGGCCAGCCATCTTCTTGCCCTTGAACACCTTGCCCGGATCCTGACATTGGCCGGTCGAGCCGTGCGAACGGTGCGAGATCGAAACGCCGTGCGAGGCGCGAAGACCACCGAAGTTGTGACGCTTCATCGCACCGGCAAACCCCTTACCGATCGAGGTGCCCGCGATGTCCACGAACTGACCTTCGAAGTAGTGGTCTGCCGTGATTTCCTCGCCAACGTCGATCAGGTTTTCCGGGGTAACCCGGAATTCCGCGATCTTGCGCTTCGGCTCAACCTTCGCCGCGGCGAAATGGCCCCGCATCGCGGCGGTCGTGCGCTTCGCCTTCGCGGTGCCCGCGCCAAGCTGAACGGCGGAATAGCCGTCCCGTTCAGCCGTGCGCTGCGCGACGACCTGCAGGTTGTCCAGTTGCAGGACGGTCACCGGAACCTGCCGGCCGTCCTCGAGAAAGAGCCGGGTCATCCCCAGCTTCTTTGCGATCACTCCAGAGCGCAACATGTCGGTGCCCTCCTCAGTTCAGTTTGATTTCGACGTCGACGCCGGCGGCGAGGTCGAGCTTCATGAGCGCGTCCACCGTCTGCGGGGTCGGATCGACGATGTCGAGAAGACGCTTGTGCGTCCGGATTTCCCACTGGTCGCGCGACTTCTTGTCGATGTGCGGACCGCGCAGAACCGTGAATTTCTCGATCTTGTTCGGCAGCGGAATCGGACCGCGCACCTGAGCGCCCGTGCGCTTGGCCGTGTTCACGATTTCCTGCGTGCTGGAATCCAGGACGCGGTAATCGAAGGCCTTGAGCCGGATGCGGATATTCTGACTGGACATTGTCTTGCCTCTCGCGGGCTTCGTCAGTTGAGAGGCAGACCGGACCTCTTGCCCGGCCTGCGTCGAACCTTTTGACTTACTTGATGATTTTGGAGACGACGCCTGCGCCGACGGTGCGGCCGCCTTCAC
>CBDUOT010000026.1:0-35614 GCA_965368915.1 uncultured Rhodobacterales bacterium | reverse complement strand
CAGCTCTGCGCTTTCCTTTGCGTAATCCGCAGAAGGAGGAAGGCATGAGCTATGATGCGCGGGAACTGATCGATCTCGACCGCTATCCGATCCACGCCGACGGGCCTGCGCGCAACGCAGTCCTCGCCCGCGTCCGCAAAGACCTGAGAGACGACGGGTGCGCCGTCATCAAGGGTTTCCTGACGGAGTTCGGGATCGCCGAGCTAACGAAAGAGGCGGACGGCGTGGCCGAACAGGGCCACCGGAGTTTCAACCGCACCAACGTCTATTTCACCAAGGACGACCCGAGCCTTCCGGAAGACGATCCGCGCCGCAAGTTCTTCGACCGCTCCAACGCGTTCATCCCGGCGGACAATTTCGCGCCTGCGGGGCCACTTCGGACGATCCACGATGGCGCCGGATTCGACCGCTTCATCCAGGACTGTCTCGAGGAGGAGCGGTTCTTCCGCTACGCCGATCCCCTGGCCGATGTGATCGTGAACATGGCGGAAGAGGGTAACGGGTTCCCCTGGCATTTCGATACGAACAACTACACGGTCACGCTCGCCATTCAGAACGCCGAGGAGGGTGGGGCCTTTCAATATGCCCCCCGCATCCGAGAGGGCGATGAGAACTTCGCCGAGGTCGCGCGGGTGCTGAACGGCACGTCGGACAAGGTAAAGGTGCTGAACCTCGAACCGGGCGATCTTCAGATATTCCGGGGGCGCTATTCGCTGCACCGTGTCGCGCCGCTGAAGGGTAAGCGCCCGCGCTACGTCGCGATCTTTTCGTATGTCGAAGAGCCTGACATGGTCGGCGCGCCGGAGCGCACGATGCAGCTATATGGCCGCACTCTGCCTATCCACCACGAACGTGCGGGGCGGCGGGCGGACAGCTATATCGACTGAGGCGGGAAGCCGGGGGATCAGACCTTTTCGGTCTTGATCCCGCGTGTCAGGAAGTCGGGCACGTGATCGCCCATTCCGACGACCGGAGCATCGCGACCCTCGCGGCGCTTCTGTCCATCGGGCTTGCCACCCCTGCGGCCGTTCGACTGGCGCTCACCCCTGTTGTCGTCTCCCTTGCGCGTTTCGCGTTCGGGCTGCGCCTGCGGTTCCGGTTTCGGAGCCGGCGCTTCGACAGGGGAGGTGGACGCTTCTTCGCCGTGCGGTTTGACCGGACGGCTTCGGCGGTCGTCGCGATCACGGCCACGGCTCTTGGGCTTGCTGTCATCCTTGCGCGCCGGACGTTGGGCGGCCTCGCTCAGCGTGAAGCCTTCTGGCGCTGCCATACGCGGGATCGGATTGCCGACCAACGCTTCGATCGCGTCGAGGTATTTCTTGTCCGCAGGCACGGCGAGCGTCACTGCGACGCCCTTGCGCCCGGCGCGGCCCGTGCGACCAATCCGGTGCACGTAATCTTCGGCATGTGAAGGCACGTCAAAGTTGAAGACGTGGGACACCGCAGGAATGTCGAGCCCGCGGGCGGCCACGTCGGAGGCGACGAGAAAACGCACCGATCCGTCGCGGAAACCTTCCAGCGTCTTCGTTCGCTGGCTTTGGTCAAGGTCTCCGTGGATTGGTGACGCATTGAAGCCATGCGTTTTCAAAGACTTGGCGAGGATGTCGACCTCGGTCTTGCGGTTGCAGAACAAGATCGCGTTGGTACAGGCTTCGCCTTCCGAGTTGATAACGGCGCGAAGAAGCTCTCGCTTCTGCTTGGCGCTCTGGTCCTTGCGGGTGGGCGTAAGTTCAATCAGCCGCTGCTCGATCGTCTCAGAGGTCGTGGCCTGACGCGCCACCTCGATCCGTGCGGGATTGTGCAGGAAGGTATTGGTGATGCGCTCGATCTCGGGCGCCATGGTGGCGGAGAAGAAGAGCGTCTGGCGTGTAAACGGCGTAAGTTGGAAGATACGCTCGATATCCGGAATGAAGCCCATGTCGAGCATCCGGTCGGCTTCGTCCACCACCATGATCTGAACGCCGGTCAGCAATAGCTTGCCGCGTTCGAAATGGTCGAGCAGACGGCCCGGCGTCGCGATCAGCACGTCCACGCCCCGGTCGATAAGCTTGTCCTGTTCGCCGAAGCTGACACCGCCGATCAGCAGTGCCTTGGTAAGCTTGGTGTGTTTCGAGTAGATGTCGAAGTTCTCGGCAACCTGCGCGGCGAGTTCCCGCGTGGGGGCAAGAACAAGCGAACGCGGCATCCGCGCGCGCGCCCGGCCACGGCCGAGAAGCGTGATCATCGGCAGCGTGAACGAGGCGGTCTTTCCCGTGCCGGTCTGCGCGATGCCCAGGACATCGCGGCCTTCCAGCGCTTCGGGGATCGCACCCGCTTGAATGGGGGTAGGGGTTTCGTAGCCGGCTTCGGCAATCGCTTGCAGGACCTTCGGGTCCAGCTTCAGGTCTGTAAATTTTGTCATTAGCGTCCATCGGATGCGGCATCGGGCCGCAAGAGTGAAGGGACGCATAGTCCGGGCGCCCCGGCGAATACCCACCGGATGTGGGTGTGCTCCACTACTTCAAATCCGGCCATACGTCAATGAAGGCCGGTATTTACGCGGGGGAAGCAAAAACGCCCGCCGGTATAGGCGGGCGATGCTTTGCATGTAGTGATTCACCGGCGCATTGCAAGCTGCCCGGTTATTCCTTGCCTGTTACGATTGAGGGCGGCGCCGGCGGCGGAGGAATACGCCAATGCCAAGCCCGGACAGCAGAAGCGCGCCTGCGGCCGGAACCGGGATCGGCGCGGTATCGACCCGGATCGCAGCCAAGTGATTTCCGTTGCCGGGCGAGCGTTGGAGCACCGCGAACGTGACGTTGTAAGAGCCGGGTCCGAGGATGAACGAGCCCGAGCTGAAGGCGCTGTCAGCGAGCGCCGCGTCGAAGTTCATCCCGTGGTTGGTGCCGCTTGCACCGGGTGCGGAGGTCTGCCCAAGCGAAACCGTGTTCGCGAACACCTCCAGCACATCGCCTGCGAAGAATCCGTCGACTACGGTCAGGATCGCGTTTGCGGCCAGTGTGAAGCTGTAGTCGCGGCTGGGGGTCGTGCCGATCGCGCCAAAGGCGAATCTTTCCCATCCTGCATCAGTCACGAGATTGATCGTCCGCGCTTGCGCGGACCCTGCTGTCGCCAGAGCACCTGCAAGCGCTACAACTTTGAAAACTCGTCCAAACATCATCTCTCCCAAGCCCGTTTCGGGTGCTGGCGTTAACCTTTGCGCCTTATGTTTGTCCTGAGTTGGAACAATTTTGTGGCGAGTGGTTAACAATTCGCTAAAACCCAATCAGATCGGGCCGGTAGGGTCAATGTCAATTTATGGTTGCGAGTAAGTTGGCGTTATTCTGCGCAAGGTTGTGCTTGGAATTGGTTCTTGTTCGCAAAGATTCTGTGCAACATCTGGTTGATTTGTGCGCATTCGACGACAATTGCCAAGTTTCCGCCAGATTCGCCCCTAACTCTGCCTTGGCTGTTGCGGATACCGCGTTCATCTTCGGTGAAACGCGGGTTAAACCTTGGCGACCTGAGGCAGGTGCCAACGACAAGAAACGTATCGCGCGGGCGACAAGACCGGCGCGGTGAGGCAGAAAGGCGAAGCGAATGTTGCCTGTTCACGTGATCAACATGAGCCGTCGGTCGGACCGGATGGCCGCCATGTCAGCACGGCTCGAAGCGTTCGGGCTCGACTGGCAGAGGGCGGATGCGGTTGATGCGAGCCAACGCAGCGCGGGCGAATTGGCGCGCGATTTCGGGATCGGGCCGCTGACCCGATGCTACCCGGCGACGCCAGGCGACATGGCGTGTTCCATATCCCATCGGAAGCTCTGGCAAGTAATCGCCGGTATGCGAAGCGAAGCCGTTATCGTTCTGGAAGACGACGCGACTCTTTCAGAGGATTTCCGGCGTATCGCATCTTGCGACTTGCCCGCGCTCATGCGGCGCCACGGAATGGGGGTGCTGAAGCTGGAATTCTGGCCCGGCCCTCAGAACAGCCGCCGCCGGCCGGTGGGCGAGGACCTTGGCCCGGTCTCGGGGCCAATGCGGCTTTACCGAATGCACTCCACATTCCTGGGCAGTTGCGCCTACGTGATCACGACCGAGGCCGCGCGGCAGTTGCTTGCGACGTTCAGGCAGTTTCAGGTCCCGGTCGATCATTTCCTCTTTGGTCAGTCCGCGGGGCTAGGGGTCGACATTGTTCGACCAGGCTTCGTGAACCCCGCGCCGGTCCTGCACGATGTCGAGCGTTTTGGCTCCGACATCAAGGATCAGCGCCCGAGCGACTCGGAGCAGGTTCGAAGCTGGCGCCGCCGGCTTCGCGACCATCGCCAGCGCAGACGCGAAGAGGCGCTTTTGCGCCGCGGTTTAGCCGAGCGCGTGGAGATGGCTTTCGCCGAGAGTCAGCCCGCGGTGCGCGCGGCCAGTTGACGCTGCCCCGGGCCGGTGGTCCTATTCCTCTTGCGACGGGATCAACCATTCGCTGAGGAGGCGTGAGATGATCGAGAAACACGGATCTGCCATCTGGAAAGGCAGCTTGAAAGAGGGCGGTGGAACGATCGCGACCGAAAGCGGCGTGCTGTCAGATGTGGCCTTCACCTTCGCGACGCGTTTCGAAGACAAGAAGGGCACGAATCCCGAAGAGCTGATCGGCGCGGCCCATGCGGCCTGCTATTCGATGTTCCTGTCCGCGCTGATGAGCGGCGAGGACATCCGGCCTGAGCTGATCGAAACGACCTCAACCATCTCGCTCGATCCCTCGACAGAGGGTGGACCGACGGTGACGCGGGCGCACCTGGCCACGCGGATCAAGGCGGACGCGGACGAGGCGAAGGTTCGGGAACTGGCCGACAAGGCGAAGGCGGGTTGCCCGATCTCCAAGCTTCTGAAAGCGGAGATCACGATGGATGTAACGGTGGGCTGACCCCCGTCACACCATCATTTCTTTCGTCGCCGAAAGCTTGAGTTCGGGATGATCGCGTTCGATGCGGTCGATATCCCACTGAAGGCGCGTGAGATACACAATGTCGCCGTCATGATCGTGCGCGATGTGGCCCTTGTTGGCGTTCACGAACTTCTCCACGTCCGCCTTCGGTCCGGTGACCCAGCGGGCGGAGGTGAACTGCGTCTGCTCGAAACGGACGGGCAGCGAGTATTCCAGCTCGATCCGGCTTGCGAGCACGTCGAACTGCAGGGGACCCACAACGCCAACGATGAAGCCGGAGCCGATGGAGGGTTTGAACACCTTGGCGGCACCTTCCTCGGCGAACTGCATCAGCGCCTTTTCGAGGTGCTTGGCTTTCATCGGGTCGCCGGCGCGCACGTTCTGCAAAAGCTCTGGCGCGAAAGAGGGGATGCCGGTGAACCTTAGCGACTCGCCCTCGGTCAGCGCGTCGCCGATGCGAAGCTGGCCGTGGTTCGGGATGCCGATGATGTCGCCCGCCCAAGCCTCTTCGGCCAGTTCGCGGTCGGCGGCGAGGAAGAGGACCGGGTTCGACACCGCCATCGGTTTCTTTGACCGGACGTGCAGAAGCTTCATGCCGCGGGTAAAATGGCCCGAGGCGAGGCGGACGAAGGCCACGCGGTCGCGGTGCTTGGGGTCCATGTTGGCCTGCACCTTGAAGACGAAGCCCGCGACCTTGCCTTCCTCGGGTGCGATCTGGCGTTCCGTTGCGTTCTGCGGCTGCGGTTCGGGGCCATATTCACCGATGCCGGACATCAGTTCCTTGACGCCGAACGAGTTGATGGCCGAGCCGAACCAGATCGGCGTCAGGTGGCCTTCGAGGAAGCTTTGACGGTCAAAGGGCGGCAGCAGTTCGCGCGCCATCTCGACCTCTTCGCGAAGCTTGGCGAGCTGTTCGGCGGGGATGTGTTCGGCGAGTTTCGGGTCGTCCAGCCCGTCGATTTTGATCGATTCCGCCACCCGGTTGCGGTCGGCGCGGTCCATCAGTTCCAGACGGTCGTGCAGGATGTCGTAGCAGCCGAGGAAATCGCGCCCCATGCCAATCGGCCACGAGGCGGGAGTGACGTCGATGGCGAGGTTTTCCTGAATCTCGTCGATGATCTCGAACGTGTCCCGGGCCTCTCGGTCCATCTTGTTGCAGAAGGTCAGGATCGGCAGATCGCGCAGGCGGCAAACCTCGAACAGCTTGCGGGTCTGGCTTTCCACGCCCTTGGCGCCGTCGATCACCATGATCGCGGCATCGACCGCCGTCAGCGTGCGGTAGGTGTCCTCGGAGAAGTCCGAGTGGCCCGGCGTGTCGACGAGGTTGAAGCGGTAGGGGCCAAACTCGAACGACATGGCCGAGGCCGAGACCGAGATGCCCCGGTCCTGTTCGAGCTTCATGAAGTCCGACCGCGTACGCCGCGCTTCGCCCTTGGCGCGGACCTGGCCCGCCATCTGGATCGCGCCGCCGAACAGCAGGAACTTTTCGGTAAGCGTGGTCTTGCCAGCGTCGGGATGCGAGATAATCGCAAAGGTCCGGCGGCGGGCGATTTCGGCGGGAAGGTCCGGGCGGTTCGAAAGGTCTTTCATGGCGCGGGATATAGCGGCGCCGCCCGGCCGCCGCAATGCCGCGTGGTCAATCGGGCCGGGCCACGACCACGTCGGTCTGGACCTCCCGGATCAGCGTGGTGGCAAAGCTGCCGAGGAACCGGCTTGCCAGGCCTGACCGGGCATGCGCCCCCACCGCAACGAGGTCTGCGCCGTGATTTCGGACCGCGTCAGCCAGCACGTCCACGGCCGAGCCTTCGATGATCTCAACCTTATCAAGCGTTCCGGGCAGGCTTTCGGTCCTGCGCCATGCTTTTTCCGCCGCCTGTGCCTCACGTAAGAACGGCGCCTGCGTGTCGCTCGGCATCAGGCCCTTGAACGGGACATGCATCGCGTGGACGGCCTGGATGCGCACCTTCGGCGCGACCTTCGCTGCCGCGCGCAGGGCTGCAGCCGAGGCGGGCGAGAAATCGACCGCGCCGACGATGCCGTGATATGGGCCGCTGGCGGGGTTGCGCACGACCAGAACCGGGCAAGCGGCCTGCCGAAGCACCCGCTCCATCGTCGTCGCGCGCAACGCGTCGCCGATCGCGCGAACCCTGTGGAAGCCAAGCACGAGAAGATCCGCCTGCTCGACCTGGGCGAGCGTCGCGATGGAAAGGGACGGGTCGCCCCGCATGACGCGCCGGTCATGTTTTACTGATCCGGACTGGGAATGCGCCGCGATGATCTGGTCCAGCGCGGTTTCGGCACCTTTCGCGTAGGCGTCGGAAACCTGCTTGGGCAGGTCTTCATCGATCACGGTCGCGATAAGAAGCTCGGCACCAAGATCGTGCGCGAGTTGAAAGGCTCGGCCGACTGCCCGGTCGCCGCGTTCCGACAGATCGGTTGCGACAAGAATTTTTTGCATGCTCATCTCCCGGAAAAGGCGGGCGCGCCCGCGCATTCAACATCCACAAAACTAGGATAGTCGAGACGCGGCAAGCGCGAGTTGAGGCAGGTCAAGCGCCGCCGCCGCGTCCCAGAAGCGCGTCGCGGGTGACCTTGTCCAGCAGGTCGCGCCCCGCCTCGGTGCCGAAATGCTGGCTCTGGCTCAAACCCGGGAAGCGGGCGCGAACCTCTTCGGCCAGATCATCGGGCAGGCGGCTTACCGTCGCCTCGTTCACCTGGAGGCTTTCGGCGGGGATGCCCTCGGCATAGATGATCTCGTGCCGGTCGAAGACGAGGCTGTGATAGTCGACAAAGCCGCCTTCGCGCCGAGTCACTTTCTCTCCATCCACGAGATGCTTGGCCTGAACGAGCAGTTCCGCCGTACCACCGACCCTTTGCTTGCCGCGCTGGTAAATGAAGACCCTGTGATGGGGGCTGACGACGAGGTCGCTGTAATTGCCAAGCGTTCCCGCCGCGATCACGACCGGCGCGAAGGCCCCGATGGCGCGCATCGTGGCCTTGCCGATCCAGCGGATTTCCTGCGGTCCGTGATCGCGGGTCAGCACCTTATCACCGGGTTTGAGCGTCTCGATCGGTCGTTGTGCGCCGCCGGGGAGCGTGATCAGGGTTCCGGCGGCGAAGGACACACAAACGACGTCGGCGATGCGAATATCCCCGATATCGGTGCGGATATCGATCAGCGCGTAGTCGGTCCGCGGCGCAATGGGCGAAAGCGGAAGCGCAAAGCCCGCGCCCGAGGGGGTGTGCCGTGCATAGAGAAGTTCAACCCGGTCCCCGTCCGGAGCCATGAGCGTCAGCACCGCCTGAAGTTCTATCGGATCGCCCGCAACACCGATCTCTGACCCATCGGCGATCTGCTGGCTTTTGGGATCCTCCGGCATTGCGACAAGCATGAGTCTGCGCGCGACGGCGTCGGGGGAGAGCCGGTAGACATCGCCAAGTTCGCAGTCGTCCGCCCCACCGATCGCATCGCGAAGGTTCGCGCCGGCCGTCACCCGCATGGCGCCTGCGTCGTAGGCGTGAACCGCCTGAGCGAGTTGGGACGCGATGCGATCGTTCATTGATAAGCCTGAGAGGACATGACGGTGTGCGACCGTACACCGGATGTAGCAAAGCGCCCACCAAAGCGTCAACGAGGCGGCGCGCAAGCACTGGTCTCTGCGCGAGATTTTACTATTCTTGCGGCAAATACAGGGAGTGATGACGATGGATCTGGGAATTCGGGGCAAGAAGGCGCTCGTTTGCGCGTCGTCGAAGGGGCTAGGCCGGGGCTGCGCTGAAGCGCTCGCAGCGGCGGGCGTCGATCTTGTGATGAACGCGCGCGGCGCGGAGTCTCTCGCGGAAACCGCCGAGGCCATCCGCAAGGCGCATGGCGTGTCCGTGACGGAGGTCGCGGCTGACGTGACGAGCGATGACGGGCGCGCAAAGGTGCTCGAGGCTGCCGCTGGTGCCGATATTCTTGTCACCAATGCCGGTGGCCCGCCGCCGGGCATGTGGAGCGACTGGGAGCGCGAGGACTTCATCCGCGCGCTCGACGCCAACATGCTGACCCCGATTGCGCTCATGAAGGCGCTTCTGCCGGGGATGATGGAGAAGGGCTGGGGCCGGGTGGTCAACATCACGTCACAATCGGTCAAGTCGCCCATCGCTATCCTTGGTCTGTCGAACGCCGCCCGCGCGGGGCTTACGGGATATGTCGCGGGCACCGCACGGCAGGTCGCCCCGTCGGGCGTTACGATCAACAACCTGCTGCCCGGCATCCATGCGACGGACAGGGCCGTGTCGCTCGACAGTGGGGTGGCCAAGGCCGAGGGGATCAGCGTCGAAGAGGCAAAGGCGCGGCGTTCGGCCTCGATCCCCGTGCGCCGCTACGGCACTCCCGAAGAATTCGGTGCGACCTGCGCGTTCCTTTGTTCCATTCATGCAGGATTCATCGTGGGACAGAACGTTCTCCTCGACGGTGGCGCGATGAATTCCACGCTTTAGCGGCGGTCGCGACAGCCGCCCCTGCGACGATGCTTCCGTCCCGCCTGCGCTTGCGGGGCACGGCGGGGGCTGGTATCGGGCGGATACCCGACGAATTCTATCGGGCTAGGGGAAGGCCGTGACGACAACACCGCCAAGACTGGAGGTCCGCGATCTCATCCGCCGCTTCGACGGACGGACGGTGGTCGATTCCGTGTCGCTGAGGATCGAAGCGGGGCAGGTGACGTGCCTGCTCGGCCCCTCGGGCTGCGGCAAATCAACGACGCTCAGGATGATCGCGGGCGTCGACATGCAGGACGAAGGCACCATCTATGTCGATGGGCAGCTGGTCTGCGACACGGTCTTCCGGGTGCCGCCCGAGCGCCGTTCCATCGGGCTCATGTTCCAGGACTTCGCGCTTTTCCCGCATCTGAGCGTCGCCGAAAATGTCGCCTTCGGGCTTTCACGGGGGGCTGCAACCCATCAGCGCCGCGTGGACGAACTGCTTGAGCGGGTTTCGCTTTCGGGCTTCGGGCCGAAGTTCCCGCATGAACTTTCGGGCGGCGAACAGCAAAGGGTCGCCCTGATCCGCGCGCTTGCCCCGCAGCCGCGCATCCTTCTGATGGACGAGCCGTTTTCCGGTCTCGACGAGCGGCTGCGCGACGATATCCGGGACGAAACCCTGTTGCTTTTGAAGGAGGAAGGGACGGCGGTCCTGCTGGTTACACACGAGCCGCACGAGGCGATGCGCATGGCCGACGAGATCGCGCTGATGCGCGATGGCCGGATCGTTCAGCGCGGTGCGCCGTACAATATCTACAATGCGCCGGTGGACCGGGCGGCGGCGGCATTTTTCTCAGATATCAATATCTTGCGAGGAACAGTTCGAGGTGCGCTTACCCTTACTCCATTCGGAGAGTTCCTGGCTCCTGGTGTGCCTGACGGCACCGAAGTGGAAATCGTGATCCGCCCGCAGCATCTTAAGATCGACTTCGACCGCGCGGGGCGCGGCCCCAACCCGACTCCCGAAGACGGATCGGCGGCGCGGGCAAAGGTTATGCGCGCACGCTTCATGGGGCGCGAAAGCCTCGTCGAGTTCCGCACCGAAGAGGGTGGCGAAATGTTGAAGGCGACCGTGCCCGGCGTCTTCCTGCCAAAGCCCGGTACTCCGATGTGGCTGATGATCCGCCGCGATCGTTGCTTCGTCTTTCCGAAGCAGGGCTAGCGCTAAGCCTGAGTGAGCCGCGCGAGGTAGTCCTCGACCGTCTTGCCCGGCTCCGCCAGGAACGCCCCGCCGTCATGCTCGAGCGTCGTCACAAGATCGACTCGGAACACTCTGAAATTCAAAACAGAATCACACCAAGCTGTCAGGGTCCAAGCGCGTCCCCAATAGTCGAGATGCAGGGGCCGGATGCGCAGCGGCTCGCGTCCCTTGTAGCTTAAGGACAAGGTCAGATGGTCGCGGATTGCACGGCGGATCAGGCCGAGATGAGGCGCAGCGCGGGCGGCTTCCTCACTCGCGAAGACGAAGCTGTCAGATCCGGGGTCCTGCGCGCGGGCGGGCGCCACAGCGGATATCTTGGCGCGGAGCGATGCGGCCGCGCGCGCGATCGTCTGGTCAGCCGCACCGGCGACGAGCGCAATGCCAAGCCTCAGAGCCTCGAACTCGTCGCGCGTCAGCGCCACCGGGGGCAGGACCGTCGGATCGCGCAATTGATAGCCCACGCCCCGTGCGCCTTCGATGGGCAGGCCGCTATCGACTAGCGCCGCCATGTCGCGCCAGATCGTTCGCGTCGAAACGCCAGTTTTCTTCGCCAGATCGCTGGCGCGGTGCAGCTTCCCGTCGCGCAGGATCTGGACGAGATCGAAAAGACGGTCCTTGCGACGCATGGTGGTTCCGCTGGCTGTTGAAGGTTCACAACTGACAAAATACTGTCAGTTACCCCCCTTCGGCAAGCGTGCAAAGGGTCATTGCTGCCGCGAAAGGACTTTGCCCGAGCCGCGGCGCACCCTAAATCGGTAAGGTATCAGACGGGCGCGCAGCCAAGCGCACCCAAGGGGAGAAGAACATGCTCAACAACATCGGCATTCCGGGCCTTCTGCTCATTGCTGTCGTCGTGCTCGTCCTGTTCGGGCGCGGCAAGGTCAGCTCGCTCATGGGCGAAGTCGGAAAGGGCATCACCGCATTCAAGAAGGGCGTGAAGGATGGCTCTGACGAGATCGAGAAGGCCTCGGCCGACGAAGCTCGCGACGTGACGCCGGAAACCGAGAAGGACAAGGTCTGAGTCCTGTCCCTTTCCTGAAGAGGCGCATGCGCGCACATGTTTGACATCGGCTGGAGCGAGCTTCTGCTCATCGGCATCGTGGCCCTGATCGTCGTGGGTCCAAAGGATCTTCCTGGCATGTTCCGGACGCTTGGCCGGTTCACGGCGAAGGCGCGCGCGATGGGGCGCGAGTTCCAGCGGGCAATGGACGATGCGGCGCGGGAAACGGGCGTGAAGGAAACAGCCGACGACCTGCGCGCGATGACGTCCAAGAAGAACCTCGGTCTCGACGCGCTGGATCAAGCGGCGTCCAAGTTCGAGAAGTGGGACCCGTCGAAATCTTCGACGACCCCGAAAGGCCCGGCCACGCAGGCACTTGCCGACAAGAAGGCGGCCGAAGCCGCGGCGCGCAGGGCGGCTGTCAAACCCGCAGAGGCCAAGGCCCCGGCGGAACCGGCGACGGCTGACGTGCCTGCGAAACCGAAAGCACCCGCGAAGCCCAAAGCGCCCGCGAAACCGAAGGCGCCGGCGAAGCCCAAGGCCGCTGCCGCGACGCCGAAAAAGCCTGCCGCGCGTAAGCCCAAGGCAAAGAAGGGCGACGCGTGATGCGCGACGATATCGACGACAGTACCGCGCCGCTGATCGAGCATCTGGCCGAGCTTCGCACCCGACTTATCTGGTCGCTCGTAGCGTTCATCGTGGCGATGGTGGCCTGCTTTTCCGTCGGCGGCATGGTTCTCGATTTCCTGCTCCTGCCGATCGAAAAGACGATGCGGCAACTGGGCAATCAGAACCCGGTGATGCAGTACACTGCGCCGCAGGAGTATTTCTTCACGCTGATCCGGATATCGATGGTGGGTGGGCTTATGCTTTCCTTCCCGGTCATCGCCTTCCAGATGTGGCGCTTTGTTGCGCCCGGCCTTTACCGCAACGAGAAGTCCGCGTTCCTGCCGTTTCTCATCGCGTCACCCTTGCTTTTCCTGCTTGGTGCGGCCTTCGCGCATTACGTGGTCGTGCCGCTGGCAATGCAATTCTTTCTGGGGTTCGCTGACCTTCCGTCCTATTTCGCGGCAGTCTTTTCGAACGAGGCGGTGCCCGTGCCGGCGGCAGATCATGGCATCGACATCGTCTTTAACGGCAAGGTCAACGAGACGCTCGACATCACGCTGAAGATGATCGTGGCCTTCGGGATCTGCTTCCAGCTCCCGGTGCTTCTGACGTTGATGGGCAAGGCGGGGCTGGCAAGCTCGCGGGGCCTGAGGAACGTGCGCAAATATGCGGTCGTGGGCATTCTCGTGGTGGCCGCGCTGGTGACGCCGCCGGACGTGACGACGCAGGTGATCCTGTTTATCGTCGTCTACGGTCTTTACGAGATTTCGATCTGGCTCGTGTCGTGGGTCGAGAAGAAGAAGGACGAAGAGGCCAGGGCCGAGGGTATCATCGGCGATGACGAAAGCCTGTTCGACGAATTCGATGACGACGACGATGAGGATGCGAAGGCATGACCGAGGCGGTCCTGAAGCGGATCGCCGAGGCGTTGGAGCGTCTGGCGCCCGCACCGGAACGGGCGCCGGATTTCGACGGCGCGGAGGCGTTCGTCTGGCATGTATCTCCCGATCGCCTCGTCCCGGTTCCCGAGGTTTCGCGGGTCGATCTGCCGTTGCTGGTCGGCATCGACCGGGCGCGGGACACGCTTCTGGCCAATACACTGCAGTTCGCGCGAGGGCTTCCCGCGAACAACGCGCTTCTTTGGGGCGCGCGCGGGATGGGGAAATCCTCGCTCGTGAAAGCCGTGCATGCCGAGGCTTTGCGGCTTGGCCATAAGCTCAAGATCGTCGAACTGAGCCGCGAGGACCTGCCTTCGGTCAGCCGACTTCTGGCGCATCTGCGCGCGGCGAAGGCGCACAGGTTTCTCTTGTTCTGTGACGACCTGTCGTTCAGTCACGATGACCAGCACTACAAGAGCCTGAAAGCCGTGCTCGACGGCGGGGTCGAAGGGCGGCCGGAGAACGTGCTTTTCTACGCGACATCGAACCGCCGCCACCTGATGCCGCGCGACATGATCGAGAACGAACGGTCGAGCGCGATCAGCCCCTCGGAGGCGACGGAGGAGAAGGTGTCGCTTTCCGACCGGTTCGGGCTGTGGCTTGGCTTCCATCCGTGCAATCAGGATGACTACCTGGAAATGATCCGTGGCTACTGCGCGGCTTACGGCGTCGAGATCGACGAGGCGGAGATGCGCGCCGACGCGATCGAATGGCAGGCCACGCGCGGTGCACGCTCGGGCCGTGTGGCCTGGCAGTACTTCACCGATCTGGCGGGCCGGAAGGGCGTCCGGATCTGACGCCGCGCGCAGGCCGTGGCCGAACTCATAAAAGGGTGCGGACCCGTTTGCCGCTTTCGATCCGAACGAAGTGTGGTGCGTAGAGGGCAGAGCCCTCTACTGCAGGTAGGGCATAGGGTCGACGCTGTCGAAGCCTTGGCGGACTTCGAAGTGCAGGAAGGCCGGATCGCCCTTGCGGACCTTTGCGATGGTCTGCCCGCGTGAAACCTTCGCGCCCTTCGCAACGGTGATGTTGTCGATGTTGGCGTAGACGGTCAGCAGATTGCCTTCGTGCCGGATGACGAGGATCGGAACCTGGTCGGTGTCCTTCGTGATCGCCGCCACGGTTCCCGCGTCGGCCGCCGCGACGGAAGCTCCGGCGCTTGCGGCGATGTCGATGCCTTCGTTCTTCTTCTTCTGGTAGGTGCGGATGATCTTGCCCTGAACCGGCATGCCCAGTTTCGATTGCGGCGTGGCCTTCGTCGTCTGCGCGCCGAGGTCGGGGGCGGGAGGTGTCTTCACGGGTTCTGCCGCGGCGACCGTCTTTTCAGCAGGCAGGGGTTTCGATGCCGACGGCGGCGTCGGTGTGGGAGAGCCTGCACCGGGCGCGGTCACGATGTCGCGCTGAGGCGCTGCGGCAGCCGTGGGGGTAGATGCGACCGGAATCAGGAGCGTCTGGCCTTCGCGCACCGCGAGATCGGAGCCGAGCCCGTTCCAGTCGGCGAGAGCGCGGACGTTCACGTTGTAGAGCCGCGCCACGGAATATGCCGTCTCGCCGCGCATAACGCGGTGACGGATCGGCTCGGTCGAACCTATGGTCGAGGAACTGGCAGTGGTCCCGCCGCCACCCGACCGCGCGGGATCGGCCCGGTCGATCGCACCGGAGGCGATCGTCGTCACGTCGATGCCAGCGCCCGCGGGACGCGTGCCAATTGTCGGTGAGGGTTCGGCGACGCGGCGCGGCAGCGCGAGCACTTCGCCTTCGCGAAGCTGGGTGCCCTGTCCGACCGCGTTGTAGTTCGCGAGTTCCCCGGCCGAGATGCCGACCCGTGCGGCAACGCTGTTGACGGTGTCGCCGCGGCGCGCAACCGCGACCTGATAGCCAGGATAAGAGATGATGCCGCGCGAATCCGGTGTAGGCCGCGCCTGCACTGCGCGTTCGGCGGCGGCTGACGTGTCGAGTCCACCACCCCGGCCGAGGCCGCGCATATCAAGATCGAAATTGCCGCCCGGCTCGCAAGCAGCGAGCGCCAGAAGGCTCGTTCCCACGAGCGCTGCGCGCAGGTGGATAGTCTTCGTGCGGGAAGGGGTCATGCTCGTATCCTCGTCTCGCTTGCCCTGTTGGCCGGGCTTGATGTCACTATGCAGGGCCTATTCCTGACCCAATCCCTCGACCAGAGGCACGAAGCGCACGGGCCGGAGTTCGTCATACTCGTATCCCGTGGCGGTACGCGTCACCTTGATCAGGCTCTGAACGGTGTCCGACTGCCCCACGGGCAATACCATGATACCGCCTTCGCGCAACTGAGCCAATAGCGGCCCCGGCGGATCTTCCGCAGCGGCCGTCACAAGGATGCGGTCGAACGGTGCCTGATCGGGCAGGCCGTGGCTTCCGTCGGCTGTCAACGCGGTGATATTGGTCATCCCGAGGCTCTGGAAAACGGCCTCTGCCTCTCGGACGAGGCGGCGGTGGCGGTCGATGGTGTAGACGCGGCGCGCAAGCTGGCTGAGGATTGCAGCCTGGTAGCCCGAGCCGGTGCCAATCTCCAGCACCTTGTCGCGTGCGCTGACCTCGAGAGCCTGGGTCATGAGCGCCACGACCGAGGGCTGGCTGATCGTTTGGCCGCAGGTGATGGGCAGCGGCATGTCCTCGTAGGCGCGTTCCGCGAACAGGCCGCGCACGAAATCGCCACGGTCTACCCGTTCCATCGCTGTCAGGACTCGGGAGTCCGTGACCCCCTTGGAGCGGAGCGCATAGAGAAAGCGCATCTTCCGCTCGGCAAGATCGGTCATGCCAAACGCGCCTCAACTTCGGCGAGCGCGTCGTGCGCGGTTAGGTCCGCACGCATCGGCGTGATCGAGATGAAGCCCTCGAGATTGGCCGCGACATCGGTGCCCGGCGCCGTTGGCAGGTGCTGCGGGCCGCCGGTGATCCAGAGGAACTTCTTGCCCGATGGCGAGATATGCGGCTCCACCCCGAAAAAGGTGTCGGTGCGATACCCCTGGGGTGCCACCTTCATACCCTTCACGTCGCCGCCGCCAATCGGCGGGAAGTTGACGTTGTAGAACAGCCGGTAGTCGCCCTTGTCCCATAGCGCCTTGTCGAGAAGGGCGCGCACCACTGCCACGCCGTGATCGCGTGCGGCCTCGAATGGCGTCTCGAGGTCTTCGGTCTTCGGTCCCATGAACTGGCTGAGCGCGATGGCGGGAAGCCCTTGCAGCGCGGCCTCCATCGCGCCGCCGACGGTGCCCGAGTAAAGCACGTTCTCGGCGGCGTTGTTGCCGCGGTTGACGCCGGAAAGGACGAGGTCGGGCCGTTCGCCCTGCAAGACGTCGTATAAACCGGCCAGCACACAGTCCGCCGGGCTGCCCTCGGCGGCGTAGCGGCGCGGGCCGAGCTTCAGGATCATCATCGGGTGGGTGTAGCTGATGCAATGCGCCACGCCAGATTGCTCGAACGCGGGGGCGACGGTCCAGACCTCTCCGTCCGGTCCCGCTATTTCTTCGGCAATGGCCGTCAGGACCTCAAGACCCGGCGCGTTGATGCCGTCGTCATTGGTGATGAGAATGCGCATGCCCGCCCCTTGGTGCTTTGCACCTGATTAGACGAGCGCGACCGGGGCGTAAAGCGCCGGTTGGCGCCGGGCGCGCAAGTGGTTTCAGGTCGAGGTGTTTCGGGCCAGTCCCGACGATCAGAGCGCTGCGAGCAGGCGCGCGGCCTCGTCGTGTATGTCGGCAAGCGCGTCCCGGTCTTCGCCGGGGAAGAAACGCGCGCGTGTCGCGGTCGCCATGGGCGCCGGTTCTGCGATGACGACGCGCGGCCCGATCTTCTCCGTCTCGGCCTGCCAAGTCCGGGCGAGTGCGATCTGGGCCGCCTTGGTGGAGCCGTAGGCGCCAAAGAACTTCTCGCCGCCGCGCCGGTCTTCGAAGAACATCGCGGTGCCCTGAGCGGCGCGGAGCAGGGGCTCCAGCATCGGGACAAGAGAGGCCGGCGCGCGCAAGTTGCAGGCGACGGACTTGTCGAAATCCTTGGGGTCGAGATGACCGGCAGGCGACAGCGGCGCCGCGTGGATCGCGGCATGGACCCAAAGCCCGAGCTGGCCCCAGCGTTCCGCGATCGAGCGCGCCAGATGCGCCATCGCCTTGTCATCCGTCACATCAAGCGGCGCGAGCGTCGCCGACCCTCCCGCCGCCTTGATCTTGTCGTCGAGTTCTTCAAGCCCTCCCACGGTGCGGGCGACGGCGATGACGTGCCAGCCTTGCGCGCCGAGCGCCGAGGCGATGGCGAAGCCGAGGCCCCGCGAGGCGCCGGTGACGAGAGCGGTTCGGGTGTCGGACTGGTCGTTCATGGCGCCCCTTTCGCATCCGGCGGAACGCTTTACAATAGAATTGATTGACTTGCCGCCGCGCCGCAGCGAAATTGCCCGGCAAATCTGAAAGAGGAGGGAATCCGCAGATGACGCTTTCCAAGGCCCTGGTGCCGACCCAATCGCTTCCGACCCGAGTGCTCATGGTCGTGGGCGGATCGTTGTTCATCGCGCTCGCCGCGCAGATTTCCGTTCCGATGATCCCGGTGCCGATGACGCTGCAGACGCTGGCAATCATGATCGTCGGCCTGACTTACGGCGCGCGTATGGGCGCGCTGACGCTGGTCGCCTATCTCGCCGAGGGCGCGATGGGCCTGCCGGTCTTCGCCAACGGCATGAATGGCGCGGCTTTCTTCGGACCGACCGCGGGCTTCCTCGTGGGCTTCGTCGCGATGGCCGCCATCGTGGGTTACGCCGCTGACCGTGGCGTGCGCAGCTTCCTTGGCACCGCTGCCGTCGCGTTGCTCGCCGCGGCGCTGCTATACATCCCGGGCGTCGCTTGGGCGATGTCGCTGGCCGAGTTGGCCGGGATCGACACGGCGAAGTGGGGAGCAGACGGCTTCGGCATGATCTGGCAGTACTACATGGCGCCGTTCCTCGTGGGCGATGCCGTGAAAGCCGTGATCGCCGCGCTGGTCGTGACCGGCGGCTGGGCCGCGCTGAAGGGCCGCAAAGCCTGATTTCAGACTTCTCGTCTGAGGATTGCAAGAACGCCGCCCTTCGGGGCGGCGTTTTCCTTTGGATCAGCCCTGTTCGTCGTGCAGCCGCTGGAGAGCGGCTTCGCACATACCGTAAGGTTCCCATTCGCACCCTGCACACAAGGTCCTCAGGCTGCCCGGCGGCACGTTGGCACGGATGCGTTTCTTGGCCTCAGCCCAAGTGAGCCGTTCACGCGCCTGAAGCGTCAGCGCGTTCGCATGGGCCCGGTCCAGCACCTTGATCTTGGATTCGTTCGTGCAAAGCCGACCGCGCCGCTTGGGGCAGGGCGCGCAGATGTCGTCGGTCGCGCCCGTCACCTCGATTTCGGTTTCGTCGCCCCCTTTGGCGCGTAGACGCCCCATCACGATGGCGTCCATGTTTGCAGTGAAGGCGTCGGAATAGCCCTTGCCCTCGAAGCCCAGCGAACAAAGGAAGTGGTGTGGGCGGTAGCGGATCGTCTGACCGCTCACTCAGCCGCCTTCATCGCAAAGCCGTTGGCGATCTGGTCCGAGGGTGCCACAGGGTATTCGCCCGAGAAGCAGGCGTCGCAATATTGCGGGGATTTGGCGTTCCGCCCGCCTGCTTCGCCCGCCGCACGATATAGCCCGTCGAGCGAGATGAACTTCAGGCTGTCTACGCCCATCCATTCCCGCATCTCATCCTCGGACATCGTCGCGGCCAGAAGCTTGCCGCGGTCGGGCGTGTCGACGCCGTAGAAGCAGGGCCAGGCGGTGGGCGGGGATGCGATACGGAAATGCACCTCGGCGGCGCCCGCCTCAAGGACCATTTCACGGATCTTGATGGAGGTCGTGCCGCGGACGACGCTGTCGTCGACGAGGATCACCCGCTTGCCCTTGATCAGTCCCCGGTTGACGTTCAGCTTCAGCCGCACGCCCATGTTGCGGATCTGCTCGGTCGGCTCGATGAAGGTCCGGCCCATATACTGGTTGCGGATAATTCCCATCGCGTAGGGGATGCCCGATTCCTGCGAAAAGCCGATCGCGGCGGGCGTGCCGCTGTCTGGAACCGGGCAGACGAGGTCGGCCTCGACAGGGCTTTCCTTGGCCAACTCGACGCCGATCTGGCGGCGTGTCTCGTAGACGGAGCGCCCTCCGAGAATGGAATCGGGGCGCGAGAAATAGACATGTTCGAAGATACAGAACCGCGCTTTTGCCGGCGCGAATGGGCGCGAGCTTTCGACCTTGCCGTTCGAGATGACGACCATCTCTCCGGGCTCAATCTCGCGCACGAATTCTGCGCCGATGATGTCGAGCCCACAGGTCTCGGAAGACAGGGCGAAGGCCCCGTCGGCGAGTTTCCCGAGGACGAGAGGACGGACACCAAGCGAGTCACGGACGCCGATGAGCTTGGTGCGCGTCATAGCGATAACCGAGAACGCGCCTTCGACGGCGCGTAACGCGTCTTTCATCCGTTCGGGGATCGACTTCTGGATCGACCGCGCCATGAGGTGGATGATGCATTCCGAATCCGACGAGGACTGGAAGATCGCGCCGCGTTCGATCAGGTCGCGGCGAAGCTGGGCAGCGTTGGTCAGGTTGCCGTTATGAGCGATAGCGCAGCCGCCCATGGCGAACTCGCCGAAGAAGGGCTGAACGTCCCGGATTGCGGTGTTGCCCTTGGAGCCTGCCGTCGAATACCGCACATGGCCGATGGCCAGAGCGCCGGGCAGCGTTTCCATGACGCCTGCCTTGGTGAAGTTGTCGCGCACGTAACCGAAGCGCCGGGCGGAGTTGAAGCCATCCTTCGGGTCGTATGCGACGATCCCGCCCGCTTCCTGGCCGCGATGTTGGAGTGCATGCATGCCGAGCGCGACAAAGTTCGCGGCTTCGCTCACGCCGATGACGCCGAAAACGCCACACTCCTCCTTCAACTTGTCGTCGTCAAAAGGGTGGCTCAGGAATGGGCGCATAGGCCGGTCTCCGAATCCGGAAGAGTTGTCCGCCTTTCGTTTAGTGCGATCGGGCGGACATGTCACGCCCGTGTCACATCATAACGGAGTTGCGGGTCAGTTTCCGGTCGAAGGTGCGGTCTCTGTCGTGGTCACGCCGCCGCCGCAGCCGGCCACCAGTTCGCTGTAGCGCGCTTCGAGCCAGCCCGGTGCATCTTCTGGCAGAGCGTCTTCCAGGTTGCCCGAAAGGGAGGAAAAGATCTCTGCCGACTTCGACTTGTCCACCGCCGCGATCGACGATCCCGCAAGAGCGCGATCATAAACCACGAAGGCGATCGCCACGAGAAGAACGCCGCGAAGAACGCCGAAGAGGAAGCCGAGGCCCTGATCGACCCCGCTTAGCGCAGAGCGTTGCACGGCCGACGAAAAGAGCGGCGTGAAGATCGACATCACGATCAGCGCGACGGCCAGTACGCCGCCGAAGGCGACGACGGTCGAGATTTCGCAATTGTCGCCGAGAAACTTGTCGAGGACCGGGATCTGCTTGATCAGCGGCACCGCTTTTGGCGCGAAGATGAACGCGACCACGGCCGCCGCAACCCAGCCCGCGATCGCGAGGACTTCGCGCACGACGCCCCGGCTGTAGGCTAGTATCGCCGACATGAGCAGGACGACTGCCACTACGGCGTCCACTATGGTGAAACCTTCCATCCCCTGGCTCCTTGCCTTCAGCCTGCCGCGAACATTTCGCCGACGAACGTTGTTAGATCGGGCATCTTGCGTACCCGCATCCCCCCGTTGGCGTCAAATTTCGACCGATCCGGAGCGACTGCCTGTGAGAAACCAAGTTTTTGCGCCTCTTTCAACCTGTTTTCGGTCTGACCTACGGGGCGTAACGCTCCGGACAGGCTGATTTCACCGAAAACAACCATGTCGGGCGGCAGCGCCACGTCCTCCCGGGCTGATAGAAGTGCTGCCGCCACTGCAAGATCGGCGGCGGGTTCCGATACACGCATGCCGCCCGCGACGTTGAGGAACACGTCGAGCCCCGCGAAGGGGATGCCGCAGCGCGCCTCGAGCACGGCGAGAATCGTCGAGAGCCGCCCGCTATCGAGCCCGACGACCGTCCGACGCGGCGTTCCGAGGTTGGAGGGCGCGACGAGCGCCTGAATCTCGGTCAGCACGGGCCGCGTGCCCTCGATTCCGGCGAAAACGGCCGAGCCGGGGCTCGCCTGACCGCGTTCGGACAGGAAAAGAGCCGAGGGATTGGCAACTTCGGACAGCCCGCCGCCGGTCATCTCGAAAACGCCGATTTCGTCGGCCGGGCCGAAGCGGTTCTTGACGGCGCGCAGGATGCGGAACTGGTGGCCGCGCTCGCCTTCGAAATAAAGAACCGTGTCGACCATATGTTCGACGACGCGGGGGCCGGCGATCTGGCCCTCTTTCGTCACATGGCCGACGAGAATGACGGCGGTGCCGCGCCGCTTGGCGAAGTTCACAAGCTCATGCGCGGCCGCGCGCACCTGGCTGACCGAGCCGGGCGCGGAATCCACATGGTCGGCCCACATCGTCTGGATCGAGTCGATGATGGCGAGACCCGGCCGTGCGGTATCGAGTGTGGTCAGGATATCGCGAAGATCCGTTTCAGCCGCAAGCTGCACGGGAGCATCCGACAGCCCGAGCCGTTCGGCGCGCATCCGCACCTGTGCCGCCGCTTCCTCGCCCGAGACGTAGATCGCGGAGACACCCTTGCGCGCGAAACTCGCAGCCGCCTGCAAAAGCAGGGTGGATTTGCCGATTCCGGGGTCGCCGCCGACCAGGATCGCTGAGGCAGGAACAAGCCCCCCGCCGAGCACACGGTCGAGTTCTTCAAGACCCGACGCCGCACGCGGGGGCGGGACCTCCTTGGCGGAGAGCGGCGAAAGCTCGATCTGCCGCCCCTTGGCCGCCCCGAGCGTTTTCGCACCCGGGCCGGCGGAAAGCGGCGCCTCTTGAGCGATGGAGTTCCATGCCCCACAGGCATCGCAACGACCGGCCCATTTCTTGTGGACCGCGCCGCATTCGGCACATGTGAAGATCGGGATCGCCTTGGCCATGCGCCCTAACTGCCTGATGCCGGTTCCGGCGGCAAGAGGGCCCGCGCGCCCTGGATCAGTGCGCCTTCGACGGCATTCGCGCGCGTTCAGTCAGATACGAGATCGCATAGCTCGCCAGGATGCAGAAGGTGAAGAGATAAAGGCCCCAACCGGTTTCGAGCCGCCCGACGCCTACACCTTTCGCAACCACGATGTAGACTGCGATCAGAAAAATATCTGCCATCGCCAGCCGCCCGAGGAAATGCAGAATCCCGAGCATTCGGGGCGATCCAAGCCGGAACTGCACAAGGGCGAGCCCAAGCGTCTTTGTGTAGGGCGCGAAAAGCGCCAGAAACGTCACGAGAAGCGCCAGGAATACGTCCTTTTCCCACAGGGCCTGCAACCCGGTGATGACCGATATCTCATCGAGGCTGAAGAACGGCAGCAGCCCCGCCCGCAACAGCGGCGCGAACCAGGCGATGGGGAACAGAACGAGCAAGGCCAGATTAGCAAGCTTAAGAAGACGTTGATTTTGCATTCAGTGACCCGCTCAACGCCAGCGGTCACTCTCACGAGCAGCGTCCGCAACCGGCAATATTGGCGCACTTGTAGCATCCGTTGCCGGAGTTTCCATCGTCGCGGTCACGGCTGTCCGGTTTCTCGAGTCATCGAATTCTCCAACTGGAAACGATATCCTCAGTAAGGCCGTATTCGTCCGCGTCTGTAAACGATAAGGGCAATTATCCAGACCCAGAGGCAAAGCCACGACAAGCCAAGAGCCGCGGCATGCTTTGCGCCAAGTTCGGTACTGGAGATGCCTGAATGCAGAAGGTCGGTGCCGATCACAGCGAGGTCGAAGGCGAGCGTGATGGCCGAGAAGACCGCGCCGGCAAGGAACAAACCTGTCGGGCGCCCACGTTCACGTGAATGGCGCAATCGCCGAAGCATCGCCCTGAAGCTCAGCACAGGTGGGATGCAGAAGAGAGCGATCAGTATAAAGATGCCGCGCAAGCTTTTCCCAGACCACGCCTTTCTGGCACTTTGGCCTCGTTTCGAAGCGTAGGCAGCGAGCGGCGCAAAGTCAAATCCACAGCGCCGGATCAGGCTAGCGTACGCTGGCGATAGGGCCTTCCGGGCGGCCGTGAATGAACTGCTGGACGTAAGGATCCGGTGTGGCATCCAGTTCCGCTATCGGGCCAGTCCATTGGATCACCCCGTCATGCAGCATCGCGACCCGGTCGGCGATAGCGCGGACGGAGGACATGTCATGCGTGATGGTCATCGCCGTCGCACCCATCTCGGTGACGATCTCGCGAATCAACTCGTTGATGACGCCAGCCATGATCGGATCGAGCCCCGTCGTCGGCTCATCGAAGAAGATCACCTCGGGCTCGGCGGCGATCGCGCGGGCGAGGCTCACGCGTTTTTGCATGCCGCCGGACAGTTCGGCGGGAAAGAGGTCGGCGGTTTCCGGCTTCAGCCCGACACGGCGCAGCTTCTCGATGGCGACATCGCGCGCCTCTGCCTTGGGGCGCTTCAGCGCACCGCGCAGCAGGCGGAAAGACACGTTCTGCCAAACCGGTAATGAATCGAAGAGCGCACCGCCCTGAAAGAGCATGCCGAACCGGGCAAGAAACGCATCGCGCGACGCTGTTTCCACGTCTTCGCCATCAAGCGTGATCTTGCCTTTGTCCGGATGAACAAGGCCCAGGATGCACTTGAGAAGAACAGATTTTCCTGTTCCGGAACCGCCGATGATCACCATGCTTTCGCCGGTGGGAACCTCAAGGTCGATCCCGCGCAGGACGCGGTTCGATCCGAAGGCTTTATGAACATCCGATAGCGTGATCATGCCGAGAAGAAGACCTCCGTCAGCAGATAGTTCGTGGCCAGGATCAGGACGGAAGCCGCTACGACGGCGGATTTCGTGGCGCGACCCACGCCTTGCGCACCGCGACCGGAATGCATGCCGTAGTAACAGCCCATCAGCGCCACGATGAAACCGAAGGCCGCGCCTTTCCATAGGCCGGAGGCGATGTCCCAGAATTCGAGGAACTCACGCGTGTTCTTCAGATAGGTCGCGGGATTGAAGCCGAGGCGGTTCACTCCAACGAGGTAGCCGCCGAAAATACCGATGGAGTCGCCGACCGCGACAAGCACAGGCACCGCGAGCGTTGCCGCTAGAACGCGCGGAACCGTGAGGTATTTCATGGGATTAGTGGACAAAGTTACCAACGCATCGATTTGTTCGGTCACTTTCATCGTGCCGATTTCAGCGGCGATGGAAGACGCGACGCGGGCGGCGACCATCAGGCCGCCAAGCACTGGCCCAAGTTCGCGCACCATGCCGATGGCGACGATCGATGGCACGACGGATTCGGCGGAAAAGCGAGCGCCGCCGGCATAGATCTGAAGTGCAAGAGCCCCGCCGGTGAAAAGCGCGGTCAAGCCTACGACCGGCAGGCTGAACCAGCCGATCTGCATGAGAGCGGCGAAGAACTCTTTCGGGTAAAAGGGCGGACGAAAAAGGTGACTGATCGTCTCGGCGGCGAAGAGGCCGATCCGACCAAGCACCGCGAGCCCCTTGAGCACGGTGCGGCCGAGAGCGGCAAGGGGTGCGAGAGGACTCATGCGGTTTGGCCCTTGTACCGGCGTGCATAGCGGCCGCCTAGCGAGGTCAGTATTTCGTAGCCGATCGTGCCCGCCTGATCGGCGAGCGTATCGATGCCCTGATGGGGACCAAGGATGTCGAGCGCTTCGGGAACCTCATCCAGATGACTGACATCGACGCCCATAAGGTCCATCGAGACTCGGCCGACGAGCGGGCAGGGCGTGTCCGCCGCAAAGACCTGCGCGCGCCCCGTCATGGCACGGATCAACCCGTCGGCATAGCCTGCGGCGAGCGTTGCGATGCGCGAGGGTTTCTCGGCCGTCCAGATATTGCCATAGCCCACTGTTTCACCGGGCCGGACGTCCCGCACCTGAATAACCGGGAGCGACAGGCGCACGACGGGACGCGCCTCATCGAAGGGCAGTCCGCCGTAGATCCCGATTCCGGGGCGCGTGATATCGAAGTGGTAGTCCTTCCCAAGAAGAATGCCGCCCGTTGCCGAAAGTGAGCGCGGCGCGCCCGTTTCGTCCGTCATGCGTCGGAACGCGGACAGCTGCGTCTCGTTCATTGGGTGACCGGGTTCATCGGCGCAGGCAAGGTGTGACATGATCAGAACCGGTCTTTCGGACAGCACCGGTCCCGCGATGCCGCGCCATTCGTCCTCTTCCAAGCCAAGCCGGTTCATGCCGCTGTCCAGCTGAATGCCGAACCGGTGGCCCGGTAGCCTTTCGCGGTGTCGCCTAACCTGATCGACAGAGTTCAGCACCGGGATCAGGCCGTGTTCTGCAATGTTCGCGGTATCGCCCGCCATGTGGCCAGACAGAATGAGTATCTCGACGTCCGGGCCCAGCACCGGTCGAAGCGCCGCGCCTTCCTCGGCAAGCGCGACGAAGAACCGCCGCGCGCCGGCTTGCGCCAGAGCTTTCGCCACTCGTCCCGCTCCGAGACCATAGGCGTCGGCCTTCACCACGGCGGCCGCCTCCGCATCGCCCGAACGCTTGGCGAGCGCGCGCCAATTGGCGGCGATCGCGTCGAGGTCGATGGTCAGAAGCGCTGCGGTCATGGCGGGCTTTTTCGCAGGCGCGCCGGGTGGTGGCAAGCGCTTTGCGCGGAGGCTGCTGACCGATCAGGGCAGGTCGTAAATCCGCCGGTTACGACGCCACATCTTCTCTCCGATCAGGCAGTCATAGGGGGCGGCCATTTGCGCGCGGATCAGCCGCTCGGGGGCGACGCCCGCGATCTCGAGCACCAGCTTCTTCGTGATCGCGGCGGTAAAATCGGGCCATTCGGTCACCGGGATCATGAAGGCGCCCCACCCGCCGATGACGCAGTGGGTGTAGTAGGCATCAAGATCATCCAGCCGCCATGCCGCGCCCTGGTAGTCCCGCGTCATGAGGGGCAGGCCGTTGATCACGATCCCAGCCGCGACCACCTCGTCCCGCGCCTCGGTTACGAGGCCGCCCTGATTGTTCGGGCCGTCCCCGGAAATGTCGATCACGCGGCGGAGCCCGTCGAACGTGTTTGCGTCGAAATACGCAGCACCGTAGCGCAGGGCGCCGGAAATCGAGGTGCGGCTTTGCGTGAACGTCGTGCCTTCTGCAAGAACCGCCGCAAAGGCGTCGAGATCGGTTCGGCTTTCGATCAGTGTCCAGCCCTGCACGATCGTCTGCCGCTCGGCACCCGCCCACTCGACGAAGGCGAGTGCAACCCGGCCCGTCAGCGTCCGGTCGAGTGCAGCCGCGACGCTGTCGCTTCTAAGAGCTTCGGCATAGCCGCGCCGCTGAAGTTCCAGTTCTGCCGGCGACATGGAGCGCGACACGTCGACGAGAAGGAGGAGTTCGACATCCACTTCTTCGGCGCGCGTGGTGTGCGCCAGAAGGCAAAGCGAGAGGATGAGTGCGAGGATGCGGCGCATGGCGAAAGCGTCGCGCCAAGGGCCGCACCTGTCCAGTCACGAATGAGAGCGCAGGCGCCCCCGGTCAGAAGCCTTCTTCCGACTGCTGCCAAGGTCTCACGAGATTGCCGAAGCGCGTGAAGCGGCCCTCGAAGCTAAGTTCGACGGTGCCGATCGGACCGTGACGCTGTTTGCCGATGATGACTTCGGCCTTGCCGTGGACCTGTTCCATGACCTCTTGCCACTTGGCCATGCCCTCAAGGTCGTGGTCGCCGGGCTTTTCCCGTTCTTTGTAGTACTCTTCGCGGTAGACGAACATCACGACGTCGGCGTCCTGCTCGATCGAGCCGGATTCCCGAAGGTCGGAAAGCTGGGGGCGCTTGTCTTCGCGGTTTTCGACCTGACGCGAGAGCTGCGAAAGCGCCACCACCGGAATGCTGAGTTCCTTGGCCAACGCTTTGAGGCCCATGGAGATTTCCGCAATCTCCTGCACCCGGTTGTCGCCCCGTCCGGTGCCGCGCAGAAGCTGCAGGTAGTCGACGATCACCACGTCAAGCCCATGCGTCCGCTTCAGCCGGCGGCAACGTGCCGCGACCTGGCTGATCGGCAAAGCCGGAGTGTCGTCGATATAAAGCGGGCAGGCCTCAAGCGCCTTCGCTGCCTCGACGAAGCGGCGGAATTCCACCTCGGTCATGTCGCCGCGCCGGATCTGCTCGGAAGGAACCTCGGAGGCTTCGGACAGGATCCGCGCCGCCAACTGTTCGGCCGACATTTCGAGCGAAAAGAAACCCACGACGCCACCGTTTACCGCGCCTTCGGTTCCATCGGGGCGTTTGCCCTTCTTGTAGGCCTTGGCGACGTTGAAGGCGATGTTGGTGGCGAGCGATGTCTTCCCCATCGACGGGCGGCCGGCGAGGATCAGAAGGTCGGACGGGTGAAGGCCGCCCAACTTCTTGTCGAGGTCGACGAGGCCCGTTGAGATGCCCGAAAGCGCGCCGTCCCGCTGATAGGCGGCGTTGGCGATCATGACCGCATCCGTCACGGCCTTCAGGAACGAAACGAAACCCTTCTCTGCCGTGCCCTGTTCAGCCAGCGTGTAAAGCCGCTGTTCGGCTTCGGTAATCTGTTCCTTGGGGTCGTTTTCGACGTCGATTGAGCGCGCCTTGCTGGTGATGTCCTGCCCGAGCCGCATCAGCTCGCGGCGCACGGCGAGTTCGTAGATCATCTGCGCATAATCGCGCGCCGCGTAGGCCGAGATGGCGGCGCCGGCGAGCCGCGCGAGATAGGCGGGCCCGCCAAGCGCCTTCAGCCCCTCGTCTTCCTCGAGATAGCCCTTCAGCGTGACCGGAGAGGCGAGCGCGTTCTTCTGAATGCGCGCCACTGCCACCTCGAAGATTCGGCTGTGGACCGGCTCGTAGAAGTGCTCGGACTTCACGAGCGCCGCTATCCTGTCGAAAATGTCGTTGTTCGTCAGGATCGCGCCGAGGAGCTGCTGCTCTGCCTCGATATTGTGCGGAAGCGTATCGGTTTCAGGGCCGTCCTTGATGGCCCGGATCGTCGCCACGTCGTTCATGTTGGTCCCTCGTTGTTGGCGAAGGCGTATTCGTCATTGCTGCGCGGCGCAAATTGTATATCGCTGTGGATCGCCTGTGGACAACGCGCAGCGTCCACATGTTGGTGGAAGGCCACTCGTCCTGTCAACATTTGGGTGGCGCGCGCGCTACAGTTGCAGCCATTCACCGCCGGTTCCGCCACGTCAGCTTTTCGCGCGCGCCGCCTGCCATGCACGCGGATTGGTGAGGAAGGTTTCGACCTCCTTCAAAGTCGCTGCCGGGAAGGCTTCCGATTCGCGCGCTTCGGCCAGAACGTCCCACCATGTGCAGAGATGATGAAGGCTCACGCCGTGCTTGCCGAGCGTCTCCACCGTTTCAGGAAAGATGCCGTAGTAGAAGATCACCGCCGTGTGGGCGCAGGTCGCGCCGGTCTCGCGGATCGCATCGACGAACGAGAGCTTCGATCCGCCGTCGGTCGTCAGATCTTCAACGAGAAGAACGCGCTCGCCCTCGGACATCGCGCCCTCGATCCGGGCGTTGCGTCCATAGCCCTTGGGTTTCTTGCGCACATAGGTCATCGGCAGAGCCAGACGCTCGGCCACCATCGCCGCGAAGGGAATGCCGGCCGTCTCACCGCCCGCGATGTTGTCGAACGCTTCGAAGCCCGCCTCGCGCATCACGGTGACGGCGAGGAAATCCATAAGCGCCGACCGGATACGTGGGTAAGAGATGAGCTTGCGGCAGTCGATGTAGGTCGGCGAGGGCAGTCCGGAGGCCAGGATGAACGGCTCGTCCGCGTTGAAGTGAACTGCCTTGATCTCCAGAAGCATCCGCGCGGTCAGGCGGGCGATTTCCTCTTTCGGGGGGAAGGAGCTGGGGATCATTGGTGCGGTCTCCTGGCACTTTCTGTCAACGAATGCTTCCCGCGGACCGTCCTGCCGAACGATCGGGAGCTTCCGGCGGGGATATTTCCCGTTCGGTGAAAGATCAATCGGAGACTTTCCAGTGAAGCGGAAAGCCTGGGTCGAACACCGTCACCGGACCTGCGCCGGTCTCGATCTTGGCCGGGTAGTTGATCGCGGCGCCTTTGGTAAGCGTGGTGCGATCCTCGTTCGGCGGAAGCCGGTAGAAGGCCGCGCCGTTCAGCGAGGTGAAGGCTTCGAGCCGGTCGAGCGCGTTTTCCTCATCAAAGACGTGGGCAAGGATCGACATCGTGTTCGTTGCCGTGAAGCACCCCGCGCAGCCGCATGCATGTTCCTTCAGATGGTCGGCATGCGGCGCCGAGTCGGTGCCAAGGAAGAAGCGTGCCTCGCCGCTGGTGGCGGCCTCTCGCAGGGCGAGGCGATGAGTTTCCCGCTTCGCGACGGGCAGGCAGTAGTAGTGCGGCTTGATGCCGCCCGCGAGGATGTGGTTGCGGTTGATGATCAGGTGATGCGTCGTGATCGTCGCGCCGAGGTCATCACCGCCCGAACGCGCATAGGCCACGCCTTCCGCCGTCGTGATGTGTTCCATCACCACCCGGAGCCCCGGCGTCTTGCGGCGGATCGGATCGAGCACACGGTCGATGAACACCGCCTCGCGGTCGAAAATATCGATGTCGCTGTCCGTGACCTCTCCGTGGACGCAAAGCGGCAGGCCGATCTCGGCCATCTTCTCCAAGACGCCACGCACCTTGTCGAAATCGCGCACACCCGACTGGGAGTTGGTCGTTGCCCCGGCGGGATAGAGCTTCACCGCCTTGATCAGACCGGTTGCATGGGCAGCGGCCACGTCGGCAGGGTCGGTCGCCTCGGTCAGGTAAAGCGTCATCAGCGGTTCAAAGGTCATGCCATCGGGCAGGGCGGCCATGATGCGGTCACGGTAGGCCGCGGCGTCGTCGCCCGTCACGACGGGTGGCACAAGGTTCGGCATGATGATCGCGCGCGCAAAGTGGCGCGCGGTTTCGGGCAGAACGGCCTCCAGCATCGCGCCGTCGCGCAGGTGCAGGTGCATATCGTCGGGGCGGCGAAGCGTGATGGTTTTGGTCATGGCGCCGGAGTACACCGAAGCGGAGCGGGATTCCACCATTACGCACGGCGGCTGAATCGGCGAAGAACCGCCAAACCGCCGGGGTGTGAACGCATGTCATTGAGATGCGGCGATGCGTGAGGATGAGTTGGGCGACCGCAGCGCAATTCGGAGATCCGCATGAAACCTCTCTTCTCACCCGCCGAGTTCTGGCGCGTGGCCTTCCAGATGGGCGCGATTGCCGCCGAAGCGCAGTTGGTGATCGCCATGCGTCTTTTCGGGCTGTCGGGACTATGGAACCTGAGCTCGGGAGAGAAAGGGCGTATGATCTCGGAAAAAAGCGCGGCGGCCCGCGATGCCTGGATCGCCGCCGGGACGGCCGCCATGGCCGGACGCGGGCCGCTTGCGCAGGCGAGCGCGGCGCTTGCACCAGTGCGTCGCCGAACGAAATCCAACCGCAAGCGGCTGACGCGTAAGGGACCGCGCTTGTCCCGCTAAACGGCTCTCCCAATTGTGTGTGCTGGTACGCGCCTATCGTGCTATTCTTTTCATGTCGGAGCCGTGCGGTCTCTGACCCATATCTCCCGGGCCAGTGGCGGCGACTCCGACTATCGGAGTGCGGGAGGGCATCATGGCCAACACAATCGGAAATCCCCTGTCTTGGAGCGCCCGGATCCTCGGCATCGCAGGGCACGACGTCGGCGAGGTGGCGCGGGAACTTGGCGGAACGGACACCGTAGCGCCGATCGTCCGCAGGATCGGAACTGAGGATGTCAGGGCCGCGCTCAGGCTCGGCTTGCAGGACTTCATGGCGCTCCGGACGGATGTGATCGTCGCCTGCCTGCTCTATCCGATCATCGGAGCGTGCCTGATCTGGGCTGCTTTTCACCGCAACCTGCTGCCGCTTCTTTTTCCGTTGATCTCGGGCTTTGCCCTTGTCGGTCCCGCCGCCGCAGTCGGTCTTTACGAGATGAGCCGCAGGCGCGAAGCGGGCGAGCAAGCAGGCTGGTCGGACGGATTCTCGCTTTTGCAATCGCCGCGGTTCGGGGCGATCCTTGTTCTCGCAGTGCTGCACTTCTTCGTGTTTTTCGTCTGGATACTGGTTGCTTACGGGATCTTCCTGATGACGATGGGACCGGAGCTTCCCGCATCCGCACAGACGTTCTTCTCCGAGGTCATGACGACCGGGGCCGGGTGGGCGATGATCGCTATCGGCGTGCCCGTCGGTTTCCTCTTCGCGCTGCTCGTGCTGGCGACAAGCATCGTGTCATTCCCGCTCCTGATCGACCGGCATGTTGGCCTGCCGGTCGCCGTCGTGACATCGCTACGCGTCGCACGGACCAATCCGGGTCCGGTCGCGCTTTGGGGGTTCACGGTGGCCCTGCTTCTCGCGCTGGGCGCCATCCCGTTCCTACTCGGGCTTGCGGTGGCTTTGCCAATCCTCGGCCATGCGACCTGGCATCTTTATCGCCGCGCGGTTGTGTCCGGCTAAGGCAGGTGGCGGGATTCCCGCCGAATTCGCTCTTCCTTTACGCCGGGCCTTGCCCAGCGGCCTCGGCATGCCCAGAATCCTTGGCAGGAGGCGCGCCAAAGCGCCCCACTATGAACGGGCAGTCACATGAGAGCATCCTATCTTCCCATCATTGCGCTCTGCGCGCTTTCGGCCTGCGCGCCCGATCCGCGCTTTGCGGGCGTTTCCGGGGTCCGCGAAGCCACGCCGGCCGAGGTTGCGCAATGCACCTACATCGCAGATTTCCGTATGCAGCCGGGCGCCTTCGGCATGCTCGCCGAACAAGGTGTCCGCTTCGCAAGGAACAGCATCATGTCCGACGCGAAATCGGCAGGCGCCAATGCGGTGGTGTTCGATCCCATCTCACCCGGCGCGCCAGTCTACGAACTGCACGCCGTCGCCTATCGGTGTTGACCCGTCGCGGGGCGTCGTCCGCGCAAGATCGGCTATGACTTAGACTTGACCGGCGGCAGGGAATGCCCGGCGCCGTCGAGCTGTACATCGAGGTGAGCGAGGCGCTTTTCGAACTTGGACACGTCCGTCAGACGTCCGGTCACGTTGCGGCAGAGAAGTGCTGCGAGCCAGGGCCGTCCGTGCGCTTCGAGCCGCGCCAGAAGCAGCCGCAGATAGGGCCTGTAGTTCCGTCGCGCGCGATAGAAAATGTAAAACAGCTTTGCGTCGAAGCTGCCCGTGCAGGCGGTCGTCAGAATCGAGGGCAGGACACGCATCTGTTCAAGCGCGCTGCCGATATCGCGGCCGAGGTTGCGGCAGGGCAGAAGCGTGACATGCGACCGCTTGAACAGCGCCGCATGCATGGCGTCCAGGTTCTGTTCCGGATCATACATGACGTAAACGTTGCTCGCGCCTTCGGTCATGTCCGGGGCGTAGCCGTAGCGGTCGGTGAAAGAGGTGCGGCGCATCTCCATGAAGCGGGGGTCCCAGCCGGCCACTTCCGGGTCGAGCGTCGCCTGCGGCGCGGCAAGAATGACGGTTGCACCAGGTGAACTAACGGAAAAGGCGGCAGCAGCGTATCCCGCCATGCCCGCGCCGTAGAACACGACCTGATCGAATTCGTCGAAGAAGCCGTCATCCACGAGTTCGTCGAAGAAGGCGTAAACGTCCTTGTCGCGATACCAGCTATCGCGCCGCGCGATCATGCACAGATGCGACCAGCCGCGTCCCTTCGCAACCTGGTATCCGAGCGGCAATTGGCCCGGCTGGGTCCGGCGAATGATTTCCACACTCTCGAACGTGACGAGAAGGGTGCGGCTCGCGTTGACGAATGCGGCAGCGTGGGCATCGCCCAGCCACTGGAAATTGCCCTGTTCTTTCCCGATCTTTTCGATCCGCGCAAACCAACTGGTATCGGACAATGACCCTATGTCCGGCGCGCAAGTCTCGCCTTTTTGCATTTATCACCACGCACACTGCACCCGAGGTCTATCTGTCCCACCAAGGTGCGTTCGGGCAAGGTGTCCGTTTGGTCAACTGCGTGGTTTTTTTCGCCGTTTCGCCGCGACTGTTGACGGTACGGATTTCAATCCGTGTCGTGGCTTGGCTCTGTTTCCTGCGACGTGTTTGCACCATCGTTCATCGCGTACCTGACGAGGAAGCTATGCTCGTCCGTGGTCAGGACACGGCTTGGCGGGGCCATCAGCAGACGGCCGTAGAGACTGCGCCACTCCTCTTCCCGCATGAGTGTGTTGAAGCGTTCATGGCGCCAGGCGACCGCCGCTTCGTGGAGAGGGCCGAGTTCGGCGTCCGCGCGCAGCTCCGCCCTGAGCGGATCGGATCGTGGCGCCAACGCGGCGATGGACCGGTCCTCCTCGGCCGAGAAGTTGCGTTCGACCCAGTAGGACAGGTCAAAGGCCGACGCTTCCCGGTTGGCGCGCCCTCGGTCACACTTCAGAACATAACTTTCCATCGCGCCGAGTGCGTAGTGGTTCAATTGGACCAGTCGGTAGTTGTCACGCAAATAGTGCGAAAAGATGCGTCCGGTTCGGTAGGTTGGGGGCATTGGGCGGCCGGAGCCATCATACCAGCGCTGGGCGTCCATTCTGGAGCGGTCGGGTTGGCGCGGCCGGTGGACACCCAGTTTTCCGTAGCTGCCATCGTTCAGGAACAGGGTCTTGAACATTGCCGCACGCCAAGGCCAGCCCATGACGGCGGGCGCGGCGCGCACGAATTGCTCGGTCACCGGGCGGTCGTCGTAGGCGCGGACGCCGTCATTGCCGAAAAGCCGCCACGTCATGGGAATGGCGGTTGCGTCGGGAAGCGCGGCGAGCAGAGAGCCGACGGTCCGGTCGCCGACATGGATGTTCACGTATTCGTCGATGTCGAGGAAAAGCACCCAGTCTGCCCGCGCTTTCAACGGATGCTTGTCTGCGGCCTTCAGCGCGGACCACTGGACCCCCTTCGGATGTGGCCCGTCGTTGCGGACATGCGTGAGCCAGCCCAACGCCTCGAGGCGGTCGAGCATCGCATCCGTTCCATCGTCGCAATCGTTTGAGAAGACGAGGAAGTCTGTGAACCCGCAGGTGCGGTGATGAGCGAGCCAGTCGATCAGGAACGCGCCTTCGTTGCGCACCGTCAGGATCGCAAGGATCGAACGCTCAGCCTTCGTCATGTCCCGTCCGGTCTATGTGGAAGAATGGCGCCTGCCGGCATGCTGGGGGTGCGGATCGGATCGCTCATGCCCGAGAAGTAGTCGAGGCTGCGCGCGCGGTCCACCGTCTTGGCGCAGGCCTCGCGAAATGCGGCGCGTCCGACACGAATGCGGATGCGGCCGAGGTTTGAACTGACACGCCGTGCAGAGCCGCTATACTGATCCGCAAAAGCCGCCGTGAAGGCGGTTGTACTTCAGGCGAAGGCAGAGTGTTCATGGCAGAGACGAGTTCAGCAATCCGCCCCATCGTTGCGACCTGCAGGGGTATCGAAGTGCCCGAAGCTCCGCATTTCGGACCGAACATGATCCGGTCGATGGGTGAGGATCGGTACGAGGGCAAGGAAATCCAGACAGGCCTCGCCATCATCCCCGAGGGTTCGCGCATTCTTGAAATGGGGGCGGGCTCAGGCCTCGTGGGGGCGGTCATCGCCAAGAACCGGAAGGCCGAGAAGGTTGTTGCGATCGAAGCCAACCCGAACCTCATCGAACACATCGAATATCTTTACGCGCACAACGGCCTCGACAAGGTCATGTCGGTGCGCCACGGCGTGGTCTTCACCGCACCCGAACCGCCCGAGACGGTCGAGTTCTTCTTGCGCGGGAACTTCCTCGGCTCCGGCCTCAAAGTGGTCAAGAACCCCGAAAAGGCACGTGCCGTGACAGTGCCGGTCATTCCTTACGCCGCGCTGAAGGCAGAGTTTCCGCATGACGTGATCGTCATGGATATCGAGGGGGCGGAACTGGAATTCTTGCGCGACGCCGATCTGAGTGGCGTGCACAGCGTCATCCTCGAGGTGCATCGCGACATCTACGGGCGCGAGGGGATGCGAGAGGTGCGCCAGCTTTTTGCCAAGGCGGGATTCGAGATGGATTCTGAACACAGCAAGGTCGGCGTGCACGCCTATCGGCGCGCCGGGTAAAGAATGGCGCCGAAGGATCAGAAGAAAAGCCGGGCGCCGATAGCCGTTCCACCGACCGTCGCCTCGGCGGCCGAGGCGGTGGGGAAAGACGCGTTCCTGTTGCCGGCTGAACATGTGGATGCGTATTTCATCCGCCGCTCACCGGTTTTGTTCGTGACCTTCGATAATCTTGCCTCGGTCGGGGAATACGACCCTCCGCAGCCTTGGCTCCAGAT
>CBDUOT010000025.1:0-36127 GCA_965368915.1 uncultured Rhodobacterales bacterium | reverse complement strand
ACGCCTACTCCGCTGCGATCTTGATCACCGGCTCCATCGCGGCGAATTCCTCGTCCGACAGATGGCACTTGATCTGATGATTGCCCGCGAGCGTACGGACCGGCGGAACCTCTTTTTCGCACAGGTTGCCCGGCACCTGCGACTTCCAGCGGCAGCGTGTCTGGAACGGGCACCCGGGCGGAGGGTTCATCGCGGACGGAATGTCGCCCTCGAGCACGATGCGCTTTTTCTGAACGTGGGTGTCGGCGATCGGCACGGCCGACAAAAGCGCCTCGGTATAGGGATGGTAGGGCGGGGAGAAGACCTGATCGGTTGTGCCCAGCTCAACCACGTGGCCGAGATACATTACCATGACACGGTCGGAGAGATAGCGCACGATCGACAGGTCGTGGCTGATGAACAGAAGCGTCGTCTTGTTCTGGCGCTGGATCTCCATAAGCAGGTCGGTCACAGCCGCCTGAACGGACACGTCGAGTGCCGAGACAGGTTCATCCGCCACCACGATCTTCGCGCCGCCCGCGAAGGCGCGCGCGATGCCGACGCGCTGCTTCTGGCCGCCCGAAAGCTGGCGCGGCATCCGGGTGGCGAATTCGCGCGGCAACTTCACGAGGTCCAGAAGATCGAGCATCTTCTCCTTGCGCTCATCGTCGGAATTGCCTTCGCCGAAGATTTCCAGGGCACGGATGATCTGACGTCCCACCGTCATCGATGGATTGAGCGTGTCGAACGGGTTCTGGAACACCATCTGTACGCCCGAGATGGTCTCGGTCGACCGGTCTTCGATCGGTGTGTTCTGAATCTCGTGGTTATGAAGCAGGATACGGCCCGAGGTGGCGGTTTCCAGCCCCATCAGCACCTTGGCAAAGGTCGACTTGCCACAGCCGGACTCGCCGACGATGGCGAGCGTTTCGCCCTCATGCGCCTCGAAGCTCAGGGTTTCGTTGGCTTTCACGACCTTCTTGTCGGCGCCGCCGAACAAAGCGTTGGCAGACACCTCGTAGTACTTCCGAAGGTCTTCCATCTTCAGAACCACATCGCCGATCGGTGTTTTTTCCGTCTTCGCGGCGATTTCGGGCGGTGCGTTCCAGTCTATCTCGTCCACGCGAAGGCAACGGGTGTCGTGCCGTTCGTTGCCTTCCACCGCAATCATCGGAATTTCACCCTGATCGCATCGTCCAGCCACGAAGTAGTCGCAGCGCGGCCCGAAATTGCAGCCCTGCGGCCGTTCGTGCGGCAGGGGGAAGTTCCCCGGAATCGCGATCAGCGGGCGGGCATTCTTGTCGGCCCCGGGCAGCGGGATCGATCGAAAAAGCGCCTGCGTATAGGGGTGCTGCATCTTGTCGAACACGTCGTTGATCGACCCGGTTTCCACCGCCTCGCCAGAATACATCACGCATAGCCTGTCGCACACATCGAGCACCAGCCCGAGGTTGTGCGAGATGAACAGCATCGACGTACCGTACTTCTCGCCAAGGTCCCTGACGAGGTCGACCACCGCGGCCTCGACCGTCACGTCGAGCGCTGTCGTCGGTTCGTCGAGGATCAGAAGCGCGGGCTTCGACATCAGCGCCATGGCGATGACGATGCGCTGCTGCTGGCCGCCCGACAACTGGTGCGGGTATGCCTTCAGGATTCGCTCCGGATCGGGCAGTCGTACGTCGGTTACAACTTCCAACGCGCGTTTGTAGGCTTCCTCCTTCGACACGCCCTCATGGATCATCGGCACCTCCATGAGCTGCTTGCCGATCTTCATGGCAGGGTTCAGAGAGGCCATCGGCTCCTGATAGATCATCGCGATTTCAGAGCCGCGAATGTCGCGCAACTCTTCATCCGGCATCGTGGTCAGTTCGCGGCCCTTGAACTTGATCGTGCCGCCGACGATCCGGCCGTTCTTGCCCAGGTCCCGCATCACAGCGAGCGCGACGGTCGACTTCCCGCAACCGGATTCCCCCACGAGCCCCATCGCCTCGCCGGGCTGGACCACGCAGGAGAAGTCCATCACCGCCGGGATTTCACGAAGCCGCGTGAAGAAGCTGATCGAGAGGTTCTCGATCTCGAGGATCGGGCCGTCATAGTCCCATTTCGTCATGATACCCTCTTAATCCTTCAGGCTTTCTTCACGAAGTCCATCTGCAAGCAGGTTGAGGCCAAGAACGAGGCTCATCAGCGCCAGCGCCGGCACGATTGCGGGGTGCTGCGCGACGGTCATCAGTTTGCGACCGGCGTTGATCGTCGATCCCCAGTCAGGGCTTTCGGGCGAAAGGCCGAGGCCGAAGAAACCCAAGGTTCCCAAAAGGATCGTCGTGTAGCCAATCCTCAGGCAGAAATCGACGATGAGCGGCCCGCGCGCATTGGGCAGGATTTCCCACAGCATAATGTACCAGGGCCGTTCTCCTCGCGTCTGGGCAGCAGAGACATAGTCACGCGTCTTGATGTCCAGAACGATGCCCCTGACGATCCGGAAGACCGTGGGCGAGTTCACGAAGACGACCGAAACGAACACGATCAGGATATTGCCCGGCACGTGGATCATGTCGATCGCATTTGGCAGGATCGCAACCTTCGTGCCCACCTCGCCAACGAGCGACAGGTAGAGGTAGCCGCCGACGATCGCGATGATCAGCATCATCTTGTTGCGGAAAGCTGGCACCACGTAATAACGCGAGTTGATCAGCACCAGGAGGAACACAATCGGGAAGAGGAAGAGTACCACCGCCATGTATTGCGGCATCCCGGTTTCCACGATCTCCGGCGTCACGAGCAGATAGAAGAGCAGGATGACCGGGAAGGCGAGGATGAGATTGGCGAGGAACGAAAGCCCGGTGTCGAGCTTGCCGCCGTAGTAGCCCGCCGGCAGGCCAAGCGTGATACCGACCATGAAGGCGAACATCGTCGCGAGAGGCGCGATCTGCACGACAATTCGGCTGCCCATCACGACGCGGCTGAAGACATCGCGGCCGAGGTGATCGCCACCGAGCAGATACCACCCCATGTCTTCCGGTGTCGGCGTGCCCGGCACCTTATTCTTCATCCGGCTGATCTGGCTCAGAACGTCGTGGGTTGTGACGAGATCCGCGAAGATCGCGGTGAACACCCAGAACATAACGATGCCGAAGCCGATCATGCCGACGGTGGAATCGAAGAGCTTCCCGTAGAGACCGAGCCGCCGCTTGTACCGCAGCGACAGCGCGAAGGTGAGGATGAGAGCCACCCAGACCGGCAGGAACCGTTTGGAAAGCCCGCCGACAATCCCGGTCGAGCCGTAGGACATGATTGCGCCGGCGGCGATGTAGACCAGAACAAGGACAATGAGGGCCAGAAAGAGTATCCGGACCGCCTTTTCGGCCATTCCGTAGGCGCCCCCACGCGCGACGACCGTGCCGTCCGGATTTGCGACGATCGAGGGTTCCGTCGCAGTGAAGGACAGAAGGATCTGTGCGACGACGGAAATGGCCAGCATCGCCACCACCGCGGTCGTGATCGGGTTGAGGAAGGAAAGCGAGCCTGTCCAGGTCAATGGGTCCATGGTCTCTCTCCCTTACGAAATGCGGATGCGCGGATTCAGGAACACGTAGCCGATATCCGAGATCAGCTGCGTCACGAGAACCACGAACACCGCGACGACCGAACAGCCTAAAAGAAGCTGGATGTCGTTGTTGCCGGCTGCCTGAACAAGCGTCCAACCAAAGCCCTTGTAGTTGAACAGCGTCTCGACGATGACGACGCCGTTCAGAAGCCACGGGAACTGCAGCATGATGACGGTGAACGGCGCGATCAGAGCGTTCCTGAGGGCATGCTTCATGACCACATTGCCGAACGACACGCCCTTGAGCCGGGCGGTGCGGATATATTGGGCGGTCATGACCTCGGTCATCGAAGCGCGCGTCATGCGGGCGATATAGCCGATCCCATAAAGAGCGATCGTGATGACGGGCAGGAAGAAGTTCTCTAACGTGATGCCGTCCATCGCGCTCGATGCGGTTCCCTTGAACCACTTGAGCCCGAACATGGACGAGGCAAAGACCGCGATAAGAATGACGCCAGAGACGTATTCGGGGGTCGCCGTCGTGGCGATAGAGACGGTGGACAGTGTGCGGTCCAGCTTGGAGCCCTCGCGCATACCGGCCAGAATGCCGATGAGCAGCGCCATCGGGACCATAACCACCATGACCCAGAACATCAGGATGCCGGTCAGGCTGAGCCGCGTCGAGATGATCGAGGCAACATCGCTCTTGAAGACCGAAGACAATCCCCACTCGCCTTGAAGAACGCCGCAGAAGCGGGAAGCCGTCGCTGGATCCTGACCACGCTCGATGCAGCGTCCGGTGACCAAACCGTCAGCATCGCGCGTCCAGCCGGGCACGACACCCAGCCATTCTCCGTAGCGGACCACCAGCGGCCTCGCGTGCCCGTTCTTTGCGAGCCAGCTTTGAACCTCTTCGTCGGTGATCCTGCTGCCGGCTTCGGACTTGGCGAGTTTTTCAAGGTTCGGCGGCAGGTTGGTCAGATAGAAGACAATGAAAGTCAGGCAGAGTGCCGTCAGCACCATCGTGACAAGTCGTCTTAGAAGGAAATTCAGCATGGACTACCTCGTCCTTGTCCCCGCCGAGCAGGGAAAGGGGTGAGCATGTTGCCCGGGGCGACCGGAATCGCAGGGCGCGGACGATTGGATCGGCCGCGCCCCAGATCTTGGATCAGGCGTCGATCCACCACTTGTAGTGATGGTGTTCGAAGGTCGGATGCATGACCGCACCCTTCACGCCCGGCCGGAAGTGACGGTACACGTTCCGCCAGTAAGGCTGCACCAGCACGCCTTCGTCCTGCATAATCTTCTCGATCTTCGCCATGACTTCGCGACGCTTGTCGTCGTCGGAAATCGACATGGCTTCGGCAAGAAGCGCATCGAACTCCGCGTTGTTGAACGCAGTCTCGTTCCAGGCAACACCGGACTTGTAGGCCAGCGCGAGCACCTGAACGCCCAGCGGACGCATGTTCCACTCGGTCGAGGAGAACGGATACTTCAGCCAGTCGTTCCAGAAGGTGGACCCCGGAAGGATTGTCCGCTTAACGTTAAGCCCCGCATCCCGAAGCTGAGCCGCAACCGCGTCGCAGGACGCAGCCTGCCAAGCATCGTCGACCGAGATCAGCTCGAACTCGGCATCGCCAAATCCAGCTTCATCGACCTGCGCCTTGCCTGCGGCCGGGTCGAACACGATCGGCGGCAGTTCAGCGTATTCCGGATGGATCGGGCAGACATGGTGGTTCTCGGCGGGTGAGCCGAGGCCGGCATAGCCAAGCTCCAGCACGACCGCGTTGTCGACCATCTTCTGAATGCCGGTACGAACACGAACGTCCTTGTAAAGGTCTGCTTCCTGGTTGAAGCGGACGCAGAGCGTCGCCGATGTGATCGCCTCGGACTTTTCCCAACCGATGCTGTCGAAGATTTCGACGAAGTCACCGTCGGTCCGGTGGAGCATGTCGATTTCTTCGGCCTCGGCCGCGGCCAGGAACGAAGACGGATCAGTGCCCAGGTCGATATACTCAATGCGATCTACATACGGTCCGCCATAGACCTCGGTTCCCCACCACGTGTGATCCGGATTGCGGACTAGCACCTGCTTGACGCCGACCTCGTTCGTCTCGGGCAGGAACGGTCCGGTGCCGATCGGGCTCGCGACAGTGTCGCCATTGTCATAGGACGAATGCATCACGGCAGCGGGGTAGTCCGCCATGCCGACGATGATCGTGATATCGGGGGCCGGCAGCGTCAGCTTGACCGTGTGATCGTCCACGACCTCGATCGCGCCGTCGCGCGCCATCTTGGTGTTTTCGTCAACCAGAGCCCCCATGCGCGCGGCCATCGAGTTACCCTCGACCGTAGCGTCACACCAGCGCGTGATGTTGTTGGCCACGTCTGCGGCGGTGAAGTCGTCGCCGTTGTTCCACTTCACGCCCTGACGGACGTTGAGGGTGTACTCGGTGGCGTCCTCATTGGCTTCCCAGCTTTCGAGAAGCATACCGCGCAACGTTCCGTCGCCATTGTATTCAACGAGGTAGTCAAGCCACCCGCGCGAAAAGTTCGCAAGTTCCGACCAGTCCCAGGTCCGCGGATCCTTCGGCGCCTTGGTTTCCAACTGGCAGCGAAGCGTGCCGCCCATCTTTGCTTCCTGCGCCGCTGCGGGTTTGGGGGCGGCCAAGCCGATCAGCCCGTAAGCGGCCGCTGAACTCACCCCAAGCGCCGAGGCGCGAGACATGAACTCGCGGCGGCTGAGTTTGCCGGAAAGGCACTCGTCAGCATACATCTTTGCCGCCGGATGAATGGTTTTTCCCGGCGTTTTATAGTTCGTCATTCTTTTTCTCCCTGCGTGGCGTTCGTTTTGTCATTGCGCAGTTCTTTGCATCGGGCGAACCCAATGGGCGCAACGAAATTGCTCACCCGCGCATTGCGCCCCTTTTTGAGCGTCACGTCAATGTTAGAATCCGGCAATAAACGCGAATTTTATGACATGACCCAGCGGCAGCCCCGGTCAGCCTTGCCGCCGAAAAGCGGACGGTGTCTTGCCCGTGCGATGCTGAAACGCGCGCGTAAAATAGGCCGCCGAGTTGAAACCCAGCTCCTCTGAAACCTGCGCGATCGGCATGGTCGTTTCAGTTAGCATCAACCGCGCTTCGAAGATGACGCGGTCATGCAAGATGTCTGAGGCAGAACGTCCGCAAGTCTGCTTGCAGACACGCGTCAGATGCGTTGGCGTGACACCAAGCGCCTGGGCATACTCCGCAACACCTTTGCCGCTCCGGAACTCGCGTTCCAGCATTCCGGTATAGCGGGTGGCAAGCCTGCGTGCCGCGTCCGGTTTCTTTTTGGCATCTTGCCCATCAAGGACGTGGCGTTCCAGCCAGACACCAAGCAGGCCAAGGTGAAGACGCGCTGCCCGCTCCGAACCCGGTTTGCCGCTTGCCAATTCGCGCTGAATGTTATCGATAAGCCCGGAAAGCTCGACCTGCGGTGCGACATCGCGGATGCGAAGATGCTGCGGCTCTTGGGGAAGCACCTCAGCCCCCCCGTGGCCGAAGAAGACGACGGTGCCATGGGTCTGGGGGCTGACCTCGAAGCCGTGCATGACGCCTGCCGGCACGAACACCGCGTTGTGCGCGCCGTATCCGCGCGTAACACCGCCTACAGTGATGCGTCCCTGACCTCGCGTAAACCAGATCAGAAGCGGTTCCGAGATGGAGCGCATCGCCTCGACCCGCCACCGCCCACCGGCCATGAGCCGTGCGATGGGTACGACACGCGCGGGACGCGCAGGTGTCGGATTGGTCGGCGCAAGCGCTTCGGACCGCGCCTTTTCAGGCTCGTCGGAATACTTCGACAGCGGCGGGCCGGAAAACAGTTTCAAGCGCAATCCTCAGGGACGGGCCGCTGCGCGGCGCGTTGTGACAACTTATCCAAGCGCGCGCGAGTTTAGGGCGCCGTCGTCAGAATCCCAAGGAAAATGTTACAAATCAGCGGGATCGCGCCAGAGCATCAGTATGTCAGGGCAGGGCGATGCGGCGCCAGTCGGCCATACGCCCGCGAAACCAGCTGCGCTGGCGCTTCGCATATTGCCTGCTTGCCGCCTGAGCCGCGGTGATCGCATTCTCAAGCGACATCTCTCCCTTCAGATGCGCGACGAGTTCGGCGGCGCCTATTGCCCGCGCCCACAATTGACCCGGATCCCAGCGGTCAAGATTGGCCCGCACTTCGTCGAGCGCGCCTTGCTCAACCATGAGGCAGAAGCGGCGGTCGATACGCTCGGCCAGCCAGTCTCGATCAGCGTCGAGTACAATCGGCGTGGCCCTTTCGGGTGGCAACAAGGCGGGGCCCGTCTCATCTTGCCAGGCGGCAAGTCCTCGCCCGGTCGCGCGCAGCACTTCCCAGGCACGTTGGACGCGGACCGGGTTGCGTGTATCGATCCGTGACCGTGTTTCGGGATCGAGCGCATCGAGCATTGGCTCGTGCCCCGCACTTGCCATCATCACGTCGGCTTCTGCGCGCACTTCGGGCGGCGTGGAGGGGATTTCGGCAAGTCCTTCGGTCAGCGCGCTCAGATACAGACCGGTGCCTCCGACTATGATGGGACGCTCTTTCGCACTCAGAATCGGCGCCACTTCGCGCAGCCAGTGCCCGACCGAGTAGGGCGCGCCACAGGCCATATGGCCATAAAGTTTGTGCGGTGCGCGCGCCTCGTCCGCAGCGCTCGGGCGCGCGCTCAGGACGCGCCAGCACGACCAGACCTGAAGCGCATCGGCATTCACGATGACACCTCCCTGACGCTCCGAGATCGTGAGCGCTAACTCAGACTTCCCCGAAGCGGTCGGTCCAGCGATCAGAACGGGAAGTTCTGGGTCAATTTCATCTAATATTTTCAGAAGCCTACCCGCCGCCCTTTATGTATAAATCTCAAACCCAACGAGTCTTTGCCCGCTTTCCCGCCGAGCGAGGTTGAACCCGTCGCCGAATTCCTCCATTTTGCGCCGGAACAAGAGCGGCGGCAAGCGGAGCGGGCATATGGAAGGCGCAGCGGATAAGAGGGTCACCTATAAACGCGTCCTTCTGAAGATCTCCGGCGAGGCACTTATGGGTGACCAGGGCTACGGGCTGCATCCGCCGACCGTCGACCGCATCGCCAAAGAGGTCAAATCGGTCCACGACCTCGGCGTCGAGATCTGCATGGTGATCGGGGGCGGCAACATCTTCCGGGGCCTTCAGGGGTCCGCACAGGGGATGGAACGGACGACTGCCGACTATATGGGTATGCTCGCGACGGTAATGAATGCGCTCGCAATGCAGTCCGCGCTCGAAACGCTCGGCGTGCACACCCGGGTGATCAGCGCGATCCCGATGGACCAGGTGTGCGAACCCTATATCCGCCGCCGCGCTGTCCGCCACCTTGAAAAGAAGCGCGTGTGCATATTCGCTGCCGGTACCGGGAACCCTTATTTCACGACCGACACCGCCGCCACACTGCGCGCAAGCGAAATGGCCTGCGAGGCGATCTTCAAGGGCACGAAGGTCGATGGCGTCTACGACATGGACCCCAAGAAGCATGAAAACGCGACACGCTACGACAGGGTCAGCTACGACGAGGTTCTGCAAAAGCATCTCGGCGTCATGGATGCCTCGGCCATCGCGCTGGCACGGGACAACCGGCTGCCGATCATCGTCTTCTCGCTTGATGAACCCGGCGGTTTCAAGGGTATCCTTTCCGGGGACGGCACCTACACGCTCGTCGGTCCCTGAAATCCTACACATCGGCCCAACATTCGTGCTAAAGGGCCGTGGCAAGAGCAGATTGAAGACCAAGACGGAAGAAAACGCATGTCCGACGAAATAGAAATCGACGTGGACGACCTCGCGCGTCGCATGGACGGCGCAATGGTGGCTTTGCGCCATGAATTCGCCAGCCTCCGGACGGGCCGCGCCTCCGCCGCAATGGTGGAACCGGTGATGGTCGACGCCTATGGTGCCATGACGCCGATCAACCAGGTCGGCACGGTCAACGTGCCCGAACCGCGGATGGTCACGATCAACGTCTGGGACAAGGGCCTCGTGGGCAAAGTCGAGAAGGCGATCCGCGAATCCGGCCTCGGCATCAACCCGCAGCTCAACGGCACGATCATCATGTTGCCGATCCCCGAGTTGAACGAGGAGCGCCGCCGCGAACTGACCAAGGTTGCCGCCCAATATGCCGAAAACGCCCGCGTCGCGATCCGGAATGTGCGCCGCGACGGCATGGACCAGATCAAGAAGGCCAAGGCCGACGGCATGAGCGAAGACGACCAGAAATTCTGGCATGACGAAGTGCAGTCACTGACGGACAAGCATATCGGCGATGTCGACAAGGCGCTTGAAGAGAAGCAGGCGGAGATCATGCAGGTCTAACGACCTCATCGGGGGCGGAAAGGGCAGGGCCAAATGGCCGCGAAGGACATCTCGGGCGGTACGCCCGCACATGTCGCCATCATTATGGATGGCAACGGTCGCTGGGCAACCTCGCGCGGCTGGCCCCGTCTCGTCGGTCATCGACGCGGCGCCGAACGTGTGCGTTCAATCGTTGAAGCCGCGCCGGGACTCGGCATCCGTTACCTCACGCTTTATGCCTTCTCGACCGAGAACTGGAAGCGGTCGACCGAAGAAGTCATCGGTCTGATGACCATCTTCGGGCGCTACATCCAGTCGGAGGCCGAGCGTTTGTCGACGGAAGGCGTCAGGCTTCGGTTCATCGGCGGACGCGATCGGCTCGACAAAAAACTTCAAAAGCTCATGGCGGGGATTGAGGAGCGGACGGCATGCAACGACCGGCTGCATCTGACCGTTGCCATTAACTACGGTGGGCGCGACGAACTCGTGCGCGCCGCACAGCGGATCGCCGAGGACGTCGCCGCCGGAACATTGTCCGCGGACGCGGTGAACGCAGACGTTCTCGAGCAGCGCCTCGACACGCATGATCTTCCCGATCCCGACCTCGTCATCCGGACCAGCGGCGAGACTCGGATATCGAACTACCTGCTCTGGCAGTCGGCCTATGCCGAGTACGAGTTCACTGACACGCTCTGGCCCGACTTTTCTCCGGCCGAACTGGAGTCGATCCTTTCCCGCTATCACGAGCGCGAACGGCGGTACGGCGGCGCCCTGCAGGCATGAACGCATCTGGAAAATGGGGTGATCTCGCGCCGCGCGTCGCGTCGGGCCTCGCGTTGGCTGTGGGCGGGCTTCTTCTTGTCTGGCTCGGGGGCCCCTGGTTTGCGGCGCTGGCAATAGTGGCCGCGGGTCTTATGGTCTGGGAACTGGCGGCGATGACCGATCCGGGTCGACCGGTCGAGGCGGTCCTGCTGGGCATGCTCGCGGCGCTGACACTCTTCGTGATCGTCGCAATGCGGGCCGATCCGAAGCTGTTGGTGCTCATCATCATCCCGACGCTTGTCGGGGTGGTCCGACCACGCAGGCCCATGCGGCTGGATTATGCGCTCTATTCGCTGGCCATCATGGTCGCGAGCTACGGACTCGTCGCCTTTCGCGAAGGCTACGGGATGCTTTGGCTTCTGTGGCTCATCCTCGTCGTGGTTGTCACAGACGTAGCGGGTTATTTCGCGGGGCGGATCATCGGCGGGCCGAAGTTCTGGCCCCGGATCAGCCCGAAGAAAACGTGGTCGGGGACGGCCGCCGGCTGGGTCGCAGCGGCGATCGTCGGCGTTGTCTTTCTGCAAATTTCCACCGCCGGGATCGACCTTCTTTGGATTTCCGCGCTTCTCGCGTTTTCGTCCCAATTGGGCGACATCGCCGAAAGCGCAATAAAGCGGCGTGCGGGTGTGAAGGACTCTTCAAACCTCATTCCGGGCCATGGCGGTCTCATGGACCGGTTCGACGGCCTTCTGGGCGCGGCACTCTTCATGCTTCTCGTGGCGCAGTTGACGGATGTGCCCGTCGTCAGGTTCTGATGTGATGCGCAGCGTTTCAGTCTTCGGTGCGACAGGGTCCATCGGCGAAAGCACGTTCGATCTGCTCATGCGGCAGGGCGGGCCAGAGACCTACCGGACCGTCGCACTGACCGCTGGCCAGAATGTCTTCCGCCTTGCCGAGCAGGCCCGAGCACTCCGGCCTGACATTGCCGTCATCGCCAATGAATCGCAGCTGCCGGCACTGCGTGAGGCGCTGGCGGGTACGGGTATCAAGACCGCAGGCGGCACCGGCGCAATCGCCGAGGCGGCCGACCGACCGGCCGATTGGATCATGTCGGGTATCATCGGTGCTGCGGGGCTTGAGCCGGGACTCCGCGCGCTTGCTCATGGCAGCACACTGGCGCTCGCCAACAAGGAAAGCCTTGTGACTGCGGGACCGCTTCTGATGGCAGAAGCCGCGCGTCACGGCGCGCGCATCCTGCCTGTGGACAGCGAACATTCGGCCGTTTTCCAGGCTTTGACAGGCGAAGACCTTGGCGCCGTGGAACGCATCACAATCACTGCGTCGGGAGGCGCGTTTCGCGACTGGCCGCTGGAACGGCTCGCGACCGCGACCGTGGCCGAGGCTTCGACCCATCCCAATTGGGTCATGGGGCAGCGGATCACGATCGATTCCGCCTCGATGTTCAACAAGGCGCTCGAGGTCATCGAGACGAAGGAGTATTTCGGCATCGACCCGGATCAGATCGAGGTTTTGGTCCACCCCGAATCCCTCGTCCATGCACTCGTCAGCTTCCGTGACGGTGGCATGCTCGGCCATCTCGGGGCGCCTGACATGCGCCACGCCATCGGGTACGCGCTGAACTGGCCCGAACGCGCGCACCTTCCCGTGGCGCGGCTGAACCTCGCCGAGATCGGGCAACTGACATTCGCAGCCCCAGATCCCGCCCGCTATCCTGCCCTCAGGCTCGCGCGCGAGGTCATGGCCACAGGCGGTCTTGCCGGGGCGGCGTTCAACGCCGCGAAAGAGGCGGCTCTGGATGCCTTCATCGCCGGGCATGTCGGATTTACCGAGATGGCTGGCGTGGTCGAAGAGGTTCTATCGCGCCTTTCCGCAGGCTACGGCCTTGGCAAAGCGCCTTCAAACCTCGATATCGTGCTTGATACCGACCAAGCCGCGCGCCGCATCGCGGACGACGTCATGAAAGAAACGCACAGGATCTGAGTTTTGGATATTCCCGCACTTTTCAGTAATCTCGCCGATACCGGCGGCACCATACTCGCTTTCGTTGTCGCGTTGTCGATCATCGTCGCTGTGCATGAATACGGCCACTACATCGTCGGCCGTTGGTCGGGCATTCATGCGGAAGTGTTCTCGATCGGTTTCGGGCCGATCCTGTGGAGCCGCCATGACAAGCGCGGTACACGCTGGCAGGTCGCAGCCTTGCCCTTCGGCGGCTACGTGAAATTCCTCGGTGACGCGAATGCGTCCTCAGCAGGCGCCGACGAGGAAACCATGTCCCGGCTCTCGGATGAGGAACGCCGCCACACGATGCATGGCGCGCCTCTTTGGGCACGGGCGGCCACGGTCTTTGCCGGGCCTTTGTTCAACTTCATCCTCTCCATCATCGTCTTTGCGGCTCTTCTTTTCGCAAGCGGTATCGCCACCGACGCGCCGGAAGTCGCTTCAGTCAAGCCGCTGCCATACGCACACGACCTGCAGCCCGGCGACCGCATCCTTTCGGTCAATGGTCAGGAGACGCCGGACTACGAAGCGCTAGGGGATCTGGCCGAGAACCTGCCAGCGTCAGAGACGCTCGACTACCGCGTCCTTCGGGATGGCAAGGAGCTGACGATTGCCGGGCCGACGCTGATGCCGCCGATGATCCTCGGCATTCAGCCGCGGAGCGCCGCGCAGGATGCGGGGCTCGAGATCGGCGACGTGATCGTCGCGATCAACGGCAATCCGACGCCACGGTTTTCCGACCTTCAGGAAGTGGTGCGCGAAGGCAAGGGCGCTCCGGTCGCCCTGACGGTGTGGCGCGACGGTGAAACCTTCGAAACGACACTTTCCCCGCGCGAGCGGCCGGTGGAGGCTGATGATGGCGGGCTGGAGACCGGCTACCTCATCGGTATCAGCTCATCCTTCGTGTTCGAACCCGCGACCCGCAGTCCGGGCCTTGGCGAAGCGGTATCGGTCGGCGTTGGCCAGACATGGGGCATTATCCGCGGCACGTTCACGGGCATCTCCTCGATGGTGGCGGGAAAAATATCGACCTGCAACATCAATGGACCCGTGGGAATCGCGCAAGCGACAGGGCAGGCGGCATCTCAGGGGCTTGTCGCTTTCATCTGGCTTGTGGCGGCGCTGTCCACCGCGATCGGGCTTCTCAACCTCTTCCCGATTCCTGTCCTCGACGGCGGTCACCTCGTCTTTCATGCCTACGAATGGGCGTTTGGCCGACCGCCGCCCGATCGGGTGATGAACACCGCGATGGCTGCGGGGCTTGTCATCATCTTGTCGCTCATGCTCTTCGGATTGACGAACGACTTGTTCTGTCCGTAACCCCCGCAGGCTCGATTGGCGTTCGCGCAAGGCGGTTGTGCCCCATTGCCGCCACAATCGCTGCCTAAAGTTTACTTAGTTGTCCCAATTGTCAGTGCAAAGGCATCGGCCATGCAATCGATCGAGAAAAGCTACAGCGGGTTTTGGCTGGTCCTTGAACTAGGACTGGACCGCATCATCATACCGCTTGCGATCGTTGTCGGATTGGCCGGTGGCGCCATGATCGGCTCTGAACTCGCCCGGTTCCAGGCGCCGGAGAACCACGGCATCCACTGACAATCTGGAGAGATTCTCTTATCGCCCAGTGCTCCGGCGCGGCCCCCCTTGGGCCGCGTCGAGCCTTTTGACAAGACCATCCATTCCCGGTAGTCAATTCGAAGGACAGTACAAAGCATTTTCAGGGGGCGGATCATGTTGGCTGGTGGGCAGGAAACTGGTGCGCTCGGACACCGGGTGCACAGAATTGCTCGGTTATCGGTTTTTCTCTTTTTCACCATAGTTTGCGGTGTATTTTTCACTCAGGCCAATGCGCAGAGTTACAGCTTCACCAACGTTGTGGTCGAAGGTAACGATCGCATTGAACCCGCGACCATCGTGAAATTCGCTGGAATCGCCCGCGGTCAGCCCATCACCGATGCCGGAATCAACGATGCTGTTCAGCGAATTGTCGCTTCCGGGCTCTTCGCTTCTGTCGATGTCGTTCCCTCAGGCAACACGCTGATCATCCGCGTTGTTGAGAATCCGACGATCAACGTCGTGAGCTTCGAAGGCAACCGGCGGATCAAGGACGAAGATCTCGCAGCTGTCGTCCAGTCGCAGTCGCGCCGGATCTATTCCGCGACTCAGGCCGAGGCCGATGCCGCGGCCATGACCCAGGCCTATGCTGATTCCGGGCGCCTGGCTGCCCGCATTGAGCCGCGCATCATCGAACGCGATGGCAACCGCGTCGATCTCGTCTTCGAGATCCGCGAAGGTCGGGTGACCGAAGTCGAGCGGCTTAGCTTCACGGGCAACCGGTCCTATTCCGATCGCCGGCTGCGGCAGGTGCTTGAAACCAAGCAGGCCGGCTTCCTGCGTCAGATCATTCAGCGCGACACCTTCGTCGCCGACCGGATCGAGTTCGACAAGCAACTGCTGACCGATTTCTATCGCTCGCGTGGCTTCATCGACTTTCAGGTTCTTTCCGTCTCGCGCGAGTTTTCGCGTGAACGCGACGCCTTCTTCCTGACCTTCGCCGTGCGCGAGGGGTTGAGCTACAAGTTCGGCAACGTCACCGCTGTCAGTGAATACGAGGGGGTCGATGTTGCGGAGTACAGGGACGCGATCCGAATCCGTCCCGGCGCCACCTATTCGCCCACGGCGATCGACACCACGATCGCGCGAATGGAAAATGTCGCGCTCAAGCAGGGTGTCGACTTCGTGAACGTCGTGCCACGCATCACGCGCAATGAAAGAGACCAGACACTCAATGTCGTTTTCGCACTGACCAAGGGCGCGCGCGTCTTTGTCGAAAGGATCGACATCGAAGGCAACGCCACGACGCTCGACCGCGTGATCCGTCGTCAGTTCCGCACCGTGGAGGGCGATCCCTTCAACCCGCGTGAAATCCGGCAGGCGGCAGAGCGCATCCGCGCGCTCGATTTCTTCTCGAACGCCGATGTTCAGGCCCGTCAGGGCACCGCGCAGGATCAGGTTATCGTGGACGTCGATGTCGACGAAAAGCCCACCGGCTCGCTGACATTCGGCGCAAGCTATTCGGTCGCGAACGGTGCGGGGTTCAATATCGGGCTAAGCGAAGCCAACTTCCTCGGGCGGGGGCAGTTCGTCAGCGTCAATCTCTCGACAGGTACTGACACGCAAAACAGTTCGATCACGTTCATCGAGCCGTACTTCCTCGACCGCGATCTGAAGTTCCGGCTGAACGCCTATTACAACACTACCGATAACGACAACTCGTTCTATTCGACCCGTCGCATCGGGTTCACTCCATCGATCGACTTCCCGCTGGGTGAGCTGAGCAGGTTTGAAGTGCGCTACAAGATCTCGCAGGACGAGATCTTCGACGTCGACACGGATTCCTCGGCGTTGCTCATGTCGGAGGAGACGCGCGGAGCAGAGATCACGAGCGCAGTCGGCTACACCTACTCGTATGACACACGCATCGGCGGTCTCGACCCCAACAGCGCGTTCCTGTTCACCTTCGGCCAGGATTTTGCCGGCCTTGGTGGCGACATCGAAACGGTCACGACAAGTGCGCTTGCTCGGTACCAGACCCGCGCCTTCCGCGAAGAGGTCACGCTGCGCGCCGAACTCGAAGGCGGCGCGGTTCTGGCCAGAAGCGGCGATACCCGACTGCTCGACCGTTTCACTGGCAACGGCAAGATCCGCGGCTTCGAACCGAACGGGATCGGCCCGCGCGACCTGACGGCGGTGAACCAGGATGCCGTTGGCGGTAATTTCTTCGCGGTCGCCCGGCTTGAGGCCGAGTTCCCGCTTGGCCTGCCCGAGGAATACGGCATCACCGGCGGCCTGTTTGCCGACGTCGGCTCGGTCTGGGGGCTCGACAATACGCTTGGCGGCACGATCGACGACGACATGCATCTGCGCTCCGTCATCGGCGTTTCGGTGTTCTGGGATACGGCTCTTGGGCCGCTGCGCTTCAACTTCTCGAAGGCGATCCAGAAAGAAACCTACGACGAAGAGCAAAGCTTCGACTTCACCGTTTCCACCAGGTTCTGATGGGCCACCATCTTGGCAGGGGCGGGATCGGCGCGGGGCTGCTGGCAATCTTGCTCGCATGCGCTCCGGCCACGCTTCTTGCTCAAGACACTGCCGAAGCGCCCCAAAGCCCGATCCTGACGCTCGATCAGGATCGGCTCTTCTCGGAGACGCTTTGGGGCAAACGTGCGGCCGAACGGATTGAGACCGCTTCGGCAGAGCTTGCCGCCGAAAACCGGCGGATCGAGGCTGAACTGATCGCTGAGGAACGGGCGCTAACCGACAAGCGCGCGGAAATGTCGAGCGAAGACTTCCGGGCCGCCGCCGAAGCCTTCGACGCGCGCGTGACAGAGATTCGTCAGACCCAGGACGCCAAAACGCGCGAGATCGGCCAGATGCGAGAGGCCGAGCGCCAGCGGTTCTATGCCGAAGCCCTGCCGGTCATGAGCGAGGTTTTGCGTGACCGCGGCGCGGTTGCGGTGCTCGACAACCGGGCAATCTTCCTTGCTGCCGATGTAATCGACGTCACCGACGAGATGATCCAGCGCATCGACGCTGCAATCGGTGCCGGAGTGGATGCCCCCGTTTCACCCGAAGCGCCTGAAAACGCTGAAAACCCGATCCCCGCGCCCGCGTCGGAGAACTGAGCGGCGTTCTTGCCAGCCCCGGGCCGACTTGCTAGCAAGGCGGCACGGACCGGCGAGGTTAAAAAGGAGAGCGCATGACCGTTGAAGCACCGACCGAGGCCGATATTCACCTCATTAAGCGCATCATCCCGCATCGCTATCCGTTCCTCCTGATCGACAAGGTGCGCGATATCGTCCCCCACAAAGGGTGCGTCGGCATCAAGAACGTCACCGTGAACGAGCCCCATTTCCAGGGGCACTTCCCGGAGAAGCCGATCATGCCCGGCGTCACGATCGTCGAGGCGATGGCGCAGTCCGCGGCGGTCCTTGTCGGCATCTCGCTCGAGGTCGTGGGGCGCGACCTTCTGACGTATTTCTTGTCGATCGAACACTGCAAGTTCCGCCGCATGGTCGTGCCGGGCGATGTGTTGGAACTGCACATGACCGTCAAGCGTGGGGGCGGCAAGATCTGGAAGTTCAATGGCCGCGCGATGGTCGGTGACCAGCTTGCCTGCGAAGCCGAAGTGACCGCGATGATGGATCTCAGGGACTGAACATGACCATTGCGCCAAGCGCAGAGATCCACCCCTCGGCCCATGTCGAGCCGGGTGCGACGATCGGTGAGGGATGCCGCATCGGCCCGTTCTGCTTGATCGGAGCCGATGTAACACTCGGCCCCCGCGTCGAAGTCAAAAGCCACGCGGTCATAACCGGCGATACGGAGATTGGCGAAGAGACGGTCGTTTTTCCGTTCGCCACTCTGGGCGAGGTCCCACAAGACCTGAAGTTCAAGGGCGAGAAGACCCGTCTCGTCATCGGCGCGCGCAACCGCATCCGCGAACACGTGACGATGAGCACCGGCACCGAGGGCGGCGGCGGCGTCACGCGCGTGGGCGATGACGGGCTTTACATGGCGGGCTGCCACGTGGCCCATGATTGCCAGATCGGCAACCGCGTCATCCTGGTCAACAACGCAGCCCTTGCCGGGCATTGCGTGCTTGAAGACGAGGTCATCGTCGGCGGGTTGTCGGGCGTCCACCAGTTCGTTCGGATCGGTCGCGGGGCGATGATCGGGGCGGTCACGATGGTCACCGCCGATGTCATCCCGCACGGTCTTGTGCAGGGGCCGCGCGGCAGTCTTGACGGGCTGAACCTCGTCGGTTTGAAGCGGCGCGGTGCAGGACGGGCTGACATCGCTGCCTTGCGCGATCTTGTCTCCGCTCTCGGTCAGGGCACATTTCGCGATACGGCGCGAAAGCGTGCGGATGAGACGACTGACAGCGCGTTGGTTCGCGAAGTGCTCGATTTCATCCTTGGTCCATCCGACCGATCTTTTCTTGCGCCGCGATGAGCGTAACCGCGATCATCGCGGGTCAGGGTGCGTTGCCAGCTTGCCTTGCTTCGGCGCTCAAGACGGAGGGCAAACCCTACATCACGGCGGAGCTTGACGGCTTTCCCGCCGATCTTGCCAACGAAACGCCCATCCGGTTCCGCATCGAACGGCTCGCGCCTTTTCTCGATCAGCTCGCCGATAAGGGCGTCACGCGCGTCGTCTTCGGCGGCGCGATCCGCCGCCCGAAGATCGAGCCGGAACTGATCGATGCGCGCACCGCGACCCTCGTGCCGAGGCTTGTCGCCGGAATGTCTGGCGGTGACGACGCAGCCCTCCGCACGGTCATCTCGATCTTCGAAGAATGGTCCTTCGAGGTGATCGGCGCCGACGCGGTCGCGCCCGATCTGGTTCCCGGGGCCGGAATTCTTGCCGGTGACCCGAGCGAGGCTGACCGTCGTGACGTTGCCCGTGCGGCTGGGATCGTCGCGGATCTGGGCGCGCTCGACATAGGGCAGGGGGCGGTCGTGGCGCAGGGGCTGTGCCTTGCGGTCGAAACCCTGCCGGGCACGGATGCGATGCTGGAATTCGTCGCGCAACATACCGGACTTCGGCCGAACCCGAATGGCGCCAAGGGCGTTCTCTTCAAGGCTCCGAAACCCGGGCAGGATCGACGTATCGACCTGCCGATGCTTGGCCCCACGACACTTCGAGCCGTCGCAAAGGCGGGCCTTGCGGGCATCGCTTGGGAAGCAGGCGGAGCAATGTTGCTTGAACGCGCTGCAATGACAGAGGAAGCGGCGCGTCTCGGCCTCTTCCTCTGGGCGCGGGAGCCGTGAAGGTCTTTCTCATCGCTGGCGAAGCGTCGGGCGACACGCTGGGCGCGGCTCTCATGGCGGGGCTGAAGGAACTTTGCCCCGAGGTCGAGTTCCACGGTGTCGGTGGCCCTCGCATGGAGGCCGAGGGGCTGACGAGCCTCTTTCCGATGGAAGAGCTCTCGGTCATGGGGATCATGGAGATCCTGCCGAAGTACCGTCATCTCAAGCGCCGTATCCGGGAAACAGCGGCCGAAGTGGTTCGCTTGCAGCCCGACACGCTGATTACGATCGACAGCCCGGACTTTACGCTTCGTGTCGCGCGTGCTGCGCGCGCCGAAGCCCCGGCTCTGCGCACGATTCATTACGTCGCGCCCACGGTTTGGGCTTGGCGTCCGGGACGTGCTGCCAAGATGGCCGAAGTCATCGACCACGTGCTTGCGCTTTTTCCGTTCGAACCGCCCTACATGGAAGCTGCCGGGATGACATGTGACTTCGTGGGCCATCCCGCCGCGACCGAGCCGCGCGCAGGACCTGATGTGGCCGCCGCGTTTCGCGAATCCCAAATGATCGGTCCGGATCAACCGCTTCTGCTTTGCCTGCCCGGATCGCGGCGCGGCGAGGTCACCCGGCTTGCGCCCCGTTTCGAAGAAGCGATCGCGCGGCTGCGCGACCGTGAACCGGGCCTTAGGGTCGTGATCCCGACGGTAAGGGGCGTCGCTCCGCTGGTTCGAGACTTTGCGCGCCGCTGGAAGGTAGCACCTCTTGTACTAGAGGACGCCGAAAGCAAGAACGCGGCGTTCGCGGCGGCGGACATGGCGCTTGCCGCATCGGGCACGGTCAGCCTCGACCTCGCGGCTAACCGGGTACCGATGGTCATCGCCCATGACTTCAACAGGCTGACGTGGTGGATGATGAAACGCGCGGCGCTCATCGACACGGTAACGCTCGTGAACATCGTGACGGAAAGCCGAACGGTGCCCGAATTTCTCGGCCCGGCCTGCCGGCCCGGACCGATTGCCCAGGCGCTCGCGCAACTCATGAACGACGACGATGCGCGGGACGCACAACTTGCGGCGATGGACCGAACAATGGACCTATTGGGGCGAGGAGGCGAAGCGCCGGGACTAAGGGCCGCGCGCTCGGTGCTTGCGCACGTGCAGTCCGCGTGAAAAGGGGGGGGCAAGTCAGCGAAGGACAGAAAGACTATTAATTCAATAGTATAACTCTTCCGTCACGCGCGAAACGCCCCGGATTTCACTTTCAATACCCGCGCCAGATCCAGCCTCCGCCAAGAATGCGGCTGCTCCCGTTCTCATAGAACACGCAGGCCTGGCCGGGGCTGACGCCCTCTTCGGGATCAAGAAGCTCGACTTCCGCCTCGGTCGCCGAAATCGGCCGGATCACCGCAGGTTTGGGCGGGCGGGTGGAGCGGATGCGGACATTCACATGCCACTCATTCCGGCTGTCGATGGGCGCATCGCCCAGCCAGTTGATCTCCCGCACCGGAACGGTGCGCTTGGAAAGCGCTTCCTTCGGCCCGACGACGACGCGCCTCGTTTCGGGGTCGAGCTTGACGACATAGAGCGGGTCTTCCAACCCGCCAATGCCCAGACCGCGCCGCTGGCCGATCGTGTAGTGAATGACCCCGCGATGCTCACCCAGCACGTTGCCGTCCATGTCGACAATCTCACCCGGGTCGGCCGCGCCGGGGCGCAGCTTTTCGATCACCGAAGCGTAGTTGCCGTTCGGAACGAAGCAGATGTCCTGACTGTCGGGCTTGTCGGCGACGGACAACCCGTATTTCGCGGCGAGCGCCCGCGTTTCCGCCTTCGAGTTCAGGTGCCCGAGCGGGAAGCGCAGGAAATCCAACTGCTCCGCGGTCGTCGAGAACAAGAAATAGGACTGGTCGCGGTTCGCATCCGCGGCGCAATGCAGCTCCGGCCCGTGCGCGCCGGCTTTCCGTTGGATGTAGTGGCCCGTCGCCATGCAATCGGCGTCAAGATCCTTAGCCGTTGCCAGCAAGTCCTTGAACTTCACCCGTTCATTGCAGCGGATACAGGGAACCGGTGTCGCACCGGCCAGATAGGCGTCAGCAAATTCGTCGATCACCGCCTCACGGAACATGTTCTCGTAGTCGAGCACATAGTGCGGAAAGCCCATGGCTTCGGCCACCCGGCGGGCATCATGTATGTCTTGTCCCGCGCAGCACGCGCCCTTCTTGGCCAGTGCTGCGCCGTGATCGTAAAGCTGAAGCGTCACGCCCACCACGTCGTAGCCTTCCTCGGCCAGCATCGCGGCCACGACCGAGCTGTCGACGCCGCCCGACATGGCAACGACGACCCGCGTGTCGCGGGGCGGCTTGGCAAAGCCGAGCGAGTTCGGCGAGGTGCGGTCGAGCGCCATGAATGTCTCCGGTGGGCTGTTGGTGAGGAATATAGGAAAATCCTAACTACTCACAACCCGGTGTTTCATAGCTCTTTAAGCCTGCTTGTTCACGTTTTCGGGTGGGTAAGGACAAAGGGGTGAACCATGTTCCTGAAGAAAATCGACGGTCCAAGGGCCGTAACATTGCCTGATGGCACGGTCATCACGCGCGCGGACCTGCCGCCGGCTGAGACCCATCGGTGGGTAGCCAGCCGAAAGGTCAGGGTGGTGAAAGCGGTGGCTTTTGGATTGCTGACGTTGAAGGAAGCGCTGGAACGGTACGACCTGTCAGAGGAGGAGTTCGAAATGTGGCGCAGTGCGGCTGAAAGGCACGGCGAAAAGGGATTGAAAGTCACCGCGATACAGAAATATCGTCAACCTTAAGTAGAATCCTAAAGTCACCATGCCACGGTAACTTGCAGTTAACCATTCTCCCCCAAGGTCAGGGTAATCGAGAGATGAAATCGGAGTACGCCTGATGAGAATCCTGTTGGTAGAGGATGATCCGACCACGTCGCGCAGCATCGAACTGATGCTGACGCACGCCAACCTCAACGTGTACTGCACGGATCTCGGAGAGGAGGGCATCGATCTCGCGAAGCTCTACGATTACGATCTTATTCTCCTTGATCTGAATCTGCCGGACATGAACGGCCACGAGGTGTTGCGTCAGCTCCGTCTCGCCAGGATCGACACGCCGATCCTGATCCTGTCAGGGGCCGACGACACGGACAACAAGATCCGTGGTTTCGGCTTCGGGGCGGATGACTACATGACCAAGCCCTTCCACCGCGAAGAACTGGTCGCCCGGATCCACGCGATTATTCGCCGGTCCAAGGGTCACGCGCAATCGATCATCAGGACCGGAAAGATCAGCGTCAATCTCGACGCCAAAACCGTGGAGTCCGACGGGCAGACCGTGCATCTGACCGGCAAGGAATATCAGATGCTGGAACTTCTGAGCCTGCGAAAAGGAACGACTCTCACGAAAGAGATGTTTCTAAATCATCTATATGGCGGCATGGACGAACCAGAGTTGAAGATCATCGACGTGTTCATCTGTAAACTTCGCAAGAAGCTTGCAGAGGCGACAGGCGGTGAGAACTATATCGAGACGGTCTGGGGGCGCGGCTACGTCCTGCGCGAGCCAGCAGCGTCGACGGCCGAGCGTAGGCTCGCGGTCGGCGAGTAAACGACCGGCTCCGGCGCGGGGGCGGCCGGGGCAGGGCTGGGCGACGGGAACCGCTCGTCGCAGCGCGTGATCGTCGCGAAGACTGGACCTCGGCGGCCCGGCACCCTAACACTCTCGGGGACGGTTCGCGGAGTTTCTTTCATGTCGTCGGACACGCAATCTTCTGATGCCGAAACCGCGCGTCCCGCGATCGGCCAGACGCCCGTGGACGAACTTGGGCGAGAAGCGGCAGCCCAGGAATGGGCGCGGCTTGCCGAAGCGGTCGCCCGAGCGAACCGGGCCTATCACACTAACGACGCGCCTGAGATTTCAGATGCGGACTATGACGCGATCAAGCGCCGGCTGATCGCGATTGAGGCTCGCTTTCCCGAACTCGCCGAGGCGGGCAGCCCGTCAGCGGATGTCGGGGCCGCGCCGTCCGAGACCTTTGCCAAGGTCCGACATGCCGTGCGCATGCTCAGCCTTGAAAACGCGTTCGACGTGGAAGAGATCACTGATTTCGACGACCGCATCCGTCGCTACCTCAATCTGGGCCGCGACGCGCCGCTTGCATACACGGCCGAACCGAAGATCGACGGGCTTTCGCTGTCCCTGCGATATGAGGGCGGTCGGCTCGTTCAGGCGGCGACGCGAGGCGATGGCGAAACCGGCGAAAACGTCACCGCGAACGCCCGCACCATCGACGACATCCCCGACACCCTTACCGGCGCGCCCGAAATCCTTGAGGTCCGCGGCGAAGTCTACATGAGCCATGCCGATTTCGCCGCGCTCAACGAACGCCAGTCCGAAACCGGAGGCAAGACCTTCGCGAACCCACGCAATGCTGCGGCCGGTTCTCTTCGTCAACTTGACGCTGCGATCACCGCTTCACGGCCGCTCAGGTTCTTCGCTTACGCTTGGGGTGAGACCTCCGAACCGCTGGCCGGGACGCAGTTTGACGCAATCGCTCGTCTCGCCGCTCTTGATTTCGCGACGAACCCGTTGACACAACGCTGCGACGGGCCGGAGGCGCTTCTGGCTGCCTATCGAGAGATCGAAGAAAAACGCGCAACGCTCGGCTACGATATCGACGGCGTGGTCTACAAAGTCGATGATCTAAGCCTGCAGCACCGCCTCGGCTTCCGCTCGACGACGCCCCGATGGGCGATCGCCCACAAATTCCCCGCTGAGCTTGCCTGGACTCGGCTTGAAGCCATCGACATCCAGGTCGGGCGCACCGGCGCCCTAAGCCCAGTGGCTCGCCTGACACCGGTCACAGTCGGCGGCGTCGTCGTGTCGAACGCGACGCTCCATAACGAGGACTACATCGCGGGCCGCGACGCCAAGGGGAACCCGATACGGGACGGCAAAGATATCCGCATCGGTGACTGGGTGCAGGTCTACCGCGCAGGGGACGTGATTCCGAAAGTGGCTGACGTTGATCTCTCGAAACGGCCCGAAGACGCGGAACCCTACGTTTTCCCGACCAAGTGCCCGGAATGCGGCTCTGACGCTGTGCGTGAAGAAGGCGATTCAGTCCGGCGCTGTACAGGCGGTCTTATCTGTCCCGCGCAGGCTATTGAAAAGCTGAAGCATTTTGTCTCCCGCTCCGCCTTCGACATCGAGGGGCTGGGCGCGAAGCAGATCGAGATGTTCTTCAACGACGAGGCGCTGCCCATCCGCGAGCCAGTCGACATCTTCACTCTCGCCGAACGCGACCGGGCGAACCTGACCAAGCTGAAGAACCGCGACGGATTTGGCGAGAAGTCGACGAACAATCTCTTCCAGGCTATTGAAGAGAAAAGACATATCCCGCTTGCACGCCTCATTTTCGCGCTCGGCATTCGCAATGTCGGCGAGGTCGCAGCACAAGATATTGCACGCCACTACGGTAGCTGGAGCGCGCTGGTCGAAAGCCTCGACCGTGCGCGACCGGCGGCGCTTGCCCATCGCGCTGCCGATGCGGCAGAGGAGGAGGAGCGTCGACTAGCCGCGCATGAAGGGCGCCGCGCTCGGATCAGCGAGGCACGGAAGGCCGCCTTGGCAGAAGGCGACGTGCCGCCCGAGGCGATGGCGGCCTGGAACGATCTGGTTGATACCGACGGTGTTGGTCCGGTACTGGCGCTGTCGCTTGCCGACGGCTTCGCCAATCCGCAGGAACGCAAGGCCATCGACAAGTTGACCGCTCTGCTGACGATCCAACCGCCCGAGGCACGCGCGACCGAAGGCAGCCCGGTCGCCGGCAAGACGCTCGTCTTCACAGGTACGCTCGAAAAGATGACGCGGGCTGAAGCGAAGGCGCGGGCGGAATCGTTGGGGGCGAAGGTCTCGGGGTCGGTCTCGGCCAAAACCGATCTTGTCATAGCGGGGCCGGGCGCTGGCTCGAAGGCCAAGCAGGCCGAGGCGCTCGGCGTCGAGATGATCGACGAGGACGCCTGGCTCAGGCTCATCGGCGCATGAGCCGCCCGGCGGTCCTGTTCCCGCTGTTCGCCGGGCTCGAAACGCTTGATGGCGTGGGCGAGAAGACCGCGAAGAACTTCTCGCATATGGATATCGAAAAACCCCGCGACCTGCTCTTCACGTTGCCTCACGGCGGAACCGATCGGCGGCTTATGCCCTCGATCCGTCAGGTGGTGCCGCCCGCGACTGTCACGGTAGAAGTCGAGATCGGCGCGCATGTGCCGCCGCGCCGCAAGGGTGGCCCGGCGCGCGTTTTCGTCCGGGACGCGGAGACCGAGTTCCAGCTGGTCTTCTTTCACGCGAGGGCGGATTACCTTCAGCGCCAGCTTCCAACCGGGCAACGGCGCATCGTTTCGGGCAAGGTCGAGATCTTCGACGGGCTAGCCCAGATGGTCCATCCCGACCATATCCTTAAACCCGAGGAAGCGGGGGATCTGCCCGAGTTCGAGCCTGTCTACCCGCTTACCGCCGGGATCACCCAACGCGTGATCCACAAGGCCGCGCTGTCGACGCTCGCCCGGCTACCCGAGATTGCCGAATGGATCGACCCGGCCCTGAAGTCGCGCGAAAAATGGCCCGACTGGGCCGAGGCTGTGCGGAAGGCCCACGCGCCGGCAGGTCCCGCCGATCTTTCCCCCGAGGCGCCTGCGCGCCAGCGGCTCGCCTATGACGAATTGTTCTCCCACCAACTGACGCTCGCGCTTGCCCGCGCCACGCTGCGCCGGGGCAAGGGTCGCTCTAGCGAGGGCACGGGTACGCTGCAGGACCGCGTCCTCGCCGCGTTGCCCTATGAGCCGACAGGCGCGCAACGCCGCGCTGTGGCCGAAATCGCGGCCGACATGGCGGGCGCAAAGCGGATGAGCCGGCTTTTGCAGGGCGATGTCGGTTCCGGAAAGACGCTCGTCGCCTTGCTCGCGCTGCTGATCGCGGTCGAGGCGGGCGGGCAGGGCGTAATGATGGCGCCGACCGAAATCCTTGCCCGTCAGCACCTGGACAGTCTTCGCCCACTTGCCGCCGACGCGGGCGTGACGCTCGAGATCCTCACGGGCCGCGACAAGGGGGCAGAGCGCGCGGCGAAACTCGCAGCACTCGCTGATGGAGAAATTCAGATCCTCGTCGGCACGCATGCGGTCTTCCAGAAGGACGTCGTGTTCCACGACCTTCGCCTTGCCGTCGTCGACGAACAGCATCGCTTCGGCGTCGCGCAGCGGATGGAGCTTTCGTCCAAGGGCCTGACCGCCGATGTACTCGTGATGACCGCGACGCCGATCCCGCGCTCGTTGAGCCTTGCACAATACGGCGACATGGATGTCTCGGTTCTTGATGAGAAGCCCGCGGGCCGGAAACCAGTGAAGACGGCACTGATCTCGGCGGGGCGATACGAAGAGGTGGTCGGACATCTGAGGCAAGCGGTGGCCGAAGGGCGCCAGGCGTACTGGGTCTGCCCGCTTGTCGAGGAAAGCGAAGTCAGCGACCTGACCGCCGCCGAGGATCGCTTCAAGGCGCTCCGCGCGGCACTCGGGGACGGCGTCGTCGGCCTTGTCCACGGTCAGATGCCGTCAGCCGAAAAAGATGCCGCGATGGCGGACTTCGTGGCCGGACGGACGCGTGTGCTCGTGGCAACGACAGTGATCGAGGTGGGCGTGAATGTGCCGGAAGCCACGATCATGGTGGTCGAACGCGCCGAGATATTCGGCCTGGCACAGTTGCACCAGCTTCGCGGCCGGGTCGGGCGGGGCCACGGCGACTCGACTTGCCTGCTGATGTACCGCGCACCTCTCAGCGACAGCGCGGAGCGGCGGCTTCAGGTGCTGCGCGAAACCGAGGACGGGTTCCGCATCGCCGAGGAAGACCTCGCCATGCGCGGCGCCGGCGATCTGATCGGCACGGCGCAATCCGGCCTCCCTCGGTTTCGCATCGCAGACCTTGAACGGCAGGCCGCGTTAATGGCCGTGGCGCAAAGCGATGCGCGCAAACTTCTGGCTGATGATCCCGGGCTGCAGAGCGCGCGCGGCGCGGCAGCACGTGTCTTGTTGTGGCTCATGGAACAGGACCGCGCGATAAAGCTGATCAAGGTAGGCTGACCGCCGACGTTCCTCCATATCGGTGGAAATCAGCATTTGTTCACCAATGTTCTTAAAAAGTTCTTTACAGCCGCGAATAGATATGAGAACAAAAGGGCAACTCAGACGCAATCGAAAGGTTAGCCCGATGAAAACCGATCTGAAATCCGTCCTGTCCCGCGCCCGTTTCACGCTTGCGCAGGATGCCGTCGGGCTCGCGTCACTGGTCGCGATGCTGATCGTCGGGCTTCATCTTCCGACTCTCGTCTGATTTTCGTTACTGCCTCGCGGTTGTCCGCCCGGTCTCTGCGCCTGTCTACTGTCCCCGGTTTTCCCCAAGCCGATGCGCCCGGATCACGGAAATCGCTTCCTGCCGCCGCCTTCCGCAAGGAACGCGGCGGTTTTTTTATCAAACGACGCCTTTGGTCGGATCTGAAGGTGAGGGTCCGCGTTACGCGGCGGCTTCCGCCTCGGCCATGGCCTCTGCCGTGGCTTCAAGCGCGAGCAAGATAGAGGCGTGACGGTTTTTGTAGTCCCGCGCGGGTTCAAGAACCTCGTAGCCGGTGAAGGGTTCCGACGGAACGGGGCCACCATCCTTCAGCATCGCGCGCAACTCGTCCCGCGCGCGCTCTATTTCGGCACGAGTCCGTCCGATTATGTGCGAACCGGAAATCGCGGCGGAGGCCTGGCCAAGTGCACAGGCCTTCACGTCCTGCCCGTAATCAATGACGCGTCCATCTTTCACCACGACGTCGACAGTCACTGTCGACCCGCAAAGCGGGGACCGACGGCGCACGGTCGCGGTCGGGTTCTGAAGCCGGCGGGCATGCGGAATGTCGGCGGCCAGCGCGAGGATGCGCTGCGAATAAAGCTTGATGAGGTCGGTGTCGCTCATGGCTTCCCCCCCGGACAGATCACCCCTAGATAGGACGCGGATGTGAAAATGGAAAGGTGAAGCAATGGCCTTCGACCCCGGGACTTTGGTCTATGACGAACGCGGCCTTCTTCCCGTGATTGCGCAGGATCACGCGTCTGGGGAAGTCCTGATGCTCGCCTGGATGAACGCCGAAGCTGTCACGAAAACCCTTCAAACCGGGCGCGTGACCTACTGGTCGCGGTCGCGCAGCGCCTTCTGGATCAAGGGAGAAACGTCCGGTCACGTTCAAAAACTGGTGGAGATGCGGATCGACTGCGACCGGGATTGCCTTCTGGTACTCGTCGATCAGACGGGACCCGCATGCCACACGAACCGCCGGTCCTGCTTCTTCACCGCTCTTCGTGATGGCGCAGAGACGGAGATTCTACAGCCTGAGGGTTAAAGATCAGTCCAGCCCGACCATGCGCCGGATGTCGTCCGGACTCGCGCCTTCCGCGCGATAGGTCGAAATGGCGCGCGCATCGTCCCGCTTGGCCAGCCGTTTACCGTTTTCGTCCCGGACCAGACGGTGGTGGTGGTAGATCGGCGTCGGTAGCTTAAGAAGCCGCTGCAGCATGACATGGATCGCCGTCGCTTCGAACAGATCCTCTCCGCGCACCACATGGCTGATGTCCTGCGCGGCGTCATCCACAACGACCGACAGGTGATAGGACGTGCCCATGTCGCGCCGGGCGACAACAACGTCTCCGATCCCTTCGATGAGGGTCTGCGTCTCAATGCGAATCCAACCGTGTTCACCGCCCGGACCTTCACCTTCTTCGCGAAAGCCTTGGCTTTCGGTTGTAGCGCAGGCGCGCTCCGCTGCTTTCGCCATGAACAACCGCAGATGCTGATCACGGGGGCGGGGTCCTTGGGGCGGCGTGCGCGGGTCCGGCCGACAGGTTCCCGGATAGATGATCCCGTCCGGCCCCATCGTCACGCCTTCCTGTGGGGCCGAAGTTGCCGCCGCGATGTCCTTTCGGCTGCACGTGCAAGGAAAGAGCAACCCGTCATCCCAGAGCCTGTCGAGCGCTTGGGAGTAAGCATCCAACCTCTCGGATTGCCGCATCACGGGGACTTCCCAGTTCAGCCCAAGCCAGGCGAGGTCGTCGAAGATCATCCGCTCCCATTCGGGCCGCGCGCGGCTTTGGTCGATGTCTTCGATTCTGAGAAGGAATTTGCCGCCCGCTGCCCGCGCCATGTCGTGGGCCAGAATCGCCGAATAGGCATGTCCCAGATGCAGCGGCCCGGTGGGAGAGGGCGCAAACCGCGTGATCACCTCAGCCTTGCTCCGCAAGCCATTGGGAGAATGACGATTTTGCTCGGTCGGTGTAAGCCTTGTAGCGATCTTTTCGCCCTCGGCGCCCACCCTTTGCATCAATCGGCGGGAAGAGCCCGAAATTCACGTTCATCGGTTGGAACGTCTTCGCCTCCGCGCCGCCGGTGATGTGAGTGACGAGCGCGCCGGTGGCAGTCTCGGGCGGCGGAGGAGAGGATTCGCGTCCCAGAATCTCGGCTGCAGCCATACGTCCGGCGAGAAGCCCCATGGCCGCGCTTTCGACATAGCCTTCGACGCCCGTTATCTGGCCCGCAAACCGAACGTTCGGCCGCGACTTCAGACGCATTGCGTTGTCGAGTAGCGTCGGCGAGTTGATGAAGGTGTTGCGGTGCATGCCCCCGAGCCGGGCGAAGCGTGCCTCCTCCAGCCCCGGGATCATCCGCAAGACTTCTGTTTGCGCGCCGTACTTCATTTTGGTTTGGAAGCCCACGATGTTGTAGAGCGTACCGAGGGCGTTGTCGCGGCGCAGCTGCACGACCGCATAGGGTTTCGCCGCCGGCCGGTGCGCGTTGGTGAGGCCGACGGGCTTCATCGGACCGAAGCGCAGCGTTTCGCGGCCGCGCTCTGCCATCACCTCGATCGGCAGGCAGCCATCGAAATACGGCGTCGCTCCGGGTACTGACGTTTCCTCGCCGGAATGGAATGCCGCGGTTTCGGCAGCAAGCAGCGCATCGATGAAGGCTTCGTACTGATCGCGGTCAAGCGGGCAGTTGACGTACGCCGTGCGTTCTTCCTCGGTTTCACCCTTGTCATAGCGGGACTGGCGCCACGCGACTGACATGTCCACGCTCTCGGCGTAGACAATGGGGGCGATCGCATCGAAGAAGGCAAGGGCTTCCGCGCCTGTCGCTTCCCGGATCGCAGCCGCGAGCGTCGGCGAGGTAAGGGGACCGGTCGACACAATCCATTGGCCGGATGTGGGCAGCTCCGTCACTTCTTCCTCGGATATGGAAACGAGGGGGTGTTCCTTCAGCCGTGCCGTCACGGCCTCGGCGAACGGGTCTCGGTCGACCGCCAGTGCGCCGCCTGCAGGCAGGCGATGAGCGTCGGCGGTTTCGATGACAAGACCGCCAGCGGCGCGCATCTCCCAATGGAGGAGGCCAACGGCGTTGCGTTCATGGTCGTCTGAACGGAAGGAATTCGAGCAGACCATCTCGGCCAGGTGGCCGGTTCGGTGTGCGAACGTTCCAGTTTTCGGGCGCATCTCGTGTATGACCACGCTGACGCCCATTTTCGCTGCTTGCCAGGCCGCTTCGGACCCGGCCATGCCGCCGCCTATGATGTGTAGTGTCTCGCCCATGTCGGGCGACTTAGGCGAAGTCGCGGCGTTTTGAAAGGCCCCGCAGGAAGCGGAGCGCTATCAGAAGTCGACTTGCATATCGATGTCGCGCAGGTAGTTCGGATCGAACTCACGCGGATCGGGCATAGCCTGGTCGCGCTCGACGGCACGGAGCATTCCCGAAAGACCGGCAGCAGCGCTTGCGAAAAGGCCGGCAATCATCGGGCGTGCGGAGGTGCGGGTGCCCGGGTGGCTGGTGACATCAAACAAGCTCATAACTCTTTTCCCTTCGTGAGTGGTCCGGAATTAACCGGTCTTTTATGTTTCGGGCGTCTTGGCTCGCCCACTTTCCCCAGACTGCAGCGCGATTCTTTAGATTGTGTTAAATCGCTCCACTATCCTTTTAGTTGTATCTCTCTTATCGCGCCAGTTTCTTGTTTCTCTGGCCGAGCACTCATGAAGCGAGCGCAAGTTCATAATCCTCACGGAAGATGTTCTCGCCGGGACCCGACTGCGACATCATTTTGGAATTGTCGGGGCAGGGCGCGTCCATATGTGGCGCTTCGTTGCGCGGCGCCGTAACGATCCGGCGCGGCATCACAGGGGCCTCCGCGGCGCGCGAGGGCTGAAGTTTGCGGACACGCGGCGTCCAGTGCAGCGCGGCGCGATGCCGCGCAGCGCGTGGCAGGGTCTGCGTGTAGGTCAGAATCAAGGCGCCGATCAGTGCGATGTCGCGCCAGAACGCTTCAACGTTGCCCGCGGTCGCATTGCCAATATAGCTCGACCAGAAGAGAAGATTGGCGAGCACCAGCGCTGAAAGTCGCAGCCAAACACCGACGAGCACAAGGTAGGCGGTGACAAACACCATCACCCGCGCGGCCAAATCGGCTTCTGCCGCCGGCAGGAACCATGCGGTCAGCGGGGTGGCGATCGTACCTGGAATAAACCCTATAGAGACCGCAATGAAGTATGACGCGATGAGGATGCGAACGAGGTTCTGCCCGCTTTGGTTGAGTTGATGGCTGTTGAGCGTGTCTTTCGGCATTTCTCATTCCTCTTCACAGACGAACCTGTCGTGGGTTCGCGGCGCGTCAACCGGAAACAGTCACCTATCACCCGACTACACTGTCGGTTGAATAGGGCACGACTTGGATAAGAATGTGGCAAGTTCCGTTAACCATATTCCCGAATAAGGCGAGTTGATTGCCAATTTGGGATCAATCGCATCAAACGAAATACACTGTCGCGAAATTTGAATTTCCCGCAGGGGTTGTGTCCAGGGATTGACTCCGAATCACTCCGGCTGTGGAAACCGAAGTGAAGCGAATGGGGGCCACCCGTGTTTTTCGGGCTGGAGTCGCGATTGCGACTGCCCTTTGCGTCGAATGATCGAGTCTGCTGCGAGAGTGAGGGAAGCCAAGGGCTCCCCTTTACTCTTCTTCTTCGCCCTGATCTGCGATCCGCGCTACCGAGACGACTTCTTCGCCCTTGCCGGTGTCGAAAACCTTCACGCCGCCTGCCGACCGCGAGCGGAAGCTGATCCCGTCGACCGGGCAGCGGATCGACTGGCCCTTGGATGTGGCGAGCATGATCTGGTCATCACTTTCGACAGGGAAAGAAGCGACTAGTTTTCCGCCACGCATCGCCTTGTCCATGGCCATCACGCCCTGGCCGCCGCGACCCCGAACCGGATAGTCGTGGCTAGACGAGGTTTTGCCGGCTCCCTTGGCCGCGATCGTCAGGATCAGGTCTTCGGCTGCAGACATCTCGGCATAGCGTTCGGTGGAAAGCTGGCCCTCGGCCACCGCTTCTTCGTCCTCGTCGGCCTCGACCTCTTCGTCGATGGCGCCCGCCATGAGGCGGCGTTGCTTAAGGTACGCGGCACGTTCTTCGGGCGTCGCTTCGAAGTGGCGGATGATCGACATGGAGACGACCTTGTCACCTGATGCCAGGCGGATTCCCCGCACGCCGGTAGAGTCGCGGCCCTTGAAGATACGCACCTCGGTCGTCGGGAAACGGATCGCCCGGCCCAGTGCGGTTACGAGCATAACGTCGTCATTCTCATCACAGATGCGCGCGTTCACGAGGCTCACGTCATCGGGCAGCTTCATCGCGATTTTTCCGTTCGACTTCACGTTGGTGAAATCGGAAAGCGCGTTCCTGCGCACGTCGCCTTGCGAGGTGGCGAAGAAGATTTGAAGGTTTTCCCACTCCTCCTCGGGCGCGTCGACCGGCATGATCGCAGCGATGCTGACGCCGGGCGGGATTGGCAGGATGTTGACGATCGCCTTGCCCTTCGCCGTGCGTCCGCCCAGCGGCAGGCGCCACGTCTTCAGCTTGTAGACAATGCCGTCTGTCGTGAAGAACAGAAGCTGAGTGTGCGTATTGGCGACGAAAAGGGTGGTGACGACGTCATCCTCTTTCGTGGCCATAGAGGACAGACCCTTGCCACCCCGGCGCTGTGCACGGAAATCGGCGAGCGGTGTGCGCTTGATGTAGCCCCCGGACGTGATCGTCACGACCATGTCTTCGCGCTCGATCAGGTCCTCGTCGTCCATGTCGCCGGCCCAGTCGACAATCTCGGTGCGGCGGGGGACGGCGAACTGCTCCTTCACCTCATTCAGTTCATTGGAGATGATCGCCATGATCCGCTCACGGCTACCTAGAATATCCAGATAGTCGCGGATCTTCGCGGCAAGCTCCTGCAATTCGTCGGTGACTTCCTTGACGCCCATCGCCGTCAGGCGCTGCAACCGCAGGTCAAGGATCGCGCGGGCCTGCGTTTCACTGAGGTTATAGGTGCCGTCGTCATTGACCGGATGGGTCGGGTCGTCGATCAACTTGATGTATTCGATGATGTCGCCCGCGGGCCAGCGCCGGGTCATGAGCCTTTCACGCGCCTCGGCCGGGTCGGCCGACGACCGGATCGTCGCCACGACCTCGTCTACGTTCGACACCGCGACGGCAAGGCCGCAAAGAATGTGGCTGCGTTCGCGCGCCTTCCTGAGTTCGAACGCCGTGCGCCGCGCAACGACCTCTTCGCGGAAGGTGATGAAATGCGCGAGGAAATCACGCAGCATCAGCGTCTCGGGCCGTCCGCCGTTCAAGGCCAGCATATTGCAGCCGAACGAGGTCTGCAGCGGAGTGAAGCGGAAGAGCTGATTCAGCACCACTTCTGGCGTCGCATCGCGCTTCAGCTCGACCACGACGCGCACACCGACGCGATCGCTTTCGTCCTGCACATGCGCTATGCCTTCGATCTTCTTGTCGCGGGCCATTTCCGCGATCTTTTCGATCATCGTGGCCTTGTTGACCTGGTAGGGGATCTCGTCGACGACGATGGCGTAGCGTTCCTTCCGGATCTCTTCGATCCGGGTCTTGGAACGGATGATGACCGACCCGCGGCCCTCAAGATACGCCTTCCGCGCGCCCGAACGGCCGAGGATGATCCCGCCGGTCGGGAAATCCGGCGCCGGGATGATCTCCATCAGCGCTTCCATCGACAGGTCCGGGTTCTCGATCAGCGCGAGCGTGCCGTCGATGACTTCGCCCAGATTATGCGGCGGAATGTTCGTGGCCATACCGACCGCGATCCCGCCAGCGCCGTTGACCAGCATGTTGGGGAACCGCGCCGGAAGAACCGTCGGTTCCTTGTCCTTGCCGTCGTAGTTGTCCTGGAAGTCGACCGTATCCTTCTCGATATCGGCGAGAAGCGAGGCGGCGGGCTTGTCCATCCGCACTTCGGTGTAACGCATGGCCGCCGCGTTGTCGCCGTCCATCGAGCCGAAGTTGCCCTGACCGTCCAGAAGCGGCAGCGACATCGAAAAGTCCTGCGCCATCCGGACCAGCGCATCATAGATCGCGGCATCGCCGTGCGGGTGGTACTTACCCATCACGTCGCCGACCGGACGGGCCGATTTGCGGTAGGGCTTGTCGTGGCCGTTTCCGGTTTCGTGCATCGCATAAAGAATGCGCCGGTGAACAGGTTTCAGGCCGTCGCGCAGGTCCGGAATCGCCCGGCTTACGATCACGCTCATGGCGTAATCGAGATAGGCGGTCTTCATCTCCTCCGCGATGTCGACCGTAGGGCCGTCATAGGTGGGACGCGCCGGCAAATCGTCAGCGTTTTCAGGGGTTTCCGGAGTGTCGGTCAAGGATGCTCGCCCTATGGTTATTGGCCCCGCTCCGGGGCTAGATGTTGTTGGGCGGCACTATACCCCATGCCATCCATGGGGTGCAATGCCGGGCGTCCGCTTTGGCAGCCACGGTAACAAAATGATAACACATTGTTTTCATTGCCATTAACCGCGACTCGCTTATCATATCGTGGGGGAGGCACTGACGGAGGCTGCAATGCGCACAAGCGAAGAGCGGGCTGAAACGGAGCTGATGCTGAAGGGCTACGGGCTCACGACGGCTGAACTTTACTATCGTATGCCAGACTACAAGAACGTCCTGAACAGCTTCATCTGGCAGGAATACGACCTGGCGCCGGACTATCCGGAACTCTTCAAATTCATCGAATTCTGGCAGGACGAGATCGAGGGGCCCTTGCACTCGGTCCGCTTCTGCCACCGCAAACTCATCTCGCCGGGTGAATGGCGGAATGTCGTGGGAGAGTTCTACCTGCACTGAGCAGGGCTGTAAGGCACGCGTCCCGCCGGCGTATGGCGGGCGTATGGCATCCGTCCCGACACATGACGGGACAGCGCGCCCGAGCGGCCTTGAAGCCGCCCGGACGCCCGACCATGATGCGGCCCGAATCCGCGGATGGGAGAGCACATGAAAGCGCGCGTCAAATGGGTCGAGGACCGGACCTTCACCGGCGAGGTCGAGGCCGGCCACAAGATCGCCTTCGGCAACGGAGTCGGCGACAAGCCCAAACCGGGGCCAAGCCCCATGGAGCTGATTCTGATCGGCACGGGCGGCTGTTCGGCCTATGACGTCGTCCACATTCTTGAGAAGGGCCGCGAGC